>CALXPW010000032.1 GCA_944390365.1 uncultured Clostridia bacterium | reverse complement strand
ATTCTTTCTTGTAGTTCCTCTTCTATAGTGCCTATTGCTCGTTCCATCTTATCTGCAGTAGTAACATAGTGTGAATTAGGGAATATCATAACATGATTTCTTGTTGCAATTACTTTACCTGTTAATGGATTTATTTCCGATATTTTCTCAATTTCATCTCCCCAGAACTCAACTCTTATAGCACTTTCACTTTCATCAGACGGATAAATTTCCAATATATCTCCCTTTGCTCTAAAGGTACCTCTCTTAAAATCAAGCTCATTTCGGCTATACTGCATTGTAATTAGTCTTTTCATTATATCGTTTCTTTCTTTTTGCATACCTGGTCTTAAAGAAACAATCATGTGTTCGTAATCTATTGGATCACCCAATCCATAGATGCACGAAACAGATGCAACAATAATTACATCTCTTGTTTCGAACAATGCTGCTGTAGCAGAATGGCGTAACTTGTCTATCTCGTCATTTATAGAGGCATCTTTTTCTATGTATGTATCAGAAGATGCAATATATGCCTCTGGCTGGTAATAGTCGTAGTATGACACAAAGTACTCAACATTATTTTCAGGGAAGAATTCTTTAAACTCACTATATAATTGCCCAGCAAGTGTTTTATTGTGTGCTAGCACTAATGTTGGCTTTTGAACTTGCTGTATAATATTCGCCATTGTAAAAGTTTTTCCAGAGCCTGTAACACCAAGTAAGGTCTGGAACTTTTTCCCCTCTTTTATTCCATTAGATAAATATTCTATTGCCTGTGGCTGGTCGCCAGTTGGCTTGTATTCTGAATGTAATTTGAACATATTTTGCCCCCTATAAGCTGTCTATCTTATGCGACTTTTTCTGTATAATTAATTACTGTAATTTCAGTAATTGCATTTTTTACTGAATTTACTAATTTCTCTAATTGCTTCGCTACTTCATTACTATAAGAAACTTCGCCACATTGTTTACATACTTGTGATGGTACATTCTTAATAATGATAATACAATTATTTAGTTCAACCATAAATGTTGTTTTTTTATTTTCTAAATCTCCTTTACACATAAAGCAACTCATATTACTCTATCTCCTTTCTTGTTTTTAAATCATCTTCCCATTTTATATTATCTGGATAGTATGCCGTAATTACCCATAACTCAGTCTCATTTGCTCCACAAACAACATGCAATACTTTGTTATTTAAATTTACTCCATAAACTAAACAACTTGGATATGGATAATCATTTTCATATTCTTCTATAATCTCTCCATTTAATAATGCATTCTCTATATCTTCTTGAGATATATTCCTTTGAAATAATCTGACTACGCAGTGATTAGTCCACCTAATTTTTCCTGTTCTGACAAATTCTTTTATTGTCTCTATTTTTAACTTTTTCATAAGCACCTCTTTATACTTAATATATTATAACACATTATACACGAATTTTACACGAATTTGGTCACAAACTATTTTTATTTATTCTTATTTTATTAAATTTTTTTAGATATTTTGTTTTATAGTTTTTTCCATCTTTTGCAGTTGTCAAGGATTCCTTTACAACTGATTTTTCATTAAATTAGTCTTCTAGTCTTACATCTATTCTAACCTGTCCATCATCTGTTGTATATGTAATTATTTCTTAATAATTCCATCTTTCTTCATCTTATCTATTATTTTAGCATAAACTCTATCTCGTACCCAAGGTTCAGATGAAGCTTCTAAAACCTTATCTATTGATACCCATTTTACGCCACTGTTTTCATCTTCTTTAATATGTATTTCTTCTTTTTCATCAGCCTCTAGCAAATATGTTACATTAAGATGAACATGCGAAGCTACATATTTTCCTCTTTTTTCATGTCCATTTACAGTAATTATTTCTAGAGAATAAATATCGTTAGAAATAGGAGTAACATTTTTTATTCCTGTTTCTTCTTTTGCCTCTTTAATTGCAACATATATATTTCTCCTTTATCGCTTTAAATATCAATATCCAAATATGCATATTGGGTATCATTATAATTTTTTATCTCTTCTATAATTTCTTTTCCTTTCAAGGAAGCTTGGTTTATTCTTTTAGCTTTGCCATCAACTAAAACTAGTGGATTAGTATATCTTTTCTTGTTTTTTACAGAAATACAATATTTGCCTTTTACTATTTCTTCGCTTCTTCCTATCTTTTCACTATTTTTAAATATTTTAAAAGCTTTTGAAATATTTTCATTTGGGCATTTTTCTATCATATTTACTATTTCTGCTTCAGAATGTTTATATAAGTCCTCTTCTTTAATATAGCCCTCGTTAGCCATCTTTTTTAATATATCTGTCCAAAACTGCATTACCATATTGTTTTCATTGTTTCCAGAAAACAAATGCCACATCTTGCTTGCTCTTGTAATATATTCTTCTGCGATGTCTAAATTTTTAAAACCAAGTTCTTCTTCTTCTTTTTCATTTTTTAATATAGTAAGATTGTTATATATTTTTTTTATGGATTCAATAGAAAATGCATCTTGAGTAACTAGTCCATCACTTAAGGTATATTCGAGTCTATCTGCCGATAATTTTGGACTATCATTATCTGCTATTGGATATAGATGATAATCTTTTACGTCATTTATTTTTATGTTGTCTCTTTTTAAGAGTTTAGTAATTTCATTTGACTCTGCTATAAACTTTTCTGTTAATCCTTCTGTGGTTTCTTGTTTTTCATAGTCTCCGTGAATGTAATCTACTACATGACTAAAAGCCGGTGTTGCAATATCGTGGTATAATCCAGCAATAGTTTGCTTCCTACTTTTAGTAAAATTCCAAACTATTAGTGCTACACCAAGGCTATGTTCATACCTTGTATGGAAAAATTTATATGGAATTAACTTTGTGTGTTCACATGCCGAAATCATACTTATTCCTTTTAGTCTTTGCATCTCTTTTACAGTAGCGTATTCATATAAAAATTCTGGTATTTCTGATGATAAAACTTTTAGATATTCAGATATCTCTTTGTTTTGTATTCCTAAATCCATTTTTCGCTCCTTAATTTTTCTGTATGCATTATATCAAATTTTTACTCTACTTTAAATAGTTTTCACTATATTTGTATAAAAACTACTACTTAATTTTAAGCAAAAAAATCGCCATCCTCAAATGAGAGAATAGCGACCCCCTAAATTAGGCAAATGAGACCATTTAGGTTACAGAGGATTGTTGCCTAAGAGTGTTTTACCAGAATACAACCTATCAATGATGATAGTGCAAGCTCTATTAATGTAATAACTACCACTTGATATAGCTGTACCATTCCATCAATCGTCACTTTGACTATGATGTAATTTAAGCACCATATCGAGCCAAAGACAACGAATCCAATAATGGATAGAATGTTTCTGACAAATGAACTTGCCAGAATTGCGTTTTTGATGCAATCTGCCTGGAGCCCGATTGCAACAACCAGCATTATCAACCGTGCTATTACTTCCACATAGTACATAATCAGTGTCCTCCATTTTTGTAAAAAAAGTTTTTAACTATACAGTTATTATAGCACCTTTGCAATATTATGTCAACTTATTCGTCAGTCGCAGTCTATAAATGTATCTGTATCATAGTCATAAACTTGGTTATTCGAATTTATTTCTCTAATGCCATAGTATGAAGAATTTAAGCCTAATCTGCCATTATTTAAATTTAAGAATAATATATATTTTTTATTCTTATCAGAAGAGGAAAAATCTAATTTATTATTTGGTCCATAGCTATGTATAACATAGTACTCATCTCTCTCATCTTCTGGAATGTCTATAAATTCGTCAGATCTTATTGTGTCATTATCGGCCATATATTTATCTAGTGTCATTATTCCTCCACGTCTATTAAAGACAACGTTTTTACTTACATCTATATCGGTTTCGTTTTTTAACACCTGTACGGTATTAAACTTTGTTTCTGTATAAATTTCTATCCCGTCGGCAAATGATTTTATATTACAATCAAAACTTCCTATAAGCACAATATCGGCATATTTATATAAGTTTTCTATACTTGGTTTATACGCATAACATGCAGTTTCACTATTCTCGTTTTTATAAGATACTATTTTATCTTCATCAATGCTTGCTAGCATCTTTTTAATGTTTAATTTATCATTTTGAACAATTATATTTTCCCCACCAACTTCTTATTATTGAGGAACTGCAATAATAGTTGTACCAGTTGGCTCCTCTATCTTATTTCCTAATAGTTCATTTACATAGTTATCTATTGATATTAAAGGAAAACAAAAACTTATTTCTTTATTTTCTGAAATAATATATCTGTTACCTATATTTACTGTTCCGACTTTGCCTGGAATTAGATATTCATAGTCATTTATTTTTACTCTAATTCCTCCATCATATTCTTTGGTTATATCATAATCTTTTATCCAATCTGGTGTTCTTAAAGTAGAATAGATAAGAGGTGTTGTTATCTTTTCTATTACGTCTTTATCTGTAATTTCTATTGATTTATTTTTATCTTCTATTGTAATTTTGTCAGTAGTAAACATATCCTTTTTCTGTGGCATATCTGTTAAAGCATTTTCTAAAATAGTGTCAAATACTGTTAGTCCACGTGCCTCAAAAGTTGTGCCATTTTGCTCAAGCCAGCCTTGGTCTTCTTGTTTATAGATATATAGCTTAATGTTGTTGTTAAAATCCATTTCATAGTCAGGTAATTTTATTTCTGGTATATAATTTATTTTTTTAGAATATACGTTCTTACATTGATTTAATATGTACTCTAATGCAGTTTTTTCTGTTATTTCTACTGCAGTTTCTCCTTGCTTAATTGTTACCTTATCTGTTTTGAATATCAAGGCTCTCTCTGCAAGTACTACATCTACTTTGTCTACTATTTTCTTCAGTATTTCTGGATATATTGCTGTTAAGAATTGATTTCCATTATTATTGAGCATAACATATCCGTCTTTATCATAGTTATCAAACATAAAACTTACACCATTGCCTAAATCAACATTATAGTATCCTGAAACAGCTAATAATATTGATGAAGAATAGTTCTTTAGTTTTTTATCTGCTATACTTTCTTGTATTAGTTTTATAAGTTCTTTATCAGTTATTTCTATATCGAACTTTTCTTCAGCTGGCCAATATGTATATGTTATTTTTATTTTGTCTGGCTCTTCCATTTCAACAATTTCCTTAGGCAAGGTTAGTTCCTCATATACAAATACTCTTATGTCATTTCCCAAGTCTGTAAACATTATTACACATAGTAATATTAGAATTATTCCTAAAACTAATGCTACGATTCCTACTATTTTTTTCATAAGCATCCCCCTTTTTACTTTTTCTGTTGTTTAGACAATTTTACTGTATCTTTTTGTTGGTATTTTTTCATATTTATGCATTTTATTTTTTAACAACTAGCTGATTATTCTCACAGTCTACAACTACCTTAGAGGATGGCTTTATTTCTTGTTTTAATATTTTTTCAGCTATTAGTGTTTCTAGTTTTTTGGTAACAAATCTCTTTAGTGGTCTTGCACCATATACTTCATCATAGCCGTTATCTATTAAATAGCTTTTTGCTTTATCTGTTAATTCTAATGTAATGTGTTTGTCTTCCAATCTCTTTTCCAAGTCTACTATTAGCAAGTCTAGTATCTTTGTAACTTCTTCTTTCTTTAATGGTTTATAGAATACTATCTCGTCTAAACGGTTTAGGAATTCTGGTCTAAAGCTTTTCTTTAATAGGGTATTTACTTTTTCTTTTGCTTCTTCTGAAATTTCTCCTTTATCTGTTATTCCCTCTAAGATGTATTCTGAGCCCAAGTTTGATGTTAATATAATAATTGTGTTCTTAAAGTCTACAGTTCTTCCTTGAGAGTCTGTTATTCTTCCGTCATCTAATACTTGTAACAATATGTTAAATACGTCTGGATGTGCTTTTTCTATTTCATCAAATAATACAACTGAATATGGTTTTCTTCTAACAGCTTCTGTTAATTGACCACCTTCTTCATAGCCAACATATCCTGGAGGCGCACCAATTAGTCTTGAGGTAGAATATTTTTCCATATATTCTGACATATCAATTCTTATTAAATTATGCTCATCATCAAATAGGCATTCTGCTAGGCTTTTTGCAAGTTCTGTTTTTCCTACACCTGTTGGTCCTAAGAAGAGGAATGAACCTATTGGCTTTTTAGGGTCACTTATTCCAGCTCTTGACCTCATTATTGCTTCTGCAACATCTTCTACTGCTTCATCTTGTCCTATTACTCTTTTATGTAGAAGGTCTTTTAAGTGAAGTATTTTTTCTCTTTCACCTTCCATAAGCTTTGTTACAGGTATTCCTGTCCATCTTGAAACAATATCTGCAATTTCGTCTGCAGTTACTTTGTTTCGTAATAGAACATTTTCCTTGTCACTTTCTTTCTTTTCTTCTTCCTCTAATTCTTTTTGCAAGCTAGGCAATTTTCCATATCTTAGTTCTGCTACTTTGTTTAAATCATAGCTTCTTTCAGCCTGTTCAATTTGTGCATTTGTTTTTTCTATATCTTCTCTTAATTTTTGCACCTTTTCTATTGACTTCTTTTCATTATCCCATTTTGCTTTCATGCTATCAAATTTCGTTTTTAGCTCTGCTTTTTCTTTTTTGATGTCATCCAATCTTTGTTTAGAAAATTCATCCTTTTCTTTTGATAATGCAGTTTCTTCTATTTCTAACTGCATTATTTTTCTTGAAACTTCATCTAGTTCTACTGGCATTGATTTCATTTCCGTTTTTATTAAGCTACAAGCTTCATCAACTAAGTCGATTGCTTTATCTGGCAAAAATCTATCTGTTATATATCTATGAGAAAGTGTTGCTGCTGCAATTAAACTGCTATCAGAGATTTTTACACCGTGGAATACTTCATATCTTTCTTTTAAGCCTCTTAAGATAGAAATGGTGTCTTCTACACTTGGCTCATCTACCATTACTGGTTGGAAACGTCTTTCCAAAGCTTGGTCTTTTTCTATATATTGTCTGTATTCATTTAGGGTAGTTGCACCAATACAATGAAGTTCTCCCCTTGCAAGCATTGGTTTTAAAATATTTCCTGCATCCATTGCTCCATCTGTTCTTCCTGCTCCAACAATAGTGTGAATCTCATCAATGAATAAAATAATTTTGCCTTCACTTTTCTTTACTTCTTGTAAAACTGCTTTTAGTCTTTCCTCAAACTCACCTCTATATTTAGCACCTGCAACAAGAGAACCCATATCTAGGGAGAATATTGTACAATCTTGCAAATTTTGTGGCACATCCCCTCTTACTATTCTTAGTGCTAGTCCTTCTGCTATTGCAGTTTTTCCTACACCAGGTTCACCAATTAAACATGGATTATTTTTTGTTTTTCTTGAAAGTATGGTAATTACATTTCTTATTTCTGTATCTCTACCAATTACTGGGTCAAGTTTTTGCTCTCTTGCCATTTGTACTAAGTCTTGTCCATACTTCTTTAAGGCATCATACGTGCTCTCTGGATTATCACTTGTTACTCTAGTATTTCCTCTAACACTTGATAGTGCCTTTAAGAAATCATTCTTGTTTATATTATATCTTTTAAATATTGCCTTAATATCACTGCTTGGATTATCTAAAATTGAAAGCATTAAATGCTCTACCGAAACATAATCTTCCTTCATTCTTTCAGCTATTTTTTCAGAATTTGTTAATACCATATCAACATCTTGCGAAACATAAATTGCATCTGCTTTCCTTGCGCTACCAACCATTTTAGGGTCGTTTTCCACTTTATTTTGTATATCATTTTCAAAGCTATCTGGTACACCCATTTTGTTTAGTAACTCTTTAATCAAGCTATCTTCTTGTTGTAGTAAAGCTAAAATTAAATGTTCTTCTTCAATTTGAGAATTTTGATTCTGCACAGCTAAATCTTGTGCATTTTGAATTGCTTCTAAAGATTTTTGTGTAAACTTTTGTGCATTCATTATAAATCAACTTCCTTTCTTTTGTCGCGTTTGGGGACAGGTCTGTTTGGGACATTTTTGTCTCATTTAGACCTGTCCCTAAAGTGCCATATTTGTCATACTTGGGGACAGGTCTTTGTCCTCTACACCACGTACCTCTTCAAGATATTTACGTTGTTATTTTATCACAAATAGTATAAAAATACAATAAAGAGCCTAACCGACTAGCAATCATAAATTTTAATCGAATTGCTAAAGCACTATTGTTTTCAGTTGTTTTCAATTATTTTCAGTAATAAAGAGTCAGAAATTCTTCTGACTCGCAACTATATTATTTTATTAAAATTCGGTTTGTTTCAGTTTGTACTGGTAACTTTACAGTCATTGTAGTTCCTATATTCTCTTGGCTGGTAACTTCTATTGTTCCTTCCGATAATTCCACAATTCTTTTTACTATTGCTAAGCCTAAGCCACTTCCTTCTGAAGAATGAGATTTATCTATTTGATAGAATCTTGAAAATATTTTGGTTAGTTCCTCTTCTTGCATTCCTTTTCCGTAATCTTTTATTTGAATTTCTAAATAATCATTCACTTGTCTAAGTGTAATATCTATTTTGCCATTCTGGTTTGAATATTTTATTGCATTTTCTATTAAGTTTACCCAAACTTGAAAGATTAGTTCTTCGTCGCCCCAAAAGTACTTTTCCTCTAAGCTTACATTAAATGTAATTTCCTTTTTGCTCCATTTAGGTTCTAGTAGTGAAATTGCTTTTCGTATTTGCTCTGCAATGTCTATTTGCTCTTTTTTAGCTATTTTATTTTGGTTTTGAAGCTTAGATAATTTTAGCATATTCGTGGATAGATTCAATAATCTATTTGATTCTTCAATAATAATGTTTGCATATTCTTCCTTTTCTTCTTGAGTAATGTTTTCGTCTTTTAGTAGCTCTGCAAATCCTTGTATTGAGCTTATTGGTGTTTTAATTTCGTGTGATACATTATCAATAAACTCTTTTTGCAAACATTCTATACTTCCCAAGTCTTTTACCATCTGATTGAAATTATCTACTAAATCTTGTATTTCGTCTTTTCTATTTGTTTCTAACTTTACACTAAAATCCCCAGACGCGACCTTTTTAGTTGCCTCTGTTATTTGTTTTATCGGCTTTAACATTCTTCTACTTATAATTTGAATAATAATAATGCTAATTACTATTGTGTTTATTATCATTAAGATAACATTTTTTCTTATTGTTTGGCTCAATTCCTTACTTTCATGCAATTGAATTAGCTTATTTATTATTTGGTTATCTATTAGAATATAATAGCTAATTATTGATGTAACAACTACTATTAGTACTCCTATAGTGAATATTAAAGTTAAATTTCTTTGTATTGAGTTTTTCTTTCCAAAAATCTTTTCAAACATATTTATCCCTTCTCATGTATGATTGCTTTATAGCCAACTCCTCTAATCGAAACAATTTCAAATTCTTTTACATCTTGCATTTTGTCCCTAATTCTTTTAATATGTACATCTACTGTTCTATACTCAGACTCACTATCTAATCCCCAAATTTCTTCTATCAATTCCTGTCTTGTGAAAATGGTGTTGGGCGTACTTAATAACTTATATAATAGCATAAACTCTTTTTGCGCTAGAAAATACTCCTTGCCATTTCTAGTAACACTCATTTGGTCATAGTCTAACACTAAATCTCCAATTTTTATTTTTCTTTCGTTTGTACTCTCTGCTCTTCTAAGCAAAACTTTTACTCTTAATAAAAGCTCCTCAATGTTAATCGGCTTAACCATATAATCATCTGCGCCAAGAAGAAATCCTTCTTTTTTATCTTGTATACTATCTTTGGCTGTAATTAGTAAAATTGGCAATTTATACTCACTCATTCTTAATTCTTTAATAAGCTCAAACCCATCCATTTTCGGCATCATAACATCTGTTATAATCAAATCTATATATTGCTTGTCTAACATTTCTAATGCTTCTTCCCCATCATTTGCTTCAAATGGAGTGTAATTGTTTTTCTTCAAGCACGTTGTTATTAACTTTCTTAGATTTTTATCATCTTCTACTACTAATATGTTAAACATATTTTACCTTATTCCTTTCTTAAAGCATCAATCTTTAGCCTTACATATTATAAATGTTAGGAGTAATCGAAATAAAGGGGATGTCTTTATCTTTATCTTATTCTTACTCCTAACATTTTTGTATTATATAAAATTATTATGAACAAAATATGAACTATTTTAATTTATTTAAAATGTATATAGATTCCACAATATTTAGTATTTCATAAACTGCTAAAAATACTCCCATAATAGATATTGTTATATAGCCATACATTGGGTTAAATAGGATAAATATTCCTATTATTAAGGATATAATTGAAAAGACTAATACTAGTATCCAATTACTTTGCATATTTGTTTTAATATTAAGTGATATTTGCATTTTTATAATACTTTTTAGAATAATAAATGCGCCAAGTAAAATTGGCAAAACGGCAACTAAATATCCAGCACTAAAAAGTATTAGCACTCCAGATAAAATATCTAAAATACCTTCTGCAAATTCAAAGTTCATTAACCTGTTATCAGCATTTGTTGTGCAGTATGACACAATGTGCATAATACCATCAACTATAATAAATATGCCAAACATATAGATTGCTGTGACTGCCGATGTGATAGGCGCTATTATTAAAAATAATGCAAGGATTAGCATTAAAACAGAAATCCAAATTGAGTTCTTTTCATATTTTTTAACAAATTCTCTAAACATAATCATTCCTCCTAAATTATATTATTTACTGTTTAAGATTATATATTAGAAAAATGAACTATTTGTTAACAGTTTTGTCATGTTTGGGGACAGGTCTATTTGTGCCAACTTTGTCTCATTTAGACCTGTCCCCAATGGGACACATTTGGCACTTTTGGGGACAGGCTTACTTTAGATATCGTATACAAAATGTTGTGCCTTTCCCCACTTCAGAATCTACTGTAATATAGCCGTTGTTCTTCTCTATAATAGTTTTGGCAAGTGCAAGCCCAATTCCTACACTATCTTTGCTAGAATTTTTTCCTTTATAGAATCTCTCAAAAATGTGCTTTATGTCGTCCTTGTCTATACCAATCCCATTATCTTTTATTACTATTTCTGAGTACATATTATTTTCGTCATATTTAATATAGATTTTACTATTTTCTTTTGAATGTTCCACACTATTTTTTAGTATATTTGTTATTGCTTCTACCTGCCATTTTAAGTCGCATACAACTGTAGGACTTTTGAATTGTTGTGGCTTTTGCTGTGTCTTTACTTCTTCTCTTTCTTCTATTATTGCTCCTATTTCTTTTATCTCTTCTTTCAGATTGTTCTTTATACCAGGCTCTACAAACTCGTAAGACGTACTATTAACAACAATTTCCATATTCTTCAAATCGCACAATGTAGAGACATTTCTAATTGACTCTTTTACAATATCTTTTATTTTTTCTTGCTTATCATTAAATGTTATTGTGTCTGCGTCAAATTTGGATAGTTTTAACAATGTTTGCACAAAGAAGTTCATATTTGCTATTTCTCTATGAATATCTTTAATAAATTCATTTCTTGTTTCTACACCCATATTTTTGTTATCTAAGATGTTATCTAACATTATAGTGATAGAGGTAAGTGGTGTTTTTAATTGATGAGATATGTCTTCCAATGACTTTTTTAAACTAATTTTATCATTTTTTGAGTTTTCTGCCTGTTCTTTTAGCATTACTGTTATTTTGTACAATTCATTTTTTAAGATTGATAGCTCATCTTCGCTATTATCTTGTATGTCTAAAGTATAGTTTCTGTTATTTATTTCTTCAATGTACTTGGTTATTTCGTCAATTTTCTTCCTTTGATTTTTCTGATACACTCCAAAAATTACCACAATACATATAAAGAACAGTAGTACCATTGCTATATTTACTAGTAGAAATCTGGTATGAGCAGTGTCGTTTTTTAAGATTACCGAATCCTCTTCTATATTGATTCCATATTCCAAAAGTACATTGCTTACATTAGTTTCTTCTCTATTTAGTATTTGAATTATTTCGTTTGTATCCACGTCAGGATATTTTTCTTGTATCTCGGCCACTATTTGATTTATAATTGCATTGACATTTCTTGTGTATTGACTATACTGTATTTGATTTATTACATAAAACCCCATCACAAAAAACAAGAAAATTATTGTGCACATTATTAGATATTTTTTTAAGTTTACTCTATTTTTCATCTATTCTATACCCTATTCCTTTTACTGTTGTTATAATTGGAGAACCTAGCTTTTGCCTTATTCTTTTCATATATACTGTGATGGTGTTATCAAATACATCATTTCCTGTCCAGTCCCAAATTTTCTCTATTATATACTCCCTTGTAATGACTTTGTTTAAATTTGTAAATAGTAACATTAGTATTTTTAGTTCTAAGGAAGAAAAGGTTAGTTCCCTTTCTCCCTTATATACACACATTTTATCTAAATCACAAGTAATGTCTTGTATTTTTATAATATTCTGTTTTTTATTTCGAAGCAAAATTTTGTTAATTCTTGCTAACAACTCTCTTGTTGAAAACGGCTTTGTTACATAATCCTCTGCCCCTAGTTCTAGTCCTTTTACCACATCATTTTCTTCATCTTTTGCCGTTAAAAATATTGTGCTTATTCCATACTTTCCTCTTATTGTTTTATATAGGTCAAATCCGTTCCCATCAGGAAGAGTAACATCCAATATTATTAAGTCTATTTTTTCTTGTTCTAGTATTTTTAGTGTCTCTGCTACATTTTCCGTGCATAGTACCCTATATTTGTTTTGCTCTAAATTATATGTTAAAGCTTTTGTTATTGCTTTGTTATCTTCTACTAAAAGGATTTGCATATTATTTTTTCCCTTCTATTTTAAAATATATTTCCTATACATTTTCCTTCCTAATTGTTTCAATTATATTTTGCTTGTTTATTTTGCTTATAGCAAATCGCATTATGATGAATACAATTATAAATACAAATACTACCGAAATTAGAAGTGCTCCTGATGGCCATATAAAGCCAAAATCCAAGCTATTTGCAAAAGCTTTGTAGATTCCAAATGATGCAATTAGTCCTAAAATTATTCCATATAGTAAAGCTTTAACTGAGTAAAATATTGTTTCTAAATTTACCATTCTATTAAATTCTTTTTTGGTCATTCCTATACTTTTTAGCATTGCAAATTCTTTTTGTCTTAATTCAATGTTTGAGGTTAAAGTATTAAAAATGTTCGTTATGCCAATTAAAGTAATTACTGCAATAAAGCCATACGCAAATACTGATGCCAATAACTCTATAGCATTGTAAAATTTCACTTGTTCATCTATGTTTAGTGCATATAAATCTTTGTAATTTGTATTTATATTTTCTGTGACTTCTGCTGGATTTTCTACATTCATTGCTAAGTTCTCTGGCACAAAATTTAGCTTGTCTGCATATTCATCAATGTTTATAACAATAAGTCCATCGCTATATGATGTATTATACATTCCACTTGGATATTCGTCTATAATTTGGGCTATTTCAAGTTTTAATTCTACTCCATCTACATTACCTGAAATAGTATCTCCTTCTTTATATTTTAAATTTCTTCCTTTAATTGTTTTTCCATCTTCATATATATTTGCATAATCATTTAGAATTATTTTATTCTTTACTTTATCATAATTCAAGTTATATTTTTCGACAAATTCTTTAAAATCTTTGCTATCTAGTCCTATTACAATCACTTGTGGGTTTGAACTAATTTCTAGGTCTTTATTTCTTTCTCCTCCAAAGTCCGATAGAATATCTTCATCATCTATTTGCATAGTTGAAGAAGAGGCTGAGTCGCTTGGAATTTCATATACCAACGTATAATCTTGGAAATTACCATCATTTAATACATCTAATAAATTTTGTCCATCACTAGAATAAGTGCTAATATTAACATTAAAATCATAATCCTCGTAGTATCCTCCCATTGCTTCAAATGCGTACGTTATAAGCGTTGAAGTAGCAATAAATATAAATACACTTATAGCAATTGATACAACTGTGGTTTTATATTTTTTCTTACTGCGTTTAAGATTTTTATATGCAATTACACCACCCATTCCAAATATACTCTTTATTATTTTAGGTGATTTTAGTTTTTTTGTTTTTATTTTTATTTCATTTGAACTTTTTATAGCTTCTAGTGGTGTAATTTTCCTTGCTTTCCTTGCTGCTGATAGGCAAGATAAGTATACTGTAACAAAACTAAGTATTGTAGCTACTATTATTGCCATAATTGGCATATTAAATACAATTTTAATGTTTATTGCTCCATCAATTATGCCACTTACTATAATTGATAAAATATATACAATTACGGTTCCTGCTAAGATTCCTATTGGAATACCAATTAAACTTAATATCATTCCTTCTTGAACAACATTCTTCTTAATTTGCTTTTTTGTTGCTCCCACACTAGAAAGCATTCCATACATTCTAATTTTTTCTGTGAGTGAAATTGCAAATGCATTCTTTATACAATAAATACTTGTAATCATGACTATTACTACCACTACAGCAATTACTGCTATAATCATAGTTGCCATATCACTTAGTTCTATTGTTTGCCAATTTAATAGTTGATAATTAATAGTATATCGATAGATTGAGTCAGAATTCCAATCCAAAGTTCCCCTTTGGCTAAAGTCTACCCCTATCATTTCTTTAAAATCTTCTATGCAATTATATGGCGTTTTTAGTGCTATATACATTTCTGTTGGTCCTTCATTTAGTCCATTAGTCACACAAGCAAACCCAGCGTCAACCATATAATTGATACGTCTAATTGGTAAGTCATTGTTAGAAATTATTCCTACTATTTTAAATTCTTTTGATAAATTGACTTTAAGTGTTTCTTCAGTAATTATTTTACTTTTTTCTGATACATTCTCTTTTACTAAATTATTCTCTTCTTGCTTGCTTTCTGTTTCTAATATTGTATCATCTGTAGATTTATCTTCCATTGTATTTTCATCCGTTGATAAATCCATAACATCTTCTGGTACACCTTCGTTTTTATAATGTAAATAGTCAAAACCAGACTGAACATATTTTTCTCCTTCATATCTATCACCTAAATTTAAAGTAATAGTATCACCTATTTTATACTCTTTACTAGAATTTGACAATAGGTCCTCATTTATTGCAATTTCGTTACTATTTTCTGGATATCTACCATCAATCAGTTTAAGGCTCATATTGTCAAAACTACTTTTATCCAAAGAATATAAATGTATGTATGGTCTTTGACTATTTGTACTACCGTCAAATAGCGAATATCCAACATCAGTTACTACATTTACTGCCTCAACATCTCTATTATTTTTAAACTTTTCTATATCTTCTTCTGTAATATTTGATAGTTTTATATGATAATATCCAGTTTCTTCTACTGTTGTGGCAATCATACTCTTTTGCAAAGTTGTTGCTATACCTGCAACAGTACAAATAAGTGATGTAGCAAGCATTATACCAATAATAGTACCAATAGTTCTTTTTTTATTTAGTTTTAAATTACGTATAGTTAATTTTGTAAAAATACTCATATTATCTCCTCCTTTATCAGTTTTAGTTTGTCATCTTTAGGGACAGGTCTATTTGGGACATTTTTGTCTCATTTAGACCTGTCCCCAATATGACAAATTTGGCACTTTTTTGGACAGGTTCTTTTCCCTTTTCCTTTGGTGCTACCTTTCACTTATTATTTTTCCGTCCTCTATTTCTAGCACCCTGTCTGCAATTTTTGCTATTTCCATGTTATGTGTAATCATAATTATAGTCTGATTTAATTCTTTATTCGATTTTTTTAGCAAATTGACAATCTCATCACTTGCTTTTGAGTCTAAATTTCCTGTTGGTTCATCTGCCAAAATTATGCTTGGGTTTGTAATAATTGCTCTTCCGATGGAGGTTCTTTGTTGTTGCCCTCCAGATAGTTCGTTTGGCAAATGTTTTCTTCTTGAATCTAGTCCTAAACTTTTTAATAGTGCATCTAATTTCTGTTTATCTACTTTTTTATTATCTAAATCACAAGGAAGAGTTATATTTTCCTCTACATTTAGTATAGGGATGAGGTTGTAAAACTGATAGATTAACCCTACTTGTCTTCTTCTAAAAATAGCCAAGTTATCATCACTCATTTGGTAAATATCTTTTCCATCAATAAACACTTTGCCACTTGTTGGTCTGTCCACACCTCCAATTAAATGTAGCAATGTAGATTTTCCACTTCCACTAGCACCAACAATGGCAACAAACTCGCCTTTTTGTACTGAAAAAGATATGTTGTCTATGGCAACTACCTTATTTTCTCCTTTACCATAAGTTTTGCTTAAATTTTCCACTCGTAATATTTCCAATTATAC
>CALXPW010000031.1 GCA_944390365.1 uncultured Clostridia bacterium | reverse complement strand
AAATATGAAAAAAATAATAATTAGAACTTTAATAATTATAATGGTTATAACAATTATAATACTAACTGTGTTTTTAATTAAATATATTAAAATGTATAAAATTGCAAGTGAGCCAGTACGTAGCTATTATAGAGATAGTGAGTTACAGATTACGAATGCAGATTTTGATAATCATAATGCACTTTATGTAGTGCTATCCGAAGAAGATAAACTCGAAAAAAAGGAAATATTAAGACTTATTGAATACATCAGATATGCTAATAGTTATAACTATGATAACAAGTATTTGTATGTAAAAATACTATATAACAACAAGGAATACGATGTATTGCAAGATGAAGATTATAATTCTATATATAAAATTATAGAAAACGATAAAGACAGTTATTCATTAAACTGTATATATCTTAATGATGGTACTGTGAATTTAGTAGAAATAAGTTAATATAATAAAATGTTTTAAAATGAAAAAGCAATTCGACCATTATAAAACCAAAAAAAGGAGATGCAAACTTATGAAAAAAAGTAAAAAATTTATTATTATGTCAGTAGTATTTGTACTAATAATTGTAGTAGCAGTAAGTGTTTACTTATTTTACAAATCAATTTCATATATTACAATAACATCTGTTTTATATATGTATGACACATCAATTCCTGAGCAAGCAGTGGGAATAAGTGACTATGTATTTGTAGCAAAAGTTAACGGAATAGCTAGAACAGATTACATTGATATGGGAACTGTTGAACTTAAATTAACAGGTAACCAAAAAAAGTTATCACCATATACCGTTTACAACATAGATGTTGTAAAAAATATTAAAGGGGAACTAATAACTTCAGAGCCAATCGAATATATGCAATATGGTGGAATAAATGAAGATGGAAAAGGCTATACATATATTCCAGAAACTGACTTCTTAGAATCTGGAAAGTACTATTTATTATTGGTAAATACGTTTAGAGCAGATGGAGGAATACTTGAAACATCTGATAAAAATAGAATTATATTATTAGATGATGTTGAAAGCAATGAAGACGTAGAAAATTCTGAATTAGTGAAAAAATACGAAGAGGCTTATAAAAACGAATACATTCCAGAGGGAGCCGAGGATGAAACAAGGCATATATCTAAATATGATGTGAATTATAAAGAATAAAAAAAGAGTTAATATTAAAAGGAGAAAATTTTAAAAAGTTTTTTCCTTTATTTTTTATATTACCAACAAAAACTAAATTAAGACTTGTCTAAAAAAGGGCATAGGTGATAAAAATGAATACGTAATAAGTTATAGAAAAAGCGCTGAAATTTACAGTTGCTAAACCAAAAGAAGTATGATATTATTGTATCCAATAAAAAATTGAAAAAAACTGTAACAAAAATGATTTTTCTGAGACTAAATATATTGAAAGAGATTGTATAAAAAATAAGGGAGGAACTTATGAAAAAGAAATTCATTTCAATAGTACTAATATTTATATTGCTGTACATAACAACAGTGCCTGCTATAGCATCTGACTTAACAGAGTTACAAGAGCAAAAAGAAGAAGCTGAAAATAAAAAAGAAGAGGTAACTCAAGAAAAAGAATCTGTTTTAGATGAAATAAGTGAATTAAATGGTCAAATTTCACAATATGAAAATGAAATAGGAAAATTAAATAGTAAAATTGAAAATTTAGAAAATTCTATTACAAATAAAGAAGAGGAAATAAAAACACTAGAAAAGGAAATAGAAGAGAAAAAAGATATGCTAATAAACAGACTTGTTGCAATGTATGAGGCTGGACAAACTACATATTTAGATGCGCTTCTTGGCTCAGAAGATTTTTCATCTTTGATATCAAATTACTATAGAATTGAGGAAATTGCAGAAGCAGACCAAGCTGTTATAGATTCAATTACTGACAAACAGCAAAAGGCAGAAGAAGCAAAGCAAGAACTAGAAAATGAAAAAGAAGAAGTAAATAGTGCAAAAAAAGAAGTACAACAAAAAAGTAATCAGCTAGAAAAAGTTAAACTTGAAAAAGAGGAAAAAGTAGATAGCCTGTCAGAAGAGGAGAAAGAGCTACAACAAACAATAGATGATTTCGAAGAGGCAATAAAAAAAGCAAAAGAAGAAATTAAAAATTCAGTAAATTCTGGTTCAGGTTATGAAGGAACATTTGAAGGAATGTTTTCGTGGCCATTAGACTATTCAGAAAATCAAATTACATCGTTATTTGGTTATAGAGATGCACCTACAGCAGGAGCATCAGAAAACCACGGGGCAATTGACATTGCAGTAAATTATGTACCAGTTTATGCACCAGCTGATGGAAAAGTAATAATTGCAAGATGGTTATCAGGATATGGCAACTATATAATGATAGACCACGGTGATGGCTACTATACAGGTTTTGGACACTTGAATTCATATAATGTAAGTCAAGGACAAACAGTATCAAGAGGGCAACAAATTGCTGTATCGGGTAGTACTGGAATTTCAACAGGTCCACATTTACATTATGAAGTATATATTGGTGGAATAGATAATTGGTATAGAGTTGACCCATTACAGTATACAAGTCATCCTAGTTTAATATTTTAATAAAAAAGTACCTACTTTATGAAAATAGAGTAGGTATTATTGACTTCAATAAAATTTTATGTTACAATAATAATGCCATCAAAAAGTGGCACAATAATAAAGGAGATGGCATATGAATACTATAGAAGACCAGATACGAAATCAAGGATTACTAAGAATAAAGAAAATTATTGACAAAGATAGAAATGGAGATAGATTTATTATTGTAAGAACTAAAAAGAACATAGAATTTATGAGGGAATATAGTCTTGAATTAGAAGACATAAAAGACATAATTAGACAACTATCTATAGAAGATTGCTTTTCAGGTCCAGAAGCTGATAGAGACCCTCAGTATAAAGGTTGGATATTTAAGTTTAGCCCTATGTTCGAAGAAACAAAGCTTTATATTAAGATTAGAATTGAAAGTACAGAAAAATCAGTATGTTTATCGGTACACGAATTTGGTAAATATGATGAGGTGGTTTAAAATGAAAGTTTATTGTCCATATTGTAAAAAAGAAGTAGATTACAAAATTGAAGAAAGGCAATTAAAAGAATTTAGAGGAATAGAAATAAATACTTATGAAAATGTAGCAATATGCAAAGAGTGTAATAATGATTTATATGTAGATAAAATAGAAAGTGATAATAACAAAAGAATATATGAAATATATAGAGATAAAGCTAATATTATCAAACCACAAGATATAATTGAATTAAGGGAAAAATACAACATATCGCAAAGAGAATTAACTTCTATTTTAGGATTTGGTAAAATGACAATAAATAGATATGAAAAAGGTGGTGTGCCTACTAAATCCCAAAGTGATTATATAAAGTTGTTGATTGCTAGTAATAATGAATTTATAAAAAAAGCAAGTGAAGCATATAAAAATGGAAGTATAAGTCAAAAGACTTATGAAAAAATAATTTCGAAACAAGAAAATAATAAAGTTAGTAAGGAAGATATTCAAGATTTGTATAGAAAACATATAAAAGAAATACTAAATAGGAAACCTGACATATATAATGGATATACTCAATTAGATTTGGAAAAAATCGAAAATATAATTTCATATATAGCAAGTAAGGTCAAAAATTTAACTATTACTAGTTTAAATAAATACTTATGGTATATTGATATGTTATCATTTAATCAAAGAAGTTTAGGAATTACTGGTCTAACATATCAACACGAAAAATTTGGACCAACTATAATCGAGCAAGAATACAATGAAATTTCTTTATTAGATGACAAATATAAAAGAGAAGACTATGAAAATGAAAATGGAACTATAACTAAAATCGTAAGCAACAAAAATTTTGATTTAAGTAAATTAAATGAAAACGAAATACACATAATTGACACAATAATTAAATTGCTAAAAGATAAAACTGTAACTGATATATCTGATATGTCTCACAAAGAAGAAGGATGGAAAAAAACAAAAAGATTTGAAAGAATATCATTTGAATATGCTATGAATTTAAGTATGCTTAAAAATAATATATAAGACAAGTACCTACTTTATGAAAATAGAGTAGGTATTATTGTAGAAGACAACAAGGTTCTGGAGTACCCGATTACGAGCTTTGATTGCTATGTAGGGTCAGGTTCTTATAAAAATATAAAATTTGATATTTTTAAAGAATATTATAAATTTTAAAAGAAAAGTATTTCAATTTAATAAAACTTATAATATAATTAAGAAAAAAATAGAAAGAGGAAACTTATGAAAGCAAAAAAAGTTGTAATAATTATTATTTTACTTATATTTTTAGCAATTATAGCAGTAGGAGCATTATATGCAGTAAAAAAACTAGCACCAGGTTTTGCAAACGAAGAAATATCAGATATGACAAATTTAGTCATAAATGGTAGTAATGTAACAGATTATTTAGAGGAAAATAACACAAAGGTTTATGTTAAAGACAATGTAACATATCTATCACTAAGTGATATGCAAAATTTCTTTGATAAATATATATATATTGATGAAAAATATGGAAAAGTAATAAGTACATACAATTCAAACATAGTAACTTTAGACATAAACAATGGACAAATGCAATTAAATGATGGAAATGTAAGTGTAGTACAAACTCCACTTAAAGTAGATGACGTGCTATATATTCCTTTTTCACAAATGGAAGAGGCTTATGACGCAACCTGCACATACATTTCTGAAACTGACACTGTAATCATAGATACAGAGGATAGAGATAAAACCTTTGCAACATTAGCAAAAGACACAAATTTAAAAAGTCGTACGAGAAACTTAAGTAGGACTATAGCCAAACTAGAGGAAAACGAAGAGGTTATGATAGTAGAACAAGATGATGATTGGTCTGAAGTCAGAACAAGTAAAGGAAAAATTGGCTATATCAATAATTCTGCAATAGGCAGTAAATCAGAAGTGAAGTCTACTAAAACAGAAGAAGATAAATCTGATGAAAAAATAAATATGTTCTGGGATTATTTTTATGCTGAAGAAAGTATTCCGGATAGAACTGGACAAAGTTTTGAAGGAGTGAATGTTGTATCTCCATCATTCTTCATATTAGATAGTAATGGAGAAATAAAAACGAACATTGGCTATAGGGGAGAGGCATATATAAATTGGGCACATAGTAATGGTTATGAAGTTTGGTCAATGTTTTCAAATGACTCATTACAACAATTAACTTCGCAAATATTAAACGATTATGAGGCAAGAGAAAATTTAATATTAAATATTGTACAAAAGGCTAAACAATACAACCTAGACGGTATAAACATAGACTTTGAAAATATGTATATGGAAGATGCAGATGTATTTTCAAGATTTATAATCGAACTTGAACCACGTCTAAAAATACTAGGCAAAACCTTATCTGTAGATGTTACAGCACCAGATGGAGCAGAAAGCTGGTCTATGTGTTATGACAGAAATGTAATAGGAGATGTTGCAGATTATATAGTATTTATGGCTTATGACCAATACGGAGAAGCAAGTACGGAACCAGGAACAACCTCTGGGTATGAATGGGTAAAGGTAAATTTAGACAAGTTTGTAGAAACAGAAGAAATTGAGCCAGAAAAAATAATATTAGGGCTACCATTTTATACTAGAGTATGGACAACACAAAACGGAAATTTAGTACGTACAGATGTAGTAGCAATGAAAAATGTTGACACAAACATACCAGCAGGAGTAGAAAAAGTTTGGGACGAAGTTACAAGGCAAAACTATATAAAATATGATTCAAACGGATACACGCGTGAAATGTGGATAGAAGATATTGATTCTTACAAAGAAAAACTGCAACTTATAAATGAATATGGCTTAGGTGGAGTAGCAAACTGGTGCAAAGATATGGAGCCAGAAGAAATATGGAGTGTTATAAACGAGAATTTATAGTTCCTATAGTACTTATCTAATTTTATTAAATATAATATGTGATATTGTGATATTATAGGGGGAATTTAAGATAGAGGAGGAAATCTTATGGAAAATAAGAAGAATTTAAGCTTATATGTAATTATATTATTGGTTATAATAATTATAGGTTTACTAATTTATATAGTTATACAAAATAATAAACCATTAACCACTACGGAGCCTAATACAAATAGCACATCAATAGATTTAAGTAACGAAACTGAAAATTCGACGCAAAATGTAAGTGATGAAAATACTACAAACCCAGAAATAGAATTTGTTAGAACTTTTTCAGTAGATGCAAAACTAAATTATAGTGATACTACAGGAAAATATGGATATATTGTAGTAAATCAATTTCAACAAGATATGCCAACAGTTATGAAAATAGAAAATGATTTATTTGAACAATTAGAAATAGGTAATAGCTATGAATTTACTTTTAGAGGAGAAGTAAAAAGCAATAACGATTATTCTAAATTATACGATATTGTAAACGATTTTGAATGTGTGGAAGTAAATGAAACAAACAAAACTGGTTTAGAACAAAGACAAGATGCGATTGTAAATGAAAAGTAAAATTGAAATATATAACAAAAAACTAAACATCTCATATAATAATGTGAGGTGTTTTTTTATGGCTTATTCCGATAGAGAACTAATTGCAAGGCTAGTACAATGCGAAGCTGGGGGCGAGGGCGAGAATGGCATGAAAGCGATTGCTACGATAGTTATGAATAGAGTGCAAGTAACGGAAGGAGAATATGCTAGAGTGTCACAAGGAGGAAATATCCAAAATATTATATTTCAACCAGGTCAATTTGACTGTGTTCGAGAAACAATAAATGGACAGTACAATCCACAGAACATATATAATATGAATCCAACTGATGTGCATTATGAGATTGCTGACTGGGCTCTGTCTGGAAACAAGTTAAACGAAATAGGGGAGTGCTTATGGTATTTGAATCCTTTTCGACCTAATTGTGGAAGCACTTTTCCTACAAACGGGTCTGGTACTTTTCATACAAGAATAGGAGAGCATTGCTTTTACAGACCTACTAGTACGTATGCTAATACTTAAGCTTTGAGAAAGGAAGAATAATAATTATGGATAATGAAAAAAAATTTGAAACAAAAGAAAACAGAAATGTTGTTATCAATTCCGAGACACCAGAAATGCTTACAAACAATATTTATACACCTGCATTTTTAAGAGAAAACATAGGAAAACTAATGAGAGTAGAATTTTTAATTGGAACAAACAATTTAGTTGATAGAACAGGAATACTAATAGATGTTGGAGCAAGCTACATTTTGCTTAGAGCATTAGAAAGTGATGTGATTACTTATGCCGATATATACTCAATAAAATTTATAACAATTTCTAATCTACCATACAATATGCTTTTGAATTTTAATAATGGCAACAACACTAATTATTCAAACACTTACTTAAATAATTTACCTCAATACTAAAGACCAATTAAATAATTATGGAAAACAAGACAAAGTATATTTTATGTAGGAGTGCTTAAGGTGGGGACCGACAAGTTTACAAACTGTTAAACGAAGCTTTTACAGTTTGTACGCTGTTAGGGGCTGAAAACATAAAATAAAAATATACTTTGTCTTGTTGAACAATATATACTTATTTTGCAATTATTAAAATTAATCCAAAAACACTTGTACTTTTCTTAAATAACATATATAATATAGGTGTTATTTTGTAATTTAAGGGAGGTACTATTTTTATGTCATTTATAGAAGGACTAAAAAACAAAGCAAAACAAAATATAAAAACTATAATACTAACTGAAAGTGAAGATAAAAGAGTGCTAGAGGCTGCTCAAAAAGTAAAAAAAGAAGGATTCGCAAATATCATTCTTATTGGAAATGAAGAAGAAGCAAATAAATTAGCAAAAGAGAATAATATAGATATTTCTGGAATCCCAGTAATAAATCCAGAAACTTCAGATAAATTTGAAGAATATGCTAACGCATTTTATGAACTAAGAAAAGCTAAAGGAATGACAGAAGACAAGGCAAGAGAAATGTTAAAAGATAATATGTATTTTGGAACTATGATGGTAAAAATGGGAGATGCTGACGGATTAGTATCAGGCGCTTGTCATTCAACTGCAAATACATTAAGACCTGCACTTCAAATATTAAAAACTGCTCCTGGAACAAAACTAGTTTCTGCATTTTTCTTAATGGTTGTACCAGACTGCAAATACGGAGAAAACGGAATATTTATATTTGGAGATAGTGGACTAGTAGAAAATCCAACAGCAGATGAATTATCAGAAATAGCAATATCTTCAAGCAAAAGCTTTGAACAATTAACAGGAAAAGAATCAAAGGTAGCAATGCTTTCATATTCGACCTATGGAAGTGCACATTCTGAATTAACAGAAAAAGTTGTAGAAGCTACTAGATTATTAAAAGAAAAGATGCCAAACTTAATATGTGATGGAGAATTGCAATTAGATGCTGCAATAATTCCAGAAATAAATGCAAGTAAAGCACCAGGTAGCCCTTTAAAAGGTGAAGCAAATACTTTAATATTCCCTAACTTAGATGCAGGAAATATAGGATATAAATTAGTACAAAGATTAGCTAAAGCTGAGGCTTATGGACCTTTGTGTCAAGGTATTGCAAAACCTGTAAATGACTTATCAAGAGGATGCAATAGTGATGATATTGTAGGAGTTGTTGCAATAACTGCCGTACAAGCTCAAGAAAAATAAAAGAGCTAATTCATTATATAGAAAAAATTGCAAATTTAAACAATGAATTAGAAAACAATGTAGGTACAACATATTTTTTACATAAATATATAAATTTTAGGAGGTTTTTTAATGAAAATTTTAGTTGTAAACTGTGGAAGTTCATCTTTAAAATATCAATTAATTGATATGGAAACAGAAGAAGTAATGGCAAAGGGATACTTAGAAAGAATTGGTTTGGAGGATTCTTTTTTAACACATACTGTAAATGGCGAAAAACATAAAATAGAGAAAAAAGTTGCAAACCACGAAGAAGGAATAAAATTAGTTATAGAACAACTATTAGACAAAAATTATGGAGTAATTAAAGACTTAAGTGAAATAGATGCAGTTGGACATAGAATAGTTCATGGAGGAGAAAAATTTAGTAAATCTGTTGTTATTACTGACGAGGTTGAAGAAACAATAAAAGAATGTATACCTCTAGCACCATTACATAATCCAGCTGGAATTACAGGAATTGAAGCCTGCAAAAAAGCTTTGAAAGGTGTACCAATGGTTGCAGTATTCGATACAGCATTTCATCAAACCTTACCTAAAAAAGCATATATGTATGCTATTCCTTATGAATATTATGAAAAATACGGAGTACGTAAATATGGTTTTCATGGAACATCACATAGGTTTGTTTCAAAAAGAGTAGCAGAAGTTATGGGAAAACCAGTAGAAGATTTAAAAATAATTGCTTGCCACTTAGGACAAGGCGCAAGTTTATGTGCAATTGAAGGTGGAAAATCTATAGAAACAACAATGGGATTAACACCACTAGCTGGTGTGCCAATGGGTTCTAGATCTGGAGATATAGATCCATCAATCGTAACATTTTTAATGAAAAAAGAGAACTTATCTTGTGATGAAATGGATACAATTCTAAACAAAAAGTCAGGAAAATTAGGCCTTTCTGGTGTAAGCATAGACGATAGAGATATAGAAGCTGAAGCAGAAAAAGGAAATGAAAGAGCTCAGCTTGCAATAGATAACTTTGTTTACCAAGTTGCTGGATATATAGGAAAGCTTGCTGTACAAATGAAAGGCGTAGACGTTATTACATTTGCTGGTGGTATAGGCGAAAATGGAATAAGTGCTAGAAAACAAATTTGCGAATACCTAGAATTTATGGGAGTAAAAATAGATGACGAGAAAAATAACTGTAGAGGAAAAGAAGTAGAAATTACTACACCTGATTCTAAAGTAAAAGTATATGTTATTCCAACTAACGAAGAACTTATGATAGCAAGAGATACTGCAGAATTAGTAAAATAATATAAATAAGAACAGTATTAAAAAATAGATATAGAAAGAAACTTTAGATTAAGCATTAAGTAGATATAATCTATTTAGTGCTTAATTTGGTTTTAAATAGTGTTAAGATAAATAATAGAGGGATGTTATGGAAGAAACAAATGTACAAAAGAATGGAAAAACTAGAGACACAAATATGGAATTATTAAGAATAGTTGCAATGTTTATGGTTATTACACTTCATTGTCTGGGTAATGGACAATTGTTAGGGAATACTTCTATTAGTGTGTATAATATAATAGCAATAAGACTTTTAGATTTCTTTTCATTAACAGCAAATGCAATATTTCTAATTATCTCTGGATATTATTCCATAGACAAGAAATTTAATATTAAAAGAATATTAACGTTATGGGGAAAAACTATCTTCTATTCTATATTAATATATATAATATGTAACTTTTTTAATCTAAATATACAAAGTGTAACAAGTGCATCTTTTGTTTCTTTTTTCCCAATTCTTTCAGGGGAGTATTGGTTTATAAATGCTTATATAGTGTTGTATTTTTTATCACCAATCCTTAATGTTATGCTTAATAAATTAAATCAAAAGCAATTTAAATATCTACTTATTACTTCTATCATTATGATTGGAATAATTAAAGTTATATTTAATCCTGGTGGAACGCTCACAGGGACAATGTTACCTGTAATATTAGTTTATATGATTGGTGCTTATATGAGAAAATTTGTTACAATAGAGCCAAAAAATATTGTTTGGTTAAATATATTTTATTTACCGCTATTGCAACATTTATATTTATAATTTTGTCTATCATATTAAAACTGATTGATAACAATATAATTTATAGTTTAATAAAGAGAATAATAAGTGAATTTAGAGAATATAGCAATATACTTATATTAATAATGACTATACTCATATTTTATAAGTTTAAAACAATTACTATAAAATCTAAGTTTATTTCAAAGATTATTACTATTATTTCACCTTCAGTATTCTCTATTTATTTAATACATCAAAGCATAAACATAAGAGATACAATGTGGTTGAAAATGGGAATTATGCAATATGCAGATTCATGGTTTATGTTACCATATATTCTGATAATGATAGCTATGGTGTTTATTATTTGTTTATGTATTGATTTAATAAGAAGAGTGTCATATTATGGAATTAAAAAAATTCCTATTATTACTAAAATATTAGAAAAAATAAACGAAAAACTATATAAAATAAATTCAAAAATAAATAATTACATAGCTGATTAGTGAGGTGGTTTTATGGAAGAAGAAAATAAAAAAAGTTCTAAAAAAGTTGGAGTAATTATCACAGTAATTGTAATCTTACTTTTAATAGCAGGAATTGTATCTTGGTATATTATATCAAATATGGATAAAAACACGCCAGAAGAAGTTTTAAACGCATATATAGAATGCCTAAAAAATCAAGATTACGAAGGTATGTATTTGCTAATTTCAGATTCAACCAAAAGTCGTGTTGATAAAGATACATATCTTGCAAGAAACAAAAATATATATGAGGGAATAGAGGCTACAAATATAGAAATAAGTAATGTTAATGTTACAATTAATAAAAGAGATAAAACATACTCAGCAAAATACACAATGAATTTTGACACTTTAGCAGGTGAACTAAGTTATGATTATGATATGACATTTGATAGACAAGATGATAATAAGTATTATATAAACTGGTATTCTAATTTAATATTCCCAGAATTGCAGGAAAGCTATAAAGTAAGAGTATATTCAAACTCAGGTTCTAGAGGAGATATATTAGATAGAAACGGAAACATACTTGCTACAAATAACGAAAATGGAGAAAGAGAATATCCTTACGGTGAAATTACAGCACATCTTATAGGATATGTTAGAGGCATAAGTGAGGAAGAACTTGAAGCCCACAAAGGAGAAGGATATACTGCAAGTAGTATAATCGGAAAAAACGGCTTAGAATTAGCATTTGAAGACAGACTAAGAGGGAAAAATGGTACAGGCATATACATAGTTGACGCAAATGAGGCAGTACTTAAAACTATTGCAGAAACTGATATTGAAGATGGTGAAGACATTAGAACTACAATAGACATAGAATTACAACAAAAAATATATGAAGAATATGGAAATGATAACGGCTTTTCTGTTGCAATGAATCCAAAAACTGGTGAGGTATTAGCAATGGTAAGTACACCAAGCTTTGACTCAAATAAATTCATAACAGGATTTACAGATGAAGAATGGCAAGCTCTAAGCACCGACGAAAACACGCCAATGTTTGCAAGATATGAAAGTACGTGGGTTCCTGGGTCATCATTTAAACCAATAACAGGAGCTGTGGGACTTACAACTAATAGCTTTACAGCAACAGAAAGCTTTGGAAGTAGTACTTTAAGCTGGCAAAAAGATGAAAGTTGGGGAGACTATAGAGTTACAACATTAACTACTTATGGTGGTACGTCAAATTTACGAAATGCTCTAATTTATTCAGACAATGTATACTTCGCAAAAGCTGCAATTCGAATTGGTGCAGACACATTTGTAGAACAACTATTAAACATTGGATTTGATAAAGAAATGGATTTTCCAATTTCAATGTCAACATCACAATTCGGAAGTAATAACGAATTCTCATCAGAAATAAATTTAGCCGACTCTGGATATGGACAAGGAAAAATACTAGTAAATCCATTACATGTGGCATCAATTTATTCTGCATTTGTAAATGAAGGCAATATGGTTAAGCCATATATAGAATACAAATCAACTTCTGATGAGCCAGAATATTGGATTGAAGATGCTTTCTCAAAAGAAGCTGCAGAAGAGATAAGAGATGACTTAGTGCAAGTAGTAGAAAATGCAAATGGAACTGGCCACGAAGCAAGAATAAGTGGAGTAACACTAGCTGGAAAAACAGGCACAGCAGAACTAAAAGGAGCAGGAGAAGATGAGGGAGAAGAGTTAGGGTGGTTTAACACCTTTATAGTAAGTGATGAAGATGACGAGCAACTTCTAATGATAAACATGATAGAAAATGTAGAAAATAAAGGAGGAAGTCATTATCTTCTTCCAATAGTAAGAAATATAATACAAGATTATTTGGGATAATAATTTGTAAAACGAATATTTATTATTTCAGGCTTTTATCTGAAATCGAGGTGTCTTTAATTATAGTACTTTATCTAAAATTAAAGGCACCTTGATTCATATAAAATTTTTAGTAAATAAAATCCTAAATTTTATTTCAAATCTTAAATTCATAAAATTATAGGCTCAATTTGCTCTTTATCAAGAGCCTTTTCTATTGTTGGAATTAAATACTTAAAATCAGCTACTAACGAGCGAGGTTTTGTAATCGGATTATCTTGCTTGAATGGTACAAAAAAATAATTATTTCTGTTTAATAATTTTCCAATATTTTCAGCACTTCCAGATAATCCGTCATTTGTAGAAATAGCTATTACAACTGGATTATTATTTCTTAAATGAGATTTTGTAGCCATAAGTACAGGAGTATCTGTTATACCATTAGCAAGTTTTGCGATAGTATTTCCAGAGCATGGAGCAATTACCATTATATCTGTAAGTTTCTTTGGCCCTATAGGCTCAGCTCCTTGAATTGTATGAATTATATCAGCTTTTCCAGTAATTTCTTTAACTTCATCTATATAGTCTTGTGCTTTACCAAATTTAGTATCCAAATTATACGAATTATATGACATTATCGGTAATATATCAGCTTTTTCTTTCTTTATTTTTTTAAGTTCTTCTAATACGGCTTTAAAAGTACAGAAAGAACCAGTGAATGCAAATCCTATTTTTTTATCCTCTAATTTCAAAAAACAACACTTCCTTTCTTTAACAACTTATTACTATATAATATGTTGTTATGTAAAGCAAAGTGCTGTCTTATATTATTTATACACCATTCAAAGGATTTCTTTCGACTGCATCTCTAACTTGTTCATTGCTTACGTGAGTATAAATTTCTGTAGTAGCTATACTTTCATGACCTAAAAGCTCTTGTAAAGCACGTATATCCACATGTCCATACTGATACATTAAAGTAGCTGCAGTATGTCTTAATTTATGAGTAGAATATTTAGAAGTATCAAGCCCAGCTTTCATTAATTCTCGTTCCACTATATATTGAACCATACGATTACTAATTCGTTCTTTTCTCTTACTCAAAAATAGTGCTTTGTTAGAGCCTTTAGAATCAACTTTAACACCCTCTTTTGGGCGAACTGATAAATAATCTTGTATTGCTTTTATGCAAGCTTCATTTAAGTAAATAGTACGTTCTTTATTGCCTTTACCAATTACAGTAAGTTTATTTTCGCTAAAGTCTATATTAGAAATATTTATTCCTACTAACTCGGACAAACGTAATCCACAATTAAGAAATAGAGTAATAATTGCATAATCTCTTTCCTTGTTTTCATCATTTTCATCAGCTGTAACACTTAAAAGCTTTTTACTGTCATCCAAAGACAAATATTTAGGCATACGTTTTTCTTGTTTTGGTGTTTTTATACCTAAAGCAGGATTATCATCAATTAGCTTCTGGTCATACAAATATGCAAAGAATATTCTTATTGTAGATATTTTCCTAGCTCTGGTAGCTGGCTTACTTCCTTGATTTAAAGCGAGGTAGGAGAGAAAGGAGTTAATATCATTTGTAGTTATTTTTTTCAAAGTTTGTATATCAAAATCTCTAATATTTATTTTAGAAAAATCTGTTTCCTTAGTTATTTTTAAGTGAATTTTCATATATTTTAGGAACATATTTAAGTCATAATTATATTCTTTAACAGAATTAGGAGATTTATTTAAAACCACAGCTGAATAGTCTAAAAATGAATTTACATATTCAGGATTTAAATCGGAATTTATCATAATATTTTCACCTCTAAAATTTCATTTGTTATAATGCCAGAGTCCTTAACGTGAATTTAGTACAATGGTTTAATTGCACAAAACATTCTGGAAATAATATATACCAATATTGTAATAAATTCAAGAAAATTACTTGATTTTTTTAGTAAAATATTTCATAATGAAATAGTAAAAAGTTAGGGAGATTATAGAGATGAATAAGTTTGAAGATTTAGAAAAAAGAATAATAAAAGAATTAGGTAATAAGATTTATTTTAACATGAGTATCAGCTATGAAGAATTTTTAAATTTATATGAGCCATATAGTTCTACCATAAAAGAAAAAGAGTTTGCTAAAATCTTAGGAATAACTTATGATAACTGGCAAAGTATTAAACACAAAGGTAATAGAACAAAAATAAATGCCTCTGGATTAAATAAAAAAGCATCAGAGGATAGAATAAATCAAATTATAGAAGAAATAAGAAGACAAGGGTTTGAAGATAAAGTTATAAATTATGATGAATTTTTACAATTATATAATGCATATAAAACTGAGATGTCAGAACCAGATTTTGCACAAGTACTAGGTATTACTTATACTAATTGGAGTAATATGAGACATGCAAATTCTAAAGCAAGAATATTAAAACCAGTGAGTAAGCATATATCTGAAGAAAGAGTAAACGAGATAAAACAAGAAATTATAAAAAAGGGATATGCAAACAAGCTTATAAGTTACGAAGAGTTATTACAACTATATGAACCTTTTAAAGAAGAAATAACAGAATCAGATTTTGCACAATTATTAGGAATCACTTATTTGAATTGGAATAATATGAGAGGTGGAAAAAGAAGAGTAAGAATTCTAAAAACTGTTGATGAAACTTTAGATAACAAAAAAATTAGAAGTTCAAAAACTTCCTCTTTTGAAGAACAACAAATGCAATTAGAAATGCAAATACAAGAAAATTCCACGCCTATAGATGTAATGCATATGTGTTTAAATGTTGGTATGACAAGAAATCAAACATTAAAATATTGTATGAAAAAATTTAGTTTAACAAAAATAGAACTTTTAGAGATGATGACTCATAGTTTGCAAGAAAGGAAAAAAATTGGGAAAAAGGATGAGAGAGAAATTTAAGTAAGTTGCGGAGGTTATTGAAACAATAGAGTAGGGGGGATAGCACATTTTTTAATATATAATAGCTATGAAAATATATTAAATAAAATTTTGTGCAATCTTCTGTTAGACTAATAATAAATTATATAAATAAAAATTTTTTTTAATATAAAATATAAAAAATAAATTTTAAGATTTGAAAACCAAAATTATACATGTTTTTAAAATATGTATAATTTTTTGGCTTTTTTATACATATTCATGCAATAACATTATTGACATTTCATATACATTTGGACTATAATATGTATATGAAATGTTGGAGGTGCATTATGGATAATTATGAAAAGATTATAGATAAAAATAATGGAATTATATATGCACATAAACTAGAAGATTATAACATGAACAGACATGATTTAAATTCATTAGTTGAAAAAAAATTATTAAAAAGAATAGCTCATGGAATATATGCAAAGCCAAATAAAGATATAAATGAATTTTGGTTAATAGGAGAAAAATATAAAAATGGTATATACTCTCATAATACAGCTTTATATTTTTATGGAATGACGGATCGCACACCATTACAATTCGATATGACTTTTCCTAGTAATAATAGAGTAAAAAACGATTTATTAAATGTTCATTATATAAAAAAAGAATTTCATGATGTTGGTTTAACAGAATTAAAATTGGATGATGGTTTTGT
>CALXPW010000030.1 GCA_944390365.1 uncultured Clostridia bacterium | reverse complement strand
TGGAACAAAAAATAGAGAAAATTAGTAGTAATATGCATAAAATAAAAGAGAAATTAACTCCAGATACACCACCAATTAAAAATGGATATAGGCCAATAACATTAGGATTTATAACTACACCAGAACTAAGTGTACAAAGGAAAGGACAACCCGGACGAGCAGTAAATGTAGAAAATTTATCTGCGTACAATAGAATTCTATTAAGTGCACAAAATGAAATAGAAAAAAATTCGTTTACAAATAGTCTAACAAGAACAGATACATATCAAGGTAGACTAGAGGAATTTATATTAGATATATCTTCTCAGTTGACAGACGAAATAATAAATAGTCTAGAAATAGGAAAAAACAAGCAAGTTAAAAGTGTAAAAGAGAGTATAGGAGAAGCTAGATAAGAATTAAAAAACAACAGAAAAGGAATGATAATAATGAAAACAGGAAAATTATTTGTAATAGATGGAACAGATGGAAGTGGAAAACAAACTCAGCTTCAAAAGTTAAAAGAAAGATTTACAAAAGAAGGAATTGAATATAAAGCAGTAAGTTTTCCAAATTATGATAGCCCATCATCAAGTTTAGTAAAAATGTATTTAGCAGGAGAATTTGGAACAGACTCACAAGCAATAAGCCCATACATAGCATCTACTTTTTTCGCAGTAGATAGATATGCAACATTTAAGAAAGATTACGAGGAATACTATAATAATGGTGGAATAATATTAGCAGATAGATATACAACCTCAAATATGGTGCATCAGGCAGGAAAAATAAAAGATGATAATGAGAGAGCAAAGTTTTTAGACTGGTTATGGAATTTTGAATTTGGATTATATGGACTACCAGTACCTACTAAAGTTGTATTTTTAAATATGCCAACAGAATACGCACAAAAACTAATGCAAAATAGGGAGAATAAAATAACGCATGAAGATAAAAAAGACATTCACGAAAGCAATACAGAACACCTAAAAGCAGCATATACTGAGGCGTGCAAGTTGGTAAAAAAATATGATTGGTGCGAGATACATTGTGTAGAAAATGACAGAATAAAAACTATTGAAGAAATACATGAAGAAGTGTTTAATACAGTGAAAAAGTATATCTAACTTAAAGTATAAAAAATGCAAGAAAGGAGATTATAAAATGGGAAGAAGTAGCGGTGGCGGAGGACGTTCTTCGGGAGGCTTTGGAGGAGGACGCTCATCTGGGGGATTCTCAGGAGGAGGTCGCTCTTCAAGAGGAGGTTTTTCTGGGGGAGGATTTGGACATAGAAATTCAGGCTCTTCATTTGGATTTTATCATAGACCCATGTACGGTGGCTGGGGGCCACGATACTATGGAAATGGTTGTGGTTGTGGTGGAGGAATAACAACAATTTTAATTTTATTCATATTACTATTGTTTTTGGACATTCCTAGTGGTTGTGTAATATTAGGATGTGCACCAGGGTGTATATCTGGGGATTCGGGGGATTATACACAAACCGAATACACAACTTCAACTAAAAGAGAACCACTGGAAGGCATAGTATCAAAAACAGATTGGTATGAAGACCAATTAGGCTGGATAAGTAGTGAAAATGTACTAATTGAAGGTTTAGAAGACTTTTATAAACAAACGGGAATTCAGCCATATGTTTTATTTGTAAAATATTCAGAAGATTTATGGAACGATGGCAACCTTGACCCAACCCTAGCAGACGAATACTTAGAGCAAGTATATGAAGAAAAATTTTCAGATGAAGGACACTTTATATTTGCATACTTCCAATGTGCAAATGACTCAAAACAAGAAATGGAAGGAGAATTTAGATATCTAGGGGGATATAGCACAGACACAATTATGGATAATGAGGCAATAAGAATTTTGTGGGGCTATTTTGAAAACAACTATTACAACACATCTCTAACTATTGAAGAAATGATATCAAATACCTTTTCACAAACAGGAAATAGTATAATGCAAAACTCAGAAAAGAATCAATCTAAAGCACCAATGATAATATCTATAATACTTATTTCAATTTTAGTTATTGTATTTATATTTGCATTAGTAAAAAACAAAGTAAATAAAAACAAAGGAAACACAGGAAAACCACCAGATATAATAATTGAAAATAATGATGATAGCACAAATTAATAAAAATATAAAAGAAAAACGAGTAAAAAGTATAAGCGACAAATTGGATAGTATAAATTAACCCAAATAGATAAAAAAGAAAACTATGATGAACCTACCAGAAGAGTAGCTAAAAATCAAGTTTTCTTTTTTATTGCTTAATTATGTAAAGCAATTTACAATTTAAGCCCGTCCCCAATTGTAAATAAACACTTGTAATTACAAAAAAAAGTATGTATAATAGTAGGGAATGTTTACGAGAAGATAGGAGTGATAACATGGCAGATGTAAGTAAAGAAGAATTGTTGCATATTGCAAATTTGGCAGACTTAAATATTAAAGAAGATGAAATCGATAATTATTTAAAAAATCTTCAAGATATATTAAACTTTGCAAATATAGTAAATAATGCAAACACAGATGGATTAGGAGAAACAATAGGTGAAAACGACCAATGTAACGTATTTAGAAAAGATGAAGTAAAAGAGTTTAAAGATAATGAACTTTTGCTAGCAAATGCAAAAGAGCAAGAAAGAAATATGTTTAAGATACCTAAGGTAATACAATAGAAAGAGGTTTCTAACCAGAATTTAATACGAGAAAGGAATGGTTATAAAATGGACATTACAAATTTAACAGTACATGAGCTTCAAGAAAAATTAGAGAAAAAAGAATTAACCAGCGAAGAAATTGTACAAGCATACATAGATAGAATAAATGATAAAGAAAAAGACGTAAAAGCATTTGTTACTACATTATGTGATGAAGCTTTAAAAGAAGCAAAAGAGATAGACGAGAAGAGAAAAAATGGAGAAAAATTATCTAGCTTAGCAGGTATTCCTATAGGAATAAAAGACAATATGTGCACAAAAGGTGTAAAAACTACTTGCAGTTCTAGAATGCTAGAAAATTTTGTTGCACCATACAATGCTACAGTAGTAGAAAAATTAAATGAAGAAAACCTAATAGATTTAGGAAAATTAAATATGGATGAATTTGCAATGGGAGCATCAACAGAATATTCATACTTTAAGAAAACTTGTAATCCATGGAATTTAAAAACAGTACCAGGAGGTTCATCAGGAGGAAGTGCAGCAGCAGTTGCAGCAAATTTAGTACCATGGGCACTTGGAAGCGATACAGGAGGATCAATTCGTCAACCATCATCTTTTTGTGGAGTTGTTGGTTTAAAACCAACTTATGGTCTAGTATCAAGATATGGACTAGTTGCATTCGCATCATCACTTGACCAAATAGGACCTATTACAAAAGATGTAAGGGACTCTGCAATATTATTAAACATAATAGCAGGACATGATGAAAGAGATACAACTTCATACAATATGCCAAAAAAGGACTACACAAAAGCATTAAAAAATGATGTTAAAGGGCTAAAAATAGGTATTCCAAAAGAATACTTTGGAGAAGGTATAAACGAAGAAGTTAAAGCAAAATTAGAAGAGGCAATAGAAACTTACAAAAAGTTAGGAGCCGAAGTCGAAGAATTTTCATTAGACATTGCCCAGTATGCCTTAGCAACTTACTATATAATAGCGTGTGCAGAGGCAAGCTCAAACTTAGGAAGATTTGATGGAATAAGATACGGCTATAGAACAGAAAACTATACAAATTTAAAAGAGTTGTATAAAAATTCAAGAAGTGAAGGATTTGGACCAGAGGTAAAAAGAAGAATTATACTAGGTACGTATGTATTATCTTCTGGATACTATGATGCATATTACAAAAAAGCACAACAAGTTCGTACTCTAGTAAAGAAAGAATTTGACAAAGCATTTGAAAAATATGATGTACTATTAACACCAACTTCACCAACAGTAGCATTTGAGATGGGAACAAGGTCAGAAAATCCATTAGAAATGTACTTAGCAGATATTTGTACAGTATCTGTAAATATAGCAGGACTTCCTGGAATTTCAATCCCTTGTGGAGTAAATGGGGATAATATGCCTATAGGAATGCAATTAATTGGAAATAAATTTGAGGAAGAAAAAATACTAAATGCAGCATATACATTTGAGCAGGAATACAAGTTTAGAGAAAAATATCAGCCAGAGATGTGTAAAGAGTAGTAATCTAAATTATAAAAATAGTTTAGCAATATATAAAGTTTTATCATATAAGTCTATATACAGAAAAGTTTTTAGCATATAAATAATTAAATATAAAAGAACAAAAGTAAAGGAAGAAAATAATTATGGGAGATGACTATAAATTTACAGAAAGTCAGAAGAACGAAATATATAATAAATATTTAAAACCATTAAAACTAAAAATTTCACAGATAATGTTGTATGACACTAAAAGTGCAGTAGAATTTTTACAGAAATATAATGAGTTAATAGAAAATACACCTGACGCAGAACTAATGGATAAAATTACAGAATTAGAAATGCAATTAGCTAGCTATGAAAAGGGTGAAGGTAAGCAAAAAAGCTTTAATGAGAAGAGAAAAATAATTATTGGACAAATAGAAGAACTAGAGCAAACAAGTGAAAAACTTAGTTTTGAAGATTTTGAACAAGAAGTAGCAAATTTAATGGCAAGATACAGAGAAAATCTAAAAAACTATGAGTTTGATGATAGAGACGCTATAGAAGAAAAACTATACCAAGTAAAAGCAAAGCTAATAATGAGGCAAGTTAAGGAACAATACCCAGAAAGAATTGAACTTTCGCCAGAGGACGAAATGGGCTTAATGGTATATATTAGTAAAGAACTAAATAGATTAGGTCAAAATAAAAATCCTAAAGCACAAAGTTATGTCGAAAGAGTAAAGTACAATATAATGGGTGGAATGGAAGCACTACATAATAGTGAAACTTGGAAATTGCTTAGTTATGCACAAAGAGAAAATTTTATTAGAGAAGAACAGAAAGCACAAAAAATAGCTGGAACATCTGTAACTCCACAAACAAATGCATTAGCTGTAGTGAAAAACACAAATGGAGGGAATTTTTTACAAGGTATTTTGCAATTTTTTAGTAGAGAACCTATATTACCTTTACAGGTAGGAGGTTTAAAAAAAATAAACATAGATTGGTTAGCACAATATATACCACAGGAAATGGCAGAAGATTTGGAAACTAAAAAATTAAAAGAAGAAGGAAAGAATCCAGAAAAACGTTATGTTCCAAATAGTAAAAAAGTAATTTATGAAGTAATAGGCTCTATACGTGGAATAGTTTGGAATTCGACAGAAAAAACTTTTGAAAAAGATGATGGAAAATATATGTATATAGATAAAAATGGAAATAAAAAAATACAAAAATATATATGTTCTAATATAGGCACTTCGCTAACTTTATATACGGAAGATTATAAAATATTAACTCGTGGAATTCTTCCTAAAGAACTTCACTACAACGATTGCTTAACGTATGCTGACTTTTTAGATAATATCTTTCAAACTAATATCAAACAAAAGTTACTACAGGAGGTAGAAGAATTTGTCAATAACTTTGGGTTTAATAGAGACAATGAAAATATTTTTCTTAAGCATTGTAAAGTTTATAAAGAATTAAACAATAGCTTAGCTAGATTATGGAATGAATATAGCAAAAATAAATTAAATTTCTTTATTAAAGAAAATAATAGAAGAACTAATTTTTATTCAGAGCAAAGAAGAAAACAAGAGATGTCTGATAAGCAAATAGAAAGTAGGTCAGAACAGGCACAAGACAAAAGCTTTAGACAAAGTATGGTGGTAACACCAAAACAAATTATAGATGTAAGTGCTAGAAGTGAAATTAGAGTGATAAATCATGAGTTAGATGAAAGTACAACCAATAGAGTAGAGGAAGATGGAAAAAAATCGGAAGAACAAGAAATGGAGTAAAGTATCCATAAGCTTAATTGGATAGAATCATAAAAAAATAATAAAATTAAAAGTGTAAAAAGCATAACAAAATTGCAAAACAAATAATTGCTAGAAAAAGGAGGACAAGCAATGATAAATACAGATTATGAAGCAGTAATGGGGTTAGAGGTTCATGCAGAACTATCAACCAAAACAAAAATATTTTGTAGTTGCTCTACAAAATTTGGAGCAGAGCCAAACACACAAGTATGCCCAATATGTATGGCAATGCCAGGAACATTACCAGTATTAAATGAAAAAGTAGTGGAATACGCTGTAAAAGCAGGTTTGGCTACAAATTGTACAATATCAAAAGATAGTAAAAATGATAGAAAAAACTATTTTTATCCAGACACACCAAGAGCATACCAGATATCACAATATGATAAACCACTTTGTGAACATGGATATATAGAAATAGAAGATGATGAAGGAAATCCTAAAAAGATAGGAATTACAAGAATTCACATCGAAGATGATGCAGGAAAGCTAAATCACAATGAATTTGGTGGAGGAAGTTTAGTAGACTTAAACAGAGCAGGTGTACCACTTATAGAAATAGTTTCTGAGCCAGATTTAAGAACAGCTGGAGAAGTTGATAGATACTTAAAAAAGTTAAAATCAATACTAGAATATATAGAAGTATCAGACTGTAAAATGCAAGAGGGCTCATTTAGAGCAGATGTTAACGTTTCTGTACGTAAAAAAGGAGAAACAAAATTTGGTACAAGAACAGAAACAAAAAATATGAGTTCATTTAGAGCAATTACAAGAGAAATAGAATATGAAACAAATAGACAGATAGAAGTATTAGAAAATGGTGGTAAGGTAGAACAGGAAACTCTAAGATGGGACGAAGTTTCAGGTAAAACATTTTCTATGAGAAATAAGGAAGATGCACAAGATTACAGATATTTCCCAGAGCCAGACCTAGTAGCAATACGATTATCTGATGAGTATATAGAAAATATAAGAAAGAACTTGCCAGAAATGCCAGAAAGCAGAAAAGCTAGATATATGAGCGAATTTAAGCTATCTGAAAAAGATGCAAGACTTTTAACTGCTTCTAAATATTTATCAAATATGTTTGAAGATGCAGAAAAAATATGTGGTAATGCAAAAGCAGTAGCAAACTGGTTACTTTCAGATGTGTCAAGAATATTAAATGAAAAGGAAGAAGAGCCAGATGCAATTCCATTTAAAGTAGAACACCTAGCAAAATTAGTTGAGTTAATAGATAAGGGAACAATCAGCTCTGCAATAGGAAAGAAAGTTGTAGAAGAATTGTTTGAAAATCCAAAAGACCCAGAAGAAATAATAAAAGAAAAGGGTTGGATTCAAATATCTGACGAGGGTGCTATAAAAGAAGTAGTAGATAAAATTATAGCAAATAATCCTCAATCAGTAGCAGACTATAAAGCAGGAAAAGATAGAGCACTAGGATTTTTAGTAGGTCAAGCAATGAAAGAGACAAAGGGAAAAGCAAATCCTCAAATGTTAAATAAGATGTTTTTAGAGATATTGAGTAAATAATAAAAGAATTTATAGTATAATTAAGATAGGCAGTATATATATAATTTATTTATGTTTTCGGCCCCCAACATCGAACAAGTTGTATGAACTTCGTAAAATACTCAGTTTAACAACTTGTACCTTGTCGGTCCCCACCTTAAGCACTTCAACATAAATAAATTATATATATACTGCCTATCTTTTATTTTAATACAATTTCACTATAAATTATTTTCAAATGTCAACTTTTGTCGAACTTTGGCATACGATTTTGCTTGCAAAATAGCATAATCTGTGCTTTAATATATATCGTAATTGCATCAAATGCTAATTTTAAAAATTCTTAGAAATAAAAAATTTAATCTGATTTAATTGTAATCATATACTTTTATAAAAATCTATATCACCCCTATATATAAATATTAGTATATTCCTCTTGAATTAAAAAAGCATAGAATGTTTTGAAAAAAATTTGATATAAAAATATTGATGATAAAATATGAAGAGAAAGGAGTTTGTTTTTTGCATTGATGCAATTATAATTACATGAACATAAGCCTACAAAACTTGGACAAAGAGGTATACTCATTATTGTCCAAGTTTTGTATTTAATCTTATAAAAAGAGTAGCCGATATTATTAAAAACCATACATACATTTTAAAATTTTATTAAGGCTTATCTTTTTTTATTGTATCTATACCAATAGAGCAAATGAATAAAAAAGCAATATAAAATAGACTTGTTCTAAACAAACTTATTCCTATGTAAAATAAATTAAAATTATGTATAGAGTGATATAAACTTAAAATAAAAGTAGAAATAAGTAAAAGTACAAAACAGACCTTTAAGCCAATATATAAAACTTTAAGAATAGATGTATTTATGCTTTTTAGCTTTGAAAAAACGAGTTTCATTACATTATCCTCCGTCTCTAAATAAGTTACTTAATTTCAAAAATACAAAATAATTTAATAAACAGCAATTTATTTTATGTTAACATATAAAAATAAGAAAATCAAAGGTAATTTTATCCATAGATTGAAGTTTAAATTATATTTGCAAAAAAAAGAACAAAAGGAGACAAGTCCTCTTGTTCATAATCATAAATAATAAAAAACTGTGCACAATTTTTTATTAAACTGTACTATGCATTCATTGCATTTAATTTGTTAGCTAGTTTAGATTTTTTTCTAGCTGCTGTATTTTTAACAATAACACCTTTTGTGCAAGCTTGATCTATTTTCTTTGTTGCTACTGAAAGTAATTTTGTAGCTTCTTCAACATTATTATTTGATACAGCTTCTTCAAATCTTTTTACAGCTGTTTTGTATTCTGATTTAATCATGTTATTTCTTAAAGTTTTCTTTTCAATAACATTAACTCTTTTTATAGCTGATTTTATATTTGGCATATTTTGCACCTCCCTTTAAGCAAAGTAAAATATAACGTATAATATTGTATCACGAAAATGGCTATTTGGCAATACTTTTGCGAAAATAATTTACTTTTTACTAGTTATGACTTGCAAAATTGACAAATACAATATATAATATAGCTACATTACTAAAGAACAACAAAATTTGGAAGGAGAGATTGTTATGAATATTAAAATAACAAGCAAAGAATTAGAAGCTACAGAAGCAATAAAGGATTATATTGAAAAAAAATCAGAAAGATTAGTAAAATATTTTGGTGATGAATTTGATGTTTATGCAACAATAAAAACAGAAGGAAATAATAAAGTTGCAGAAATGAGCATCAAAGCAGATACAGAAGACTTTAGATCAGTAACAGCACACAAAGACTTATATGCTGCTATAGATAAAGATATTGATATATTAGAAGGTCAAGTAAGAAAAATGAAAACAAAGAAAGACAAACAAAATATGACTGAATCAATAAGAGCAAAACAAGCAGCAAATGCAGAAGATACAGAAGTATCAAACGAAATAGTAAAAGTTTTATATTATGATATAAAACCTATGACACCAGAGGATGCAAAATTAAAATTAGAAGAGCAACCACAAAATAGATTTTTAGCTTTTATAGATGTAGATACAGGAAAGACAAATGTAATATACAGATTAAAAGATAATAAAAACTTTGGTTTAGTAGAGCCAGAAGGCTAGCATAAAAAGGACTTGTACACTTTACAAGTCCTTTTTTCGGCATACGGGTAAAAAATAAGAACCTGACCCGACATAGCAATCAAAGATTGCAGCCTAAGTACCCCAGAACCTTGTTGTCTTCTACAATAAAAAGAAACCTTTTTAAAAATAAATTCTAAAAAGATTTCTTCTTTACGTGAATAAGTAAAATATATAAGTATACTAAAAATATAATAAACTAATATTTTTTACTAATATAAATCATCACGCAATAACTATTTCATTTGGTTTTCAGCTTGTTGTATTAACTTTCTAACCATTTGTCCACCTATTCTTCCTGCATCTCTTGAAGATAAATCTCCATTATAACCTTGTTTTAAGTTAACACCAACTTCTGAAGCTACCTCATATTTGAATTTGTCTAAAGCTTCTCTAGCTTCTGGAACAACTTTTGTATTGCTGTTTGAATATGCCATTATCATTCACCTCCTAGAATGTGATAATTTTATCTTGTATTCTTGAAAAAGTTTAAGTACTTTTTCATTAGATATAATGCGCAATATTCTATAAAATAAACTGGAAATTTTTGAGAAAAATATTGATTAGAAAAAATTAAATGGTATAATATTATTCCAAATGTAAAAAATAAATTATATAATGTAAAAATTAAAAATAGGTTTATAGGTAGAACCTTTATTAAAAACCTAAATATTATGTAAGGAGATATATTATATAATATTTATAATATAAATAAAAATATGTATAAACTAATAGCAATAGATTTAGATGGAACACTTCTAAACTCTTATGGACTAATACCAGAAGAAAATAAAAAAGCAATAAAAATAGCACAAGAAAAGGGAGCAAATGTAGTATTATCATCTGGAAGATCTACAAGTTCTGTAAAAAATTTAGCCGAAGAATTAGGCGGAAATAAATATATAATTTGTGGCAATGGTTCTTTAATATATGATTTGCAAAAAGAAGAAATAATATACGACAAATTTATAGATAAAAACAAAGTATTACAAATTATACAAATCTGTGAGCAGAACAGTATCTACTATAATATATACACAGAAAATATGGTTATAGCAAAAACTTTAGATAATAACGTATTATTCTATCACCAAGAAAATGCAAATAAACCGGATGCCAAAAAAACAAAAATAAATTTAGTTCAAAATATATATGAATATGTAAGTAACTTGCAAGATAGTAACATTTTAAAATTTACAATAAGCGATAAAAGTAGCATAATATTTAATAGTATTATAAAAAAGTTAAGAAATATAAAAAATATAGATGTATTAGATGTAGCACACATGTCTAGAAAAATAATAAAATCAGGTACAGAAGAAGTATCACTTGAATATTATTACACAGAAATAACAAGTGAAAATGTAGATAAATGGAATGCAATAAAATGGCTTGCAGAAAAATTACAAATAAATAGAGAAGAAATAATGGCAATAGGTGACAATATAAATGACAAAATGATGATAGAAAACGCAGGAATGGGAGTAGCAATGGGGAATAGTGACCCCGTAATAAAAGAAATAGCAAATAAAGTAGTAGCAAACAACAACGAAAATGGAGTAGCAGAAGCAATAATGGCACTTTAGTGCCTGTCACAAAAGTGCCATTTGGCACTTTTAGGGACAGGTCTGAATGAGACAAAGATGTCACCTTTGGGGACAGGCCTGAATGAATATTTTTTTGAAATATACACAAACTATAATAAGCCAAAACTTATTTAGGAGGTGTATTTTTTATGGATAAAGAAGATAAAAATAATCATATAGATAAAAATGAAGAAATGGAGGATGTTACAAAATATGGCGAATTTATTTCTTCATATTTCGCTTGGCTTACACCGGAAAGACAAAAGAAAAGAGCAAAAGAAATAGATGAGATGACGAAGTAAAATTATTTTTAATCCAAAAGATAGAGTCAAAAAATGCCTCAAGATAAAAATTTATCTTGAGGATTTTAAGTAATAAAAATAAAATATTAAAAAATGGAAAAATTTTCAAAAAACTATTGACATTACAAAAAATGGTAGTATAATATTATTGTAGGTCAAAGAAAGTCAAAGTCAAAAACAAAATAAATGTGCGAAAACATAGAACCATAAAAAGACCTAAACAAAAGACATATTTAAGCAAACAAGGAAGTGATTAAATGAGAATGTCAGATATGATAGAGGAATTTATAAAAGACCTTTTTGATGATGACGACTATATAGAAATACAAAGAAACGATTTAGCAGAGCATTTTAATTGCGTACCATCGCAAATAAATTATGTTATATCAACAAGATTTAAGCCATCTCAGGGCTACTATGTAGAAAGCAAAAGAGGTGGTGGAGGTCACATAAGCATAAGGAAAATAAATATTACAAAAAGCAATTACTTAATGCATACAATATCAAGCATTGGAGACAAACTTACTTCACAAGAGGTTGATATATTTTTAAGCAATTTTCTATCATACGGAGTTGTAACCCAAAAAGAAGCAAAGCTTTTAAAAGTTGCAACTAGTGACAATGTACTAAATGTACCTCAAAATATAAAAGATGAATTACGAGCAAATATATTTAAAAATATGCTTATCAATTTAGTAGAAGACTGACATAAGTAAAGAGCTAAATGTGATAGAATAATTAAAAATAACAAAAGAAAATGTTTAACATATATAAAATAAGAAAATAAAATAATATATTTATAAAACTTTAAATTAAATATATTTAAGATAGGAGTTGATTTTTATGATGTGTCAAAATTGTGGAAAAAACGAAGTAACTTTTAAATATACTCAGGTTATAAATGGTGTAAAAAAGGAGATAAATCTTTGCGATAATTGTGCTAGAGAATTAGGATTTAAAGATATAAATTTTAATATGCCAATTAGCTTTTCTAGCTTTTTAAGTGATTTCTTTAATGATTATAGTGACAACTTATTACCAAGCTTTATTGGAACTCAAGCAAAAGAGTGCAGTGGCTGTGGAACTACGTTTGATGATTTTATAAATAGTGGAGAGTTTGGATGCAGTGAGTGCTATGACATATTTGAAGATAGAATTTCTCCAATCTTAAAGAATTTGCAAGGTGCAAACAGACACATTGGAAGAGGTTATAGAGAAATTGCACCAAGTGCAGACAATGAAGGAAAAGCTAGTAAAAATGTAGAAAAGAAAGAAAAAAAGGAATCAAAACTAGAAAAATTGCAAAAGGATTTACAAAAAGCAATAAAAGATGAAAGGTATGAAGACGCTGCTAAAATCCGTGACGAGATAAAAGCAATGGAAACTACTAAAGCATCTAAAACTAAGAAAAGCGAAAAACAAGACAATAAAGAAAACAAGAAAGAAGAATAATTTCTAAGATTAAGGCTAAAAAGTATTAGCTAAAATCTACTTAATAAAGGAGGCTAAAGGTTGGAAATAATTATTTTTTAACCAGATTTAAGCCTTGAGAAAGGAATGGGAATAAAATGGCAAATTGGTATTTACAAAATGGAAAAGAATCAGATGTTGTAGTAAGTTCAAGAGTTAGGCTATCTAGAAATCTAAATGGGTTTAATTTCCTTAATAGATGTTCTAAAGAAAAGCAAGAAGAAATTTTAGGAAAAATAAAGGAAATTGTACCAAGCTTAGGATATGGTCTTAAATTTGTAAAATTAGATGACTTAGATGAAGTTACTAAACTTAGCTTAGTAGAAAAACATCTAATAAGTCCAGAATTTGCAGTAAAGAATAAAAACGTAAAAGCAATTATAATAAATGACGAAGAAAACATCAGCATTATGCTAAATGAAGATGACCATATAAAAATGCAAGTATTCAGTGCTGGTCAAGAACTAGAAAATATAATGAATTTAGTAGTAGAGTTAGATGAAAAACTAGGTGAAATGGTTGAATATGCATATAACAAAAACTTTGGATATTTAACAGCATCACCAGTAGATATTGGTACAGGAATGAAAGCATCAGTAATAGTGCACTTACCAGCATTAACACTTACAGGAAATTTATCGAAAGTCCTAAGAATAGTTAACAACTTGGGACTCAGCATTAAAGGTGTATATGGTGAAGGCTCACAAAATTATGGAGACTTGTATCAAATATCAAATAATCAAACAATAGGAATAACAGAAAAAGAAATAATTGCAAATGTAAAAAATATTACAGAGAAAATAATAGAGCAAGAAAGAACTGCAAGAAAGTACTTATGCAAAAACGAGCTAGAATTACGAGACATTGTATATAGAGCATTCGGTGTACTTACATTCGCAAGCAAACTAGGAACAGAAGAATGCAGAAAGCTTTTATCAGAAGTAAAAATGGGAGTGGACCTAGGAATACTTAACGAAATAGACGATGGCAAAGTAAAAAAATTAGAGCTTTATACAAAACCGGGCAACTTGCAGAAGTACGTAGGCAAAACATTGGATGGATATGAAAGAGAAATAAAAAGAGCAGAAGTTGTAAAACAAATAGTAAAGTAAAAGGAGTGTGAAAAATTATGATGTATAAATTTACTGCTAGAGCTGAAAAAGCAATAGAAATAGCAAATGATATAGCAATGGAGTTAGGACATAAATATATTGGAACAGAACACATACTTTATGGCTTGTGTAAAGAGGGCACAGGTATAGCTAGTAAAGTGTTGGAAAACCAAAACATAACAGATGAAGATATTTTGCAAGAAATAGAAATGCTTATTGGCACAGGTGAAGCAATAGATGATAGAGAAGCTTTAGGTTTTACCCCTAGAAGCAAGAGAGTAATTGAAAATGCCTTTATAGAAGCAAGAAAATTAGGCTCTGAATATATTGGTACAGAGCATTTGCTTATTGGAATAATGCGCGAGGGAGATAGTGTGGCTGTAAGAATTATGATGGATTTGGACATAGACCCTAGAAAGTTATATAACGAAATAGTAAAAGTTATAAATGAGGATGAATCAGATGCAAATTCTAATAGAACTACAGACAAAAATTCAGGCAGTTTTAACTCAACCCCAACTTTAAACCAATTTGGTTCAGACCTAACAAAACAAGCTAGAGAAGGAAAGTTAGACCCTGTTATAGGCAGAAAAACTGAAATTGATAGAGTTACACAAATTTTATCAAGAAGAACAAAAAATAACCCTTGTTTAATTGGTGAACCAGGTGTTGGTAAAACAGCAGTAGTAGAAGGATTGGCCGAAAAAATAGTAGCTGACGATGTACCAGAAATGCTAAAAAATAAAAGAGTTGTAACACTTGATATATCTGGTATGGTAGCAGGTGCTAAGTATAGAGGCGACTTTGAGGAAAGAATTAAAAAATGCTTGGCAGAAGTAAAAAAAGCTGGAGACGTAATACTATTTATAGATGAAATTCACACAATAGTTGGTGCTGGTTCTGCTGAGGGTGCAGTAGATGCAGCCAATATTTTGAAACCACTTCTTGCAAGAGGAGAGGTACAGGTAATTGGTGCAACAACACTAAACGAATATAGAAAATATATTGAAAAAGATAGTGCACTAGAAAGAAGATTTAGTCCAGTACAAGTTGGAGAGCCTACAAATGAAGAAACAATAAAAATCTTAGAGGGCTTAAGAGACAAATACGAGGCTCATCATAATGTAAAAATTACAGAAGAAGCCATAAAAGCAGCAGTAGAGTTATCTGTTAGATATATAAATGATAGATTTTTACCAGATAAAGCAATAGACTTAATAGATGAAGCAGCATCAAGGGTAAAAATGAAAACATACACGATGCCAGATAATATAAAAGAATTAGAGGAAAAAATTGAGGCAATAAATAGAGAAAAAGAAGAGGCAATTCGTGTACAAGACTTCGAAAAAGCTGCTACATTAAGGGATAAAGTAAATGCAGAAAAAGAAAAACTAGAAAAAGAAAAGAAAAAATGGCAAAGCAAAAACAGTAAAAATGTTATGAGCCTTACAGAAGAAGACATAGCCGAAGTTATTGCAAGCTGGACAGGAATACCTGTAAATAAAATTACGCAAGATGAAAATGAAAAACTAAAACATTTGGAAGAAACACTACATAAAAGAGTAATTGGACAAAACGAAGCCGTTGAAGCAGTAAGCAAAGCAATAAGAAGAGGTAGAGTTGGGCTAAAAGACCCAAACAGACCAATAGGCTCGTTCCTATTCTTAGGACCAACAGGTGTTGGTAAAACAGAGCTATCAAAAGCCTTAGCAGAAGCTTTATTTGGTAACGAATCAGCTATGATAAGGGTAGATATGTCTGAATATATGGAACCACATTCTGTTGCAAAACTTATAGGTTCGCCTCCAGGATATGTTGGATATGACGAAGGTGGACAACTAACTGAGAAAATAAGAAGAAAACCATATTCAGTTATACTATTTGATGAAATTGAAAAAGCTCACCCAGATGTAATGAATATGTTACTTCAAATGCTAGATGATGGTAGACTAACAGACGCACAAGGAAGAACAGTAAACTTCAAAAACACAGTAATAATAATGACATCAAATGTAGGCGCAAGAGCAATTACAGACAAAAACGTACTTGGCTTTAGCAACAACGCAGGAGATAGCAAGCAAGAACAAGAAAAGGAATACGAAACAATAAAGAAAGATGTAATGGCAGAACTAAAAAAACAATTTAGACCAGAATTTATAAATCGTATAGATGACATTATAGTATTCCATAAATTAACAAACGAAGATATAGGTAAGATTATAGAAATAATGCTAAAACAAGTAAAAACTAGATTAAGCGAGCAGGAATATGATGTGGAAATAGATAAATCTGTAAAAGATTTAGTAGCTAAAAAAGGTATAGACGCAAACTATGGAGCAAGACCATTAAAAAGAGCTATACAAGGAATAGTAGAAGACAAAATTGCAGAAGCAATACTTGACGGAAAGATTATACCACATAAAAAAGCAAAGATTTATGCAGAAAATGATGAGATTAAAGTAGAATAAAAAAACTTGGACAAAGGGTTGTATTTCCTTTTGTCCAAGTTTTTTATGTTTACTGATTTGCAAAAGGGGACGGGCTTAAATTGTAAATTTTGTAGGATATAAGATAATGCTTACTTTAATTGACATAATTCGAAAATTATTGTATACTATAATAGCATGTAACAAAAATTAGAGTTAATAATTGAGGTGCAATTAAAATAATGAAGACAGAAGAATTTATAAATATATTAAAAAAGCTACAAACAATAGGAGTAGATGTATCAAAGTTAGTAACAATAGATACAGTAGAAACATTAGCAAAAAGATCAGAAATAAGTAAAGAAAAATTGGAAGAAATGGGACTAGACTCGACATTGAAAATAGGAAATCAAAAGACCCGTATAGGACAAGCATATAGAGGAAAAGGAACTAACAAACCACCAACGAAAGAGCAAGTAGAAGAATTAGTAAAGCTAGGGGTTAGTTTAGAAAAACAAGAAAAAGACACAATGCAGGAATTTATAAATATATTAAAAAAACTACAAACAATAGGAGTAGATGTATCAAGAATGTCTGCAAGAGATACAATAGAAACATTGGCAGGAAAATCAGGAATAAGTAGTGAAAAATTGGAAAAAACTGGGCTAGATCCGACACTGAGAATAGGAAATAAAAAGACAACTATAGTTCAAGCATATAGAGGACAAGGAACTAACAAACCACCAACAAAAAAGCAAGTAGAAGAATTAGCAAAATTAGGTATTAGTTTAGAACGTAAAAGAATAACAGGCAAAAAGATAGCGAAAGCTTCAATTATTTCATTAACAAAACAAAAAATGAAGATAGAAGAATTTATAAATATATTAAAAACATTACAAACAATAGGAGTAGATGTATCTAAAATTGTGAGGAATGATACAATAGAAACATTAGCAAAGAAATCAGGAATAAGTAAAGAAAAATTGGAAGAAATAGGACTAGACCCAATGCTAAAGATAGGATTAAAAAGAACAACTATAGTCCAAGCATATAGAGGAAAAGGAAATAGCAAACCACCAACACAAGAGCAAATAGAAAAATTAGCAAAACTAGGGATTAGTATAGAAAAACGAAAACGAGATACAGTACAAGAATTTATAGATACATTAGAAATATTGCAAACAATAGGAGTAGATATATCAAAGTTAGTAGCAAAAGATACAATAGAAACATTGGCAGAAAAATCAGGAATAAGTAAAGAAAAATTGGAAGAAATTGGACTAGATTTGACATTGAAAATAGGAAACCAAAGGACAAATATAGTCCAAGCATATAGGGGGAAAGGAAATAGCAAACCACCAACACAAGAGCAAATAGAAGAATTAGCAAAATTAGGAATTAGTTCAGAAAAACAAAGACGAGGTACAGTACAAGAATTTATAGATACATTAGAAATATTACAAACAATAGGAGTAGATGTATCAAAATTAACAGAAAATGATACAATAGAAAAATTAGCAAAGAAATCAGAAATAAGTAGAGAAAAGGTGGAAGAAATAGGGGTAGACCCAGCACAGAAAATAGGAAATAAAAAACATAATATAGCCCAAGCATATAGAGGACAAGGAACTTGCGAACCACCAACAGAAAAGCAAGTAGAAGAATTAGCAAAATTAGGTATTAGTTTAGAACGTAAAAGAACAACAGGCAAAAAGATAGTAGAAGCTTCAATTATTTCATTAACAGCCCCAGAAATGGCAGATACAGAAGATGCAGCCTTAAAAGCATTAGTAAAGCAAAGAAAACAAAAACTTAGATGATAAAACGTAAAAATGCATATACAGAAGTGTATACAATATTGCAAGATTTAGATGAAGAAAGTAATTGAAAGATTGCTATGCAAAAGGGGACGGGCTTAAATTGTAAATTTTGCAGGATAAAAGATAATGCTTACTTTAATTGACATAATTCGAAAATTATTGTATACTATAATAGCGTGTAACAAAAATTAAAGTTAGTAGTTGAGGTGCAATTAAAATAATGAAGATAGAAGAATTTATAAATATATTAAGAAAACTTCAAACAGTAGGAGTAGATGTATCAAAAATGACACAAAAAGATACAACAGAAACATTGGCAAAGAAATCAG
>CALXPW010000029.1 GCA_944390365.1 uncultured Clostridia bacterium | reverse complement strand
AATAACCTGCTTCTGCACTTGGGGTTGTTGGATTACTTCCTACACATCTTGCTGTACTATAGTCACTATTATTATATACTCCTGCTGCATTATTTAATGTACTTATTGCATTATTGTATGAATTCATCGAGGTAGTAAAATCACTATCTCCTAATGTTACATCGTTTCCTACACATGCACTGGTTATTAGTTGCACTCCATATTCTGATGTACTATCATATAATACTCTACATTCTATGTCTCCCTGCGCTGATGGATATGTTACGTAATCTCCTGCTTTTAAAGTATCTTCTGCTGTTGGCTCTTCTGGCTTTGGTTCATCTGGATTTACTTCATTTGCTACTGGCTCTTCTGGCTCTGTTATTTCTTCATCTTCTGCCATCATGTTAGCATACTCATCCATTAGACTATTTAATTTTTCTTGCTCACTTATGGTTGACTCTTCTGTTAAGTTTTTAGCTTGCTGTGCTTTTTCAATTAGCCCTCCTTCCCCAAAAGCTGCATTTATTGTTATTGTTGCTAAAATTATTAGTATTACTATGGTTATTACTAATGCTACTAAGGTTATACCTTTTTCTGTTGTTCTTTTTATTTGTCTTACTTCCATTTTATTTTTCTCCTTTCTATCTCTTTTTTATTGTTTTTTACTTAATTCTTTCTTTTGTTGTTTACTTCATCTTTCTTTATCCTCCTACCTTTTTTATTTTGTATATGTATGTTATTAAATTTAATATCTAAGTTCTTAATCACGCAAAAAGGACAGACTACATAACAACTTTTATTTTGTTATATATTCCATCCTTTTTTCTATTATATATTTTGTTAAAATCTATTTTTTCAATGCCTGCTATTGCTGTATTTTGAGTACAACAAATAAAGCTTATTTTTCTAGAATATGCTCTCTCTCTCTCTCTCTCTCTCTACAGTGTCAACGGTTTTAGCCATTTTTTATTTCCTCCTTGGTCTTTTCTATTCTTTCTTTTGTGATTCGCTTTCAAACTATTTCTTGCATTTTTTCTTATGTTTCACCTATACATTATATTTTTATTTTATCCTATTTATGTTTGTTTTTCAAGTAATTATTATATTTGTAACATTTTTTTAATGTTTATGTAATATTTTTGTAATATTTTTTCTGATTATGCATTTAATTTTTTATTTAATTTTTTAATATTTTCTACTATTTATCTAAGACGCATTTAACAATGATTAAAGAGAAGGTACTTTTATTACCTTCTCTTTTTGTCTCTATACACTTTCTACTTAATTGATTATAATGTTCTATAATTATTCTTATCTGCTCTTTCGTCAAGTTTTCTATCATAATCCTTATTTTTATAAAACCAGTCTGTCTTTTTATCTGTTGGGTGTGCTTTTCTATTTTTATCTAGTAATACATCAAATAGTGCAGCTATTGCTAAAACTAATCCAAAAAATTCAAACATCATTCCCATTACTTGTGTTACATCTATTGTACCATCTATTATTTGTGTAAAATGTGTTACAAATGATGGTCCATAATACATAAAGTGAGCTAATAAATATATTATAGCAGCAAGTAATCTTCTTTTTATCATAAAGCAAATACATATAAATGTTAAGAACAATAATACTATCTCCATAGTCATATTTGATGGTGTAAACATAAATTCTATTCCTATTGATGATAATACTGTTCCCACTAATCTAAAACCCCAAAACATAAAAGCAAACATTGCTATTAACCAACTTGAAAAATTTTTCATCTGTGTATGTCCTCCTTAAAATTTCAAAATACTATAAATATATTTTATCACATTTTATATAGATTACAATACCTTAGTCGAATTTTGTTTTTAATTTAACTACTAGATAATATTTTAGAGGTTGTACCATATTATTTTGCAAAAAAAATTATTTAGTACCTATATTAAAAGCAATTCATATTTTTAGAACAAAAGAAACAATTATAACCTTTTAGAAAGTTATAATTGTTTCTCAATACATTAACTTATATAATTACTAACTACTCATCAATGAAATTAAATTCGTCTTTGAATTTTTCTTTAAATATATCGAATACAGCTTGTAAAACATCTTCATCTTCTACACTTACATAAGATTCTTCATCATCTGAATCAGTATCTTCTAATTTAAGTATTACAACTTCATCAGCTTCTTCTTCATCATTTGGTAGTAATACTACATATTCTTCTCCATCATATTCTATTAAATCTAGGAATTCGAATTCAATTTCATCTCCGTTTTCATCATTTAGTACTATTATATTATCTAATTCCTCTCCCTCTTCATTGTTTGGAACGTTATTTACATCATCGCTCATTATAATATTCTCCTTTCAAAAAAATATTTATTTATATTATAAAAATTTAATGTCTATTTTGTATTATTTTTTATTTTATTCATATATGTTTCTAAAATATATACTGCAGAAATAGTATCTACAATATTTCTTTTTTCATACTTATTTATGTTTAAATAATTCATTGTTCTATGTGCTGCAACAGTAGTTAGCCTTTCATCAATTTCCTCAATTTTTACTTTATTAAATTTACATTTTAATTTATGAATAAATTTTTCTGTAACTTCAACTCTTTCGGTTTTCGTACCGTCCATGTTAATTGGTAGACCAATAACTATAGTATCTATTTCATATTGATTAAATATTTCTTCTAACCTTCTTAACACAATTTTATCATTACCTTTATGATGAATAGTTTCTAAACCTTGTACAGTTATTCCGAGTTCATCAGTTATAGCTAAGCCTACTCTACTATCACCATAGTCTATCCCTAATTTTCTCATTTTATTCATCTAATCCTATATAATTTTTAACCATTCTTTCTAGTAATTCATCTCTTTCAACTTGTCTAATTAAATTTCTTGCATTATTATGACTTGTTATATAAGTAGGGTCCCCTGATAGAATATATCCCACAATTTGGTTTATTGGATTATATCCCTTTTCTTGTAAAGCATTATATACTTCCTTAAGTATTTCTTTTGCTTTAATGTTTTTATCTTTTTCAACCTTAAAGCTCATTGTTTCATCCATCATTGACATAATACATACCTCCTTATAATTCAGTTATTTTACTTTCATTTTTATCTGCATTATCTAAATATTCCTCTTGCTTTTTTAAAACGCCTTCTAATGCAGTGCCTTTATAATATGTAGATATTATAACATTTATTTTTGGTTTTGCAACTACATCTTCTGCATCTTCAAACTCTACATCTACAGGTTCTATTTCTAATGCTTCCACATCGTCTTTCATCTGTTTTATAAAACTAGAAGTTGCTGCTTTATCGATACCTGAAAAAACTATAACAAATTTAGGTCCCATATATCTTACAAAAATATATTGATTAGATAAATTAGATTTTATTACTTCACAAATTTTAGTGATTACTTTATCGCCTGTTTTTCTACTTATATCTTCATTTATTTCCTCTATATTTATTATTCTAAACATACAGACAGTAGATGTTGTATATAAATCTATTGTTTTTCTTCCTTCTCCATATAAATATTCTACTGTTTTTAACGTACTATATTTATCATCTCTTACTAGACTTTCAACTATCTTCTGACTTGTTACTGTTTTTAAAATTGATACGATATTATTCCTAATCACTTCTAGCATGGTAGTATCTATAGAGTCAAATTCATGTGGTTGTGCACCTTCTATTAACCAATAACCTATATATACATTATCTATATATAATGGAAAGAATATTGCACTTTTAGCTCTAGCAAACTCCATTTTTTGATAAGGCAATCTGTCTCCTTCCTTTTCCACAGTTATATATTTTGGTATAGAAGTTTCTATACTTTCTTTAAATACCTGTTCTGCTTCTAAATCACTTAATGAACTTAACGCATCCCAATGCTTTTGGTCAACATTTGATGCTTTTACTATATATTTGGTTCCATCATAAATTACTATTGTTGAGTATTTTATTTGATATCTTTCTATAATAATATTATTTATCTGCTCTATTTTTTCTTCTACTGAAGATGTTTTACTTATTGTATCCATGAAATCTTGTAATATATTTAAATTCGTTACTTTCTCATTTAAGTTATTAAAATTAGCTATTTTTTTGTGTATGGACATATTATATACCATTAGTAATATTATTATAACTATAAGTATTAGTATTACTGCTATTATCAAAAGATATCACCCCTTTTGTTTCTATTAATATCTATTTTTCATCTTATTTAATGTTTCATTCATATTACTTGAAAAACTACTTGTTCTTTGATTATATGTGTTAAATTTATTAGCTGGTTTATCATTATTCAATAATGGATACATCATGTTAGTTAAACCTTCTAAACTTTCAATCATGCTTTTTGGATATCCTCTTGTAGATATTTCACAATTAACAAGTCCATCTAAATATCTAGAATAAGCTTCTTGGTCAAAAGGAATACTGCAAAATTTCACATTATCTTTATTGAAAAGTTCTGTCATATATGACATTGATGGATCATTATATGAAGACATACCTCCTATAATCACTCTTTCAGTTATACTTCTAACTCTTAAAACTTTATTTAAAACTATTCTTAATTTACTTGGTTCAAGTATATTTATTGACTTTAAATTTCTTAAAAATGCGGTTAATGGTTGAATTGTTAAAATATCATAACTTTGTACTAAATATATTTCTTGTGCACAATCAAAATAAGCATAATTTGTTTCGTAGTCACAATCCATTATAACTAATGAATAATTTTTAGTCAATGTTGTAAGTGTATTTTGATAATCATTAAAGTCTACATTTCTATCTGGTAAAGTTGTAAAAACTGTTAAATTCTTATTAACTTCAATGCCTCTAGCCACTCCATTTTGTAGGTTTTCTACACATGAAAAAGCTATTTTTCTTAGTTCTTCATCATTTTGAGTATATATATAATATGAATTCTTATTTTTAGTTAAATCTAATATTGCAGTTTTTATACCTTTCTTCGATAGTAATTCTGCTGTGCTATTTACTAAAAATGACGTTCCATTCTTTGAAGTTCCTACAAATGCAACTAGTTTGTTAGACATACTTAGTAAACTTTTTAAACTCGAATTATCTCTTGGCTCATAATTTCTAGTTGTCTCTAATTCCCTTGTATTCTGATTATACATATTCTGACTATAATTAAAATTAGGTTTTGTATTCAAGCTAGTTGTTTGCGAATTATCTCCAAGTCCAAATAAATCAATGCTATCATTATTATTCTGAGCCTCAGTATTTGACTTTTGAGTTGCGGTTTCCTCTAATCCTGGCAATATAAGTTCTCCAGAAGACTCTTCTTTTTTGTCATCATTTCCTAAACTAAATAAATTCACTTCATTATTATTTTCGCTTTGATTAATATTCTCTTCTGATTGAACTTTTTTAGGTCTTCCCCTACCTCTTTTTGGTGTACTACTAGATTCTTGAGTAACTGGTTGAACTACTTTTTTAGGTCTACCTCTTCTTTTCTTTTCAGGTTCTTCTACTTCATTCTTTTCTGATATGTCAGTTTCTACTGATTGTAAAATGTTTTCAATTTCTGATTGATCTAACTTATTCTGTTTTTGTTTAGCTACATCATCGTTTTCCCCTGATATAGTATTTAATTCAGAGTTTTCGTTATTTTCAAATTGCTTTATGCTAGTTACTTTTGGAATAACAACTGGTTTTGTTAAACCAGATTTCCCTATATTTCTCTCTAACACATCTATTTTTCCAGTAGGTTCAATTGTTTCTTTCTTCTTTTTAGCTTTTTCATAATCTTGATTTGGGACATACTTTTCTTTGTCTTTTTTACTTCTACCTTGGCTTATACTTGGTGTTACTGTTCCAAATGTAATAAGTTCTTGATATTTTTGTGACTGAGCCTCTAATACAGCTTTTACATTAAGTGGTAAGAATTTACAAATCACTCTTAATTGAGCGTCTGTATATTGCTCAGCTATATTATCAAAACTCTTAACATATTCTTCTTCATTTTTTCCTAACCTTTTATAATGGTTCAAGATATTTTGAATTTCTACTTCATTAACATTTCCTTCGCCTTCTGCCTTGTAGTCTACGTCATCTGCATCAATTCTATAATAAATCTTAGCATCTTTTTTGTTTCTAGGTTTATTTATTAATGCACATACATTAGATATTGTTCTATCTTGTCCAAGTAGTGCACTATATATTCCAATTCCAAATAGTTTAACTAATATATTTTCTGATTTTGTTCTTCTATCTGCACATATTAAGATTATTGGTATATCTTGTCCATCACTTGATGTAGCTTCATCGCTTATAGCATCTAATCTTTCAAATATAAATTTATCTATTACACCATAATTGTTATTTGCAAATGGTTCTACATCTTCACTTATAACTATTCTATCATAAGTTTTATCTTTTTGTAATTCTCTTGTTATTGCGTCAAAATAATACACATTTTTGCTTGATATGATTTCTTTATATTCTTGCTGATATTTTTTTATAATTGATTCAGAAATACTTTCGTTATTAACGGCAAACAATATTTTCATTAGTTAACCCCTCCAGCCTTTTACAACTATTGCAAACACTAATGGTAAAACTTGACATATTACCATTACTGTTATAATTCCTATCATAGCACCAAAACCTTTGTCTCTTACATCTAGCTTTCTAATTCCTATTATATATCTATATATACCACTAATTGCTATTCCAACAAAACCAAATGGTATACTATATAATCTAATTATATTTAAAATATATGCAACTAAGCCATATGTATTATCTCCATAAGATTCTTGATAATCTTGTAAAGTTTCTAACTCTCTATCTTTAATTTCAACTAAGTTAACAGTTGCATCATTTTTCAAATCTACACTATTAGTTGTACTGTTTACATCTGTAGCTTGTGCCATTACTGTAAATAAGCCTAAGGCAAGTATCACTACCATAATTATTGTTGCTATTTTTTTCTTCATTATTTAGTATTTCCTCCTTATTTTCAATTATTCTCTATTTAAAATATTATATCAAATCAGAAACTATAATATAATACAATTTCAAAAATATCAATAGAAATTTTATAAATAATAATTTACCCAGTTTGAATATATTTTATCTCCGTTTTCTTTCCAACTAAAAACAGGATTTTCTTCAGGATTATTATCTTGATAATAATTTTCAGGCATATTTATTTTTAGCCCTTTAGATAAATCCCTTTTATATTCTTTATCTAAAGTATCTACTGCATATTCTAAATGACCTGTAACAAATAATTGCCTTTTTTCTCTGTTTTCTACAATAAATACACCAGCTTTATCAGATTCAGATACCACTTCTAACTCTGGCACTTTTTCAATATCTTCTTTATATACTGTTGTATGTCTTGAGTGAGGTGCTTTAAAACCTTCTTCAAATCCAGATAATATTTTTGAGTTTTTATCATCTATTTTATGTTCAAATACTCCAAACATTTTATTTGGAATTAGATGCTTGTCTATTCCATAATGATAATAAAGACCAGCTTGAGCTCCCCAACATATATGAAGTGTAGATTTTGCATGAGTTTCTGACCATTCCATTATTTTTTCAAGTTCTTTCCAATAATCTACTTCTTCAAACTCCATTTGTTCTACTGGTGCTCCAGTTATAATTAAGCCATCAAAATATTTATTTTTTATTTCTTCAAATGTAGAATAAAACCTTTGCATGTGCTCTGGCGCTGTTGTTTTGCTTATGTATGATGAAACTTTTACAAATGTTATTTTTATGCTTTTTCCTGAAGTTGATAATTTTCGTAATAATTGTAATTCTGTATCCTCTTTTAGAGGCATTAAATTTAAAATTGCAACTTCTAAGATTTTATCGTTTTTATCTATAGAATTTGCGTTTTCTAGTTCTTCTAGAATTTGTATTTTTTCCTTTCTTAAAATTCCATTTACAGGTAAACCTGCTTTTGTATAAATTGGCATTTCTATCACCATTGTTAAATTGTACCAAAAGCATATAATTATATACTTTTACTCAAATATTGTATCATTTGTATAGAAATAAATCAAGGAAAATTTATAATATTTTTTCTTGATTTGGCACAAAACTAAACTGAGCATAAAAGATTAAACTTTTACGCTCAGTTTATGTCATCAATTGCTGACTTTTTAGGAGATTATTTATTACACAAACAACTAATAAATGATTATAAAATACTCAGAGTCTAAAAGATTATTTTCGTTTATATAGCTTATACAATCATTTTCTTTTTTTTGCAAAGCCTCAATTCCTTTTATAGCAACCTGTAATTCCTCATCTGTTGGTTTATTGGTTACTAAAATTTGAAGATATTTTATAATAGAAAGTTTTGTAGATATAATTACAATTGCAATTGCTATTACAAACTCTACAATGTAGATTTTAAAGTCTACAAAGCTAAGACTTAAAAGTACAATACATAGTGGCAAAGATGTTCCAATATTTCTAAATATTATTCCACTACCACAATTTTGATGAAATCTTGATGCTTTTTTAACCTCCTCTAAACTAGGTACTCGTTTCAATTCTCTATATGCATTAATTGCCTTGTGTTCTGCAGAATGAAACTTTCCTAAAACTCTACAACTACCAAATTTCACTTGATAAATTGCATAGATTAAGTCAATTAGCTCCAATGATGAAAACAAAATAAAGTACAAAATTCCAATTATCACATTTACATTTCTAAAGTAAATTGCCAATAATAAAAGCATTGTATCAATTGCAGTTATTATCCACGGTTTTACATCTTTTATTTCTTGTTCTCCTTCTTCACTTGTAATACATACGTCATATACATCATTATAAGTTGCTTTTACTTCTAATGGAAGAATACTAGACCGGAATACTATTCCATCTTTATTAGAATTTCCACTAATATCAAATCTTGAATAGTGTTTCATTGTTTTCTCTCCTCTACAAATTGATAATATGTATTATAGCATTATCTTACATTATTTTCAAGTTTTTTACAATCATGCCTTACTAAAGTATGTAAATTTATGTGTGTTTTGAAATAAATAAGGACAGTATTTTCTATTGAATTTACTGCCCTATATTTTACTATATTTTCCTTAGTCTGGTACCGATGGTGGGACTCGAACCCACATGGTTTCCCGCCAGATTTTGAGTCTGGTGCGTCTGCCAGTTCCGCCACATCGGCATTTCTTAATACTTTTATATAATACCAAAAAAGTTTAAAAAAAGCAAGTGTTTATGCTTAATTTTATATTATCCTTCTCTTAATGTTGTATTATTTTCCATGAGAAGTGGAGCTCAATTAGAACTCCACTTTAATTTACCAATAGTATCTTTACAAAAATAAAAAAGCAAAACCACTTGCATATAATATAATTGTACAGATAAGAGTTATAAAAAATTTCAATACAATGTTAACTAAACTAGTAAAAATATTAGTTATCATACCGATACAGATTAATCTAAGCAAATCTTTTACAGAAACAATAAGTGCAATCCAAATTCCATAATAAACAAAAAAAAGGAATGCCGAAATAATTATTGCTATACCCATAATTTTTTTAAGAACAGTCCGCATTTTCATTTTATACTCCTTTTTCTATCGGTGTTTATAAAATCAATATTATTATTATACATCATTTTGGGATAAAATCAATTACTTTTGCATAATTTAAGTAAAAAAGCTAGCTTTTTATTGCTAGCTTTTCTTTCTATTCTATTTTTATCTAATCTATTTTAAATTATCTAAGATTGGTGGTAAAATTTGTTTCTTTCTAGATACCACATTTTCAAGCATTGCTGTATGATTATCAACTGGTACACCAAATGCTTTTTCAACAACGCCTGCATCATTTCCTAAAGATATAATTTTTGAGTTTGAGTTAATTATATCTGTTGCTGCGAATACATAAAAGTCTAAGTTTTCTTTCTTTATATCTTCATTTATAGCTTGTTCAAAATATGCTTGGTTTTTAAATATAGAATCTAAGTCTGCAGTGTTTACTTGTGCTATTCTAAATTTTTTATTTGATTGTTCAAACAATTTTGAATCTATATTTATAACTTGTTCTGGAGTATATTCGCTAATATCTGTTCCTGCTTTTAACATATCTACACCAAAATCATTTATACTTAAACCAGATATTTTTTCTAGTTCTTTAACTGCTTTTCTATCGTCATCAGTTGTTGTTGGTGATCTTAGTACTAATGTATCTGATGCAATAGCACTTAGCATTAGTGTTGCTATGTTTTTATCAATTTCTACATTGTTTTCTTTATACATTTTAAATAAAACTGTTTGTGTACAACCAACTGGTTCTGTTCTATAATATAATTGATATGGTGCTACGAAATTCATTGTATGATGGTCAACAACCTTTAGTATTTTAGCATTAGCAATATTGTTAACACATTGTGTTGCTTCGTTATGGTCTACTAAAATAACTTCTTGACCATCTTCTACGTCGTCTATTAGTTCAGGTGCTTCCATTCCAAGATAGTTTAACACATATTGTGTTTCTTTGTTTACATTTCCTGTTCTAACTGCTTTTGCATTTTCATGTCCTAATTTTTTTTCAAAGTTTTCCATTACTATAGCTGATGTAATTGAGTCTGTGTCTGGATTTTTATGTCCGAATATTAATACATTTTTACTCATATAATAACCTCCATTATTTTCCAAGTTTTTATCTCCCGTCGACTTCTCTATTATAACATAAAATGGAAAAATAGTCAATATTAGTGTTATGTTGACTCTATTTTATGCTTTTTTCTTCTTTTTCCTCACAATTATTAGTGCTACTCCAATCACAATTATTGCCAATATTATTACTACTATCACTATAGCTTTGCTTTTATCCTTAACTTCATTATTATCCTCTTGATTTTCTTTATTCTCCGCTGTTTCTATGCTCTTTTCTTCTAGTAACCTATTTACTTCTTCATTATTTTCTTTGGTCTCTTCCTTATATGCACTTTCCTCTTCGTCATTTCTTTTATATATCTCTATATTGTATTTTTTCTCTGTTATTCCATCTCTTGCAGTTACAGTAACTACTACATTATTGCTCCCATATTTTAATTCGTTATTACCCTCTATTTTTACTTTTGCACTACTATCCTCTGCTATTGCCAATATATTTGCCAAATTTTCTGTATTTGCTACTTCTACATGATAGTTTGTTATGCTATTTTGAAATTCCGGTTCCAATGTATAATTCTGTATTGCCAATGTTTCTAAATTGGCATTTGCTTTGTTTGGATTATCTGTTTTAGTCACATTTATAGTATATGTTTTACTATTTCCGTTTAAGCTTACTGTAATCTTAACTTTATTTATACCACTTTTTAGATTTTTGTTTCCAACTATAACAATTTCTGCTTTCTTGCTAACAGGAATTGCAGTTATATCTAAATCATTAACCGTTTCGTCTACAACCAAATAATATTCTAATATTTCTGCATTAAATTCTGGTGTAATTCCCTCACGATTTGTTCTCATTATTCCTAAGTTCAAGCTACTATCATCATTTTGCACTTCTGCCAGTAAATCTGCATCTTCTTTAGTGTCTGCTTGAGAACTGTTTTCTTCTTGAGTTTCTATTATAGAACTGTTTTCTGACATTAAAGTTACATCACCTATCACAACATCTAAGCTATTCCCTTGAAGCTTTAACTGTTCACCTGTTTCACTATAAAATTCACCTGCTACACTAAAAGTTGCTATTCCATATTGCTTAGGCATAAACTCTAGTTCTATCATAGTGTCTAAGCTTTTATTCTTGCCATCACTAGAATACCAGGCATATATTATTCTGTTACTTTGAATGCTGATATTTTCCTTTTGCGATATGCATTCTACTTTGTCGCTTTCATAATATATCCACAAAGTATATGCTGCAATATTAGTATTGTTTGCATTTATTGATATAATAAACTTTTCATTGCTTGACACATTGTTCTTACTACTGTTTATTAAAATTCTAGTAGAATTTTCGACAGCATTTACTGTAATGTTTAAGCTACAATTTAGTATTACAATGCAAGTTAGTATTAAGTTTAAGATTATATTTTTCTTCATCATTTCACCTTTCCATTAAATTCATTATGAGCACAAGTATGTGATTTTACTGTTCTATATTTTGCAATCCCAATATATGCCTTTGTATTAGCAAACAATCTACGGAGCTTGGTGTTTTGCCATTTTTCCTAACGTTACCAGCCTTTACATATATATTGCTAAGCTTTTCTATTTCTAGTATATGCCTTTGCAATACTAATAAATCTATACTATTTATTTTTCCATCCCCGTTTACATCTCCATACATTATCAATGTATATTCAATTATCAAGGATTTATTATCCGTAATTTTTATTGTGCTACCTGTTCCTACAAGGCTATTTCCAGAAATTTTTTCTCCATTTTTATTATATACTTCTACTGTGTAGTTTGTTTGTATTTTATTTAGTAATTCGTTAGCCGTATTATTTTTATTATTCAATCCAGCAATCTCATTTCCATCTATTTGTAATTTTTCGTCAAATACAATTTCGCCATCTTGCAATTTTCTAGTAACTGTAACTTTTATTGTTTTCGATATATTGCCCTCATCAGAACTTACTACTATATTAGTATTTCCTTCCGAAATTCCTGTTACTTTTCCATCTTCAGCCACTTTTGCTATTCTGTCATCTTCTGATTTATAATTTAGTTTTTTGTTGTCTGCGTCTTCTGGTAAAACTTCTGCATCTATTATAAAGCTTCCATCCACTTGAATTACTACATTATCTGTGCTAAGTAATATATCTGTTACTGGGCTATATATAGTAATATCTATACTACTGCTTATTCCATTACTTGTTTTAGCAGTTATTGTAGCTTTTCCAGAACCGATTCCCGTTATTTTTCCACTTGAACTTACTATAGCTACATTTGTATTATTAGAACTATAGGTTAGCTTTTTGTCTACCGCTTCTTCTGGCAGAACCTTGGCATTTAACTGAATTATTTCTCCCTTATTTATTGTAGTTTTATCTAATGAAAGTTCTACTTTATCAGCTTGAACATCTGGAATTTCTTCCACATAAGTTTGAAATACATAACCAACTAATCCATTTTCTAGTATAACCCTGTCCCATAATTCTCCTTTTTGCTTTCCTTTTGCAATTCTTGTCATTTGCGTGCCTGCTGGTATTGTAGTCAAACTTTCATACGATGTTCCTGGTCCACACCTTACATTTAAACTAGTCTCCACGTTTGCATACACTTTTGTGTTATCTGATGAAAAATCACTTGAAGAGATAGCTGGACTTGTGCAAGGTAAGTCTGGCATATTTTCATAAATTGGAATTACAAAAGACATTGCATTATCTAGCATATTGCTATTTGAATAGCCTGTGTATATTAACTTTGACTCACTATATGGTGCTAAAACATTTGTCATATACTGATGCCAAAAAAGTTCATCACTTCCTGTATCATACACATGGAACTTTTGAAGATAAATTGAATCTTGCCCAGAATTTATATAACTAGAGCCAATAAATATTGCCCCTCCAGTAATTGCTCTTGCCTTTGTATTCCATGGAATTAAGTATTTTTTCTTAGTAGAGTCACTTGCCCCTTTGCCATCTTTTGCATATTGAAGTCCATTTTTTATTGCTCCCATTGGTTCTGATGAACTAGTAGCACCAATGTTATAGAAATTGTATAATCCCTCAAAGCCACTTACAGTTCCACTTATAGAACTATGTGACAAAAAAGGTCCTACCTCTTGCTTTATTCTAGAAGCCAAGTGAAAACTACTTACACCAGAGGTCTTAGCTGCAGATAGTATTAAATCCGAATATTTTTTATCAGTTACTATATTGGTACCACTAGAGTTTTTATACTCAACAATTCTGTTATAGAACTCTGTACCGTACAGTATCTTCTCTATGCTTGAGGCATTATTAGTTGAAGAATTATACGATAATTCTTCAAATTGAAACACTCTAACATAATTCAAAAAGTTTCTAGGATCCATCGCATATTCTACAGCAGTCCTAGACGAATCTACCCAACCACTATCAACCTCAACATTATACTCTCCTGGATTTGTGTTTTTCCAACTATCAGAATAAGATTTGGGAACTAGATTCTTTCCAAAAACATTTTCATTATCTATAACATACTTCCAATCTAAGTTTGTATACAATGCCTTAAACTCCCAATTCGGATACTTCTTCTTTAGTTCGTCAATGTATGGCTGATATTCAGCTGGAAAATCATTTGACAAAAACATTTGCCTAGTAAGTTGGTTGTTTGACTGCTTTTCAGATTCTTTTTCACTATCTACCTCATTAAAGTCAAATATATTAAATATAGCAATAAAAGCTATTATTAAAATAGCAATAGTTGCTATAATAATTAGTGCTTTTTTCTTCATATTCACCTCCTGGCACTTTGGTGCCTGTCACAAAAGTGCCATTTGGCACTTTTAGGGACAGGTCTAAATGGGACAAGTATGTCATCTTTAGGGACAGGTCTTCATATATAACTATTTTAATTTAGACCTGTCCCTTAAAGTGCCAAGTGTGTCCCATTTAGACCTGTCTCCAAACACGACATTTCACTATAATTCTCTTGCTTGAATAATCACTACAAGTTATTAAGGTAATCTCTGTTTTACCATTAGTATTCTGCAAAAGAGCTTCCGTATTTGATGGTATTGCTTTGTATATATCGTAAACTTCATACTTTACTTTTCCATTCTTATTATCAGATAAATATATTGTGTCACCAATTTCCAATTCTATTATATGGTTAAACATGTTCTTCCTGTCATAATTGTGAGCAGCAATGCAGTAATTCCCCTCCTCATTTGGCTCTGGTCCATAGTATTTTGTAGGGCATATCCACATTGCTTCATCACTTTTGTCATCTAATACATAAGTGTTCAAGTTAATTTTTGGTATATATAATTTGGCTGATACCACATAGCCTTTATATGTTGTAGGCAAGTTTACTTGTTCCATTTTTTCTTTATCTAGTTTTTCCTCAGCACTATTTATTTTATTTTTTTCTTCATTCTCATCTATTGAATTATTTGTATCTAATTCTATTTTGTTTTCACTGCCTTTTCCCATCATCAATTCAGCTATACTAAATTCACTTTCTTTTGCATTATTTCCTGGAGCATTACTAATTTTTGCTTCTTTGTAAATACCATATAGTGTATTTCCTATTATTATAGAAATAATTAAAATGATTAATAATTTTAAAATTTTCTTTATCACTTTAACTTTTGTCCTTTTTTGCAAAATTTTTCTAATTTATTTAACTCTTTAAATTGCTTTTTTGAATATTTAAAGCCTTAATGCAAATTTATTTTTTACTCTTTACTTTTTCATTTTTTAAAGTAATGTATCCAGCTCCAAGGATTGCTATAGCAGTAATGATGTAAACATATTTTGTCATACCTGTTTGTGGTAGTTTCTCTGGCATCTCCTCTACATTCTCATTTTGCTCTCCTTGATTATTGTTTTGACTACCATTTCCGTTTTGCTCATTGTTTCCATTATTATTTTGATTACCACTTTGACCATTATTGTTGTTATCTTGATTTCCATTATTTGTGCCTCCCGTACTGTTCTCTGGTGGTGTTGTTTCTTCATTATCTGTACCACCTGTAGTAGCTTTCTCTACTTTAAATGTAAAGTCTTTTGTTGCTATCACTGCATTTGATGAATCTTTATCTAATAAACTAATCTTTATTACATATTCTCCTACTTCACTAAATACACCTTGTACATCTAGTATCTGTTCTACATCTTTTCCACCTAACTCATATCCGTCAGGCTCTCCCCAGCCATCTTGAATTAAATCTACTTGTGCTCTTGTTCTTTCTATTGCGAGTAGCTGTACAGTAGCACTATCTGAAGGCTTTTTAGTTACTTCAACTTGCATTTTAACATGGTCATAATTTCTTCCCATGCTTGATTTTGTAATTAACTCCATAGTGTTTTCTTCGTCTACTATAAGCTTTCCAGAATGATTGAATTCTATAGTATAATCAACATAGTTTGGCTCAACTGTAACGTCTTTCTTAATTGGAGTGGTAATATCATCATATTCTTGTGATGCATCATTATTTGCTAATCCCTCTGCTGTAACTGAAAAGTCTGTTGGGTTTGTACTTGTTATATCACTTTTAGCTTTAAAAGTAACAGACATATTAGAACGAGGGTTTGAACCTCCGGCACTATCATAATAAGTAACTCTTACCCTAGTACCATTATCATTTGGAGTTCCGCCTTCTGAGCTTACATATTCAAATATACTATTATCGTAAGCCACGTCAAATGTATATGCTCCAAGTTCAGTACCAAAGTTTATATTTACTGTAACCTCTTCACCAGGTAATACTTTTTCTTTTGTTACATCTACAGTAACAGAACCGTAGTGGTATTGATGTAGCATTTACATTTAATTGAAATATACAAAAAACTAATAAAATAGCTAATATAAAACTAAATATTTTCTTCATAAAATCACCTTTCTTAATATTGTAAAATTAAAAAATAAGTATAGTTCACTTAATTTTTCAATATTAGTATGTGATTTTTTTTACTTTTTATTTTTCCATTATTTTGAATTTTAAAAAGCCCTACTTTATTGAAGTGCACCCCAAATGTTATACAAAAATCTAACATTTGGGGTGCACTTCTTTTTTCTATACAACAAAGTTAAGTTTCCTTGGGCCGTGCGTATTTTCGAAGCAAAACGCTACAAAAGGCGAAGCCACTTTTCTTATTTTTAGGCTTTTATTTTAACCTATTTCTCTTAATTTATTATACACTTCATAAGTTATTTCAACATCTTTTAATCCTCTATGAGCTCCTTCATAGCTTATATTAAATAGCTTTGCAAGTGTTCCAAGTTTGTGATTTATACTATTTGGCACCAATTTTCTAGCTAAATACAATGTGTCTATGTAGTCATTATTTAAATTGTAATCTAGATATTTTTTACATTTATTACATAAAAAACCTAAATCAAAATTAACATTATGGCCAATAATAACATTATTACCCACAAAATTTACAAACTCCTCTAGAACAGTTTTAGGCATTTTGCCTGTAGCTAGCATAGAATCTGTAATTCCTGTTAATTCTGTTATTTTTTGTGGTAAAATTCTATCTATTTTTATTAACTGGCTATATTCATCTACCATTTTATTGTTTTCCACTTTTATTGCACCAATTTCGATAATATCATCATATATTGGTGAAAGCCCAGTAGTTTCGATGTCTACTAATACATAATCGTCTATAAACCTATTTAAGTTTTTTCCACTTTGATGTGTTGCTTGAGCCACATTGCTTCTTTTTACTCCACCTGTTTTAAACACTACATTACTTTTTTGCTTTGACGAAGCATTGTTATTTATGGCATTATTACTTTCATTTTGTGCATTTGCAAGCATATCAAAACTAATTTGCGAATTTTCTTCTGCTTTTTGTGCTTCTAGTTCTTTTTGCTTTTTCCTTCTATTATTATTTATAAAAATAAATTTATTATACATATCTTTACTCCATCTATTGTTATTTGCTATGTTAATTTTTTATAGTGTTTTTATGATTTATTTTGCTTGTATAACATAGTGGAATAAATTTTAACACATTTATTTTCGTTTTGCAATTTAATTTTGATATAAAAATTGTATAAAATATATTAAGTTCTTCTACTCTTATATATTTCATTAAGATTTTTCTATTTTTTTGTCGTTACTTGTTTCATTGTTTAGTACTATATTACTGTTACTGAATCTATTGGGCATGACCCCCCAAAAATTTCTTGTCCTTCTGGTTCTGTCCATTTATTACTAACATATACATTTTTTAAATTAAAACTATTCAAGAACATTTCCGACATATCCGTTACATTGCTCGTGTCGAAGTTTCTTAAGTCTAACTCTGCTACTGTTTCACAATAACAAAACATACCTGACATATCCGTTACATTACTTGTATCAAAATTACTTACGTCTAGCTCTGTTAATGTTTCACAATGATTAAACATACTTGACATATTCGTTACATTGCTCGTGTCAAAATTACTTACGTCTAGCTCTGTTAATGTATCACACCCACTAAACATACCTGACATATTCGTTACATTACTTGTATCGAATCTACTTAAGTCTAGTTCTCCGTAATGCTACACAATTATTAAACATAGCTACCATATCCGTTACGTTTCGCGTATCAAATTGCTCAATCCCTATTATTTTTTCTAAATGGCTTCGTTCAATTACGGGCATAGCAAACATCAATGACATATCCGTTACGTTGCTTGTATCGAATCTACTTAAGTCTAGTTCTGTTAATGAATAACAATCATAAAACATAGCTGACATATCCATTACTTTGCTTGTATCAAAATTACTTACGTCTAGCTTTTGTAATGCAGAACAACCACCAAACATACTTGACATATCCGTTACATTACTTGTATCAAAATTACTTACGTCTAGCTTTTGTAATGCAGAACAACCACCAAACATACTTGACATATTCGTTACATTGCTTGTATCGAATCTACTTAAGTCTAGTTCTGCTAATGTTTCACAATAATTAAACATATCTGACATATCCGTTACATTACTTGTATCAAAATTACTTACGTCTAGCTCTGTTAATGTTTCACAATGATTAAACATACTTGACATATTCGTTACGTTACTTGTATCAAAGTTCTCAATTCCTGTTATTTTTTCTAAAATACTTTCTTCCCACCAATTATCGTTAGCGAACATACCTGACATATCCGTTACATTGCTTGTGTCGAAATTGCTTACGTTTAGCTCTTGTAATGCTTCACAACCATAAAACATATGCGACATATCCGTTACATTGCTTGTATCAAAATTACTTAGGTTTAGTTCTTGCAATTCACAATCATAAAACATAGCCTGCATTTTTGTCACATTACTTGTATTTAAGTTTTCTATACCATTTATTTCACTCATCCCTATAAACCACCAGCTTGTACTACTTGGTACTATTTCATCTAATATAATAGCATTTGTTGTAGCTTCATAAACCCAAGGTACTTTTTCACTACTATCATCCACATTTTTAAAATCTATTGTATAATCCTGACCTCTTATATTTCCATATTCTGCTTTAATTGGTTTATCAAGTTTATTATCTGCCGTGCTAGCAAATGCTAAAGTTCCATCTTCATATAAGGTTACGTATATACCAGTTCCTTCTTCATTTGTTTCTTCTCCATTTACTATCTTGTCATACTCATCCATTAAACTATTTAAACTCTCTTGTTCTTTCCTCGTTGCCTCTTCTGTTAAATTTTTTGCTTGTTCTGCTCTTGCTATTAAACCTCCTTCTCCAAATGCTGCATTTATTGTTATTGTTGCTAATATTATTAGTATTACTATGTATAGGAAATTACTGATGGTTAGCCAATAAAAAAATTTCCTTTTTACCA
>CALXPW010000028.1 GCA_944390365.1 uncultured Clostridia bacterium | reverse complement strand
TTGGAAAATTTGACAAAAAAATTAAGCATTTTGAATGCTTTCAGAATTCTCACATATGAAAAAGTGTTTAAAACCCGACTACAAAAATTTTCTAAATATACATATTACTTAGATTTAATGCCTAAATAATTATAAAACTACTTATATTGACGTAATTTAAAAAATCTCTTCCTTTTTCTAGTTAAAAGGTGTATAATGTAACTGTTAAAATTTATAGAAAAATAAGATATTAGGAGGAAAAATGAATTTTGAAAAACTAGAAAAAAGTATAGGGTACACCTTTAAAGATAAAAATCTTCTAAAGAAAGCTTTAACCCATACCTCATTCGCGTATGAAAATAAACTCGAGAGTAATGAAAAGTTAGAGTTTTTAGGAGATAGCATATTAGAGTATATATCAAGTAAGTACATATACAATAATTATAAAAAGCTAAAAGAAGGTGAAATGACTAAAGTTAGAGCAGAAGTAGTTTGTGAGGATAGCCTATATAAAGTAGCTAAATCTCATAATTTTAGTGATTTTATTTTAGTTGGTAAGAGCGAAGCAAATAGTGGAGGAAAATTAAAACCAGCTATTTTAGCAGACAGTATAGAAGCAACTATAGCAGCTATATATTTTGATGGAGGCTTAGAAGAGGCTGAAAAATTTATAATAAATAATCTAAAAACAGCGATAGAGGAATCTACAAAACACGTTGGAATGAAAGACCACAAAACTGTTCTACAAGAAAAATTGCAAGTCCATGGAGATGTTTGTATAAAGTATACAGTTATAAAAGAAACAGGGCCAGACCACGATAAAACATTTACCGTAAAAGTAGAGGCAGACGGGAAAGAATTAGCAATAGGAGAAGGTAGAACCAAAAAAGCAGCTGAAATGGATGCTGCAGGAAAAGCATTAGAAAAATTTGCAAAAGGGGACGGACCTAAATTGTAAATAATAGATGTTCTTCTTATGCAAGCAAGATAATACATTTTTTATTTTAGTCTTCGGCCACCAACATCGTACAAACTGTAAAAACTTCACTAACGTTTCGTTTAACAGTTTGTAAACTTGTCGGTCCCCACCTTGAGCACTCCGACTAAAATAAAAAATATATTATCCAGCTTAAATACTAAAAGAAATTTTGGCAATTTAAGCCCGTCCCCTTTTGCTGAAGGCTGAAAACAGATAGGAGGTTAGCAATATGAAGAAAGAATACATCATACCAATTTTTGTACCACATTTGGGTTGTCCAAATAATTGTACATTTTGCAATCAAAAGAAAATAAGTGGGCAAACTAAAATGGTAACAAAACAAGATGTAAAGGATACAATAGTATATTATCTTAAAAACTTTAAAGATGACCATAAATATGTAGAAGTTGCATTTTTTGGTGGAAGCTTTACAGCAATAGAGAAAGAAAAGCAAGAAGAACTTTTGGAGGCTGTACAAGAATACATAGAAAACAAAAAAGTGCATAGTATTAGAGTATCTACAAGACCAGATTGTATAGATAAAGATATTTTAAAGAGATTAAAAAAGTATCATGTTAAAACAATAGAACTAGGAGTACAATCTACAAATAACTATATATTAAGTAGATGCAAAAGAGGTCATACAGGCGAAGATGTAAAAAAAGCATCAAAACTTATTAGAAGATATGGATTTGTATTAGGTCATCAAATGATGGTAGGACTTCCAGAAAGTACAAAACAAGACGAAATAAATACTGCAAAAGAGTTAATAAAACTAAAACCAGAAATAGTTAGAATTTACCCAGTATTGGTTATTAAAGATACTGAACTTGCTGAAGAATACCAAAGAGGAGAATATACCCCTCTTACAGTAGGGCAAGCAGTAGAAAGATGCAAAGAGATTGTAGATTTGTTTAATAGAAAAAAGATAACAGTTATAAGAATTGGATTGCAAAACACAGAAGAAATAACTGACCCAAGTTTAAAAGAAAGTAGTGTAGTTGCAGGTCCATACCATCCAGCATTTAGACAATTAGTGGAGTCTAGTATGTGGTATGATAGCATAGTAAATGAGATAAAAAAGGTAAATGCAAAAGTTAAAAAAGTTAAAATAAAAGCAAACGACAAAAATGTAAATAACATTATAGGTCATAAAAAAGAGAATATAACAAAATTAAAAGAAGTTTACGATGTAGATGTAATAATAGAAAAAGATGATAATATAAAACCGGGCAAATTTGAAATGGAAATATTAGAGTCGTATGAGTAAAATATAAACTAAGAATAAAACACCTATTATTGGTAATAATACCAGTAATAGGTGTTTTATTCTTGAATATTTGCTTTCTAAATTTTACTGTTAGAAAAGCAGAAACAGTTAAAATGAATGAAAATTAAATTAGTTTTAAAGGAGAATCTAGTGAAAAAACTTACACGAACTCAAATTTTAATAAAAAAGTATTTAAAAGAAGGAATAGAAATAATACTAGGGTGTGCGTTAATGGCATTAGGAACATCTTTATTTTTATTACCTAATCAATTATCTTCTGGTGGATTTGCTGGTATTGCTACCATCATCTATTACTTATTTAACTTGCCATTAGGAACAACGATGTTAATTTTAAACATACCATTAATTATACTAACCATAATAAAGGTAGGAAAAGAAACGGCAATCAAAGGTGTTATAGGAACAATAGTACTATCTACTTTTATAGATATATTTGAAACATTTAATCCATTAACTGAAGACAGACTACTTGCTTGTATTTATGGTGGAATACTTATTGGACTTGGAACAGCTATAGTACTAAAGGCGAATGCTTCAACAGGAGGAACCGATTTACTAACATACATTATTAGAGCTTATAAACCACACTTTAAAGCAAGCAATTTAATTGTTATAGTTGACATTAGTATAGTATTCTTAAATGTATTGTTCTTTAGAGAAATAGAAATAGGATTGTACTCTGCAATAGCAATATATTTAAGTGGTAAAATGATTGACATTGTGTTTGAGGGAATTTATTTTACTAAAACTATGTTTATAGTTTCAAATAAATATAAAGAAATTGCACAAGAGATAGGACAAAAGCTGGACAGAGGAAGCACAGCAATTTATGCAAAAGGAATGTATACTAGAGAAAGAAAAATGATACTATGGTGCGTTGCTTCAAGAGGAGAAGTAGCAAAGATAAAAGACATTGCACAGGGAATAGACCCTAAAGCATTTATAGTAATATCAAGCGCAAGAGAAGCTTGGGGAAAGGGATTTAGGTAGGAAGAGAGTGTTGGGGTGTTTTACACTTTTTATTTAATACAATAAAAAAATTTGCAAAAAGTATTTACAAATTATGTAAATTATGATATGTATATATTAAATTTTTATATGAGGATGTGAAACTATGAGTATAAAGTATAATGTTATAATACAAAAAGAAGATGATTGGTATGTGGCTAAATGTATTGATAATAATGTGGCATCTCAAGGTAAGTCAATAGAAGAAGCTTTGGCTAATCTGAAAGAAGCAGTAGAATTATATTATCAAGATGAAGAGCCAGCCCAACCAAAACAAGTATTAGTAACAACATTGGAGGTGACTATATGAGTTCAAGTATTCCAATATTATCTGCTAAAGAAATAGTAAGGATTCTTAAAAAAATGGGATTTGTAAAGGTATCTCAAAAAGGTAGTCATGCAAAATATAAAAACATGCTAACACATAGAATTTGTATAGTCCCAATGCACGTACAAGTGGCAAGAGGAACCTTGATAAGTATTTTGCAACAAGCTGATATAGAACTTCAAGATTTTTTGAATCAATTACAATAAATTTTAAATCAAAACAATTATTTCTTTTTAAAATCCATTAAAAATAATTAAAAAAATATTTAACACAAGTATGAACAATACTTTTATTTGTCATGTGCGAGCGATCTCTATAAAAAATTGTATTAATAAAGTTGTTATCTAAAAAATTCTATGCTAAAATAAAGGAGGAAACAGTATGGAAAAACACTTACAAGAAAGGACAGAAAACATAAATGCAAGAACAACAATATGAACTAAACAATATACCTTCATTTAATTCAAAACATATATTTGAATGTGGTCAATGCTTTAGATGGGATGAAGAAAGCGATGGCTCATACACAGGTATAGTAGGAAAAAACGTAATAAATGTTAAACAAGTGGAAAATAGAGTTATATTTTCTAGTTATGGTGCAGATAATTTAGAAAAACTAGTAATAAATTATTTTGATTTAACTAGAAACTATGAAGAAATAAAAGACAAGCTTTCAAAAATAGATGAGCATTTAGCAAGAAGCATAGAATATGGAAGTGGCATAAGAATCTTAAATCAAGACTTATGGGAAACAATTATATCTTTCATAATTTCAGCTAATAACAATATACCAAGAATAAAGGGAATAATAAATAGAATATCAAAAAATTATGGAGAGAAAATCGAGTGGAATGGAAAGGAATATTATACTTTTCCTACAGTAGAAGAATTGTCTAAAGCAAGTGTAGAAGACCTGCGAGCTTTGGGGTTAGGCTTTAGAGATGTGCGAGTATATGAAACTACTCGTAAAATTCTAGAAAAGCAGGTAGATTTAGAAGAACTTTATAAGGAAAAGGATACTCAAAAAGTAAGGAATATATTGCTTACTCTTGATGGTGTTGGACCTAAAGTTGCAGATTGCATACTTTTATTCTCAACCTTAAAAAGGTTTGATGTATTTCCAATAGATGTATGGGTTAGAAGAGTAATGAATGAGTTATATATAAAAAATGAAGATGAAACAACGGTAAGTAAAAAAGAAATAGAAAAACTAGCTAAAGAAAAATATGGCAACCTAGAGGGCATAGCACAACAATACCTATTTTTTTGGAAGAGGGACACGGCTTAATGCAATGCAAAAAAACTAAGTACATAATTGTGCGAGCCATAGAATAGCAAAAAAGGAGAAATTTATGAGTTTAAGAATTATATATGGAAAATCTGGTACTGGAAAAAGTACATATATTTGTAATGAAATAGCAGAAAAAATAAAAAGTGGAAACAGAAAAATATACATAATAACTCCTGAGCAATTTTCTTTCACGGCAGAAAAGAAATTGCTTGATGCACTAGATACATCTTCTGTTATACAGGCAGATGTACTAACTTTTAATCGTATGGCATATAGAGTAATAAAAGAAACCGGAAACAAAAATTTATCTAATTTGTCTTTAACAGGCAAGTCTATGCTAATATATAATATTCTTTCAAAAGAGAAAAATAAGCTAAAATTTATAGGCAAGTCTAACGAAAATGTAAGCTTGGTAGAAACGCAAATAACGGAGTTTAAAAAGCACGGTGTTACAGTAGAAAGCTTGAAAGAGATTATAGAAAAAACAGAAGACAAATATTTGCAAACTAAACTAACCGATATGCTAATGGTTTACGAAAAATATACTGAAAACATAAATGACAAATACATAGACGAAAACGATAATTTAAGTATTCTAGCAGATAGACTAGACTTAGTCAAAGATTTTGATGATGCAGATATTTACATAGATGAATTTGTAGGTTTTACTCACCAAGAGTATGAAATTATAAAGAAGCTACTAGTTAAAGCAAATGAAGTAAATATAACAATTTGTACAGATGATATTAACTTAAGCCTAAATCAAGATACAGATATTTTCTATAGCAACAAATTAACAATAGATAAACTCTACTATATTGCAAGAGAAGAGAATGTAAAAATAGAAAAGCCTCAATTTTTAGACAAATGCTATAGATTTAAGAATAAGGAACTAAGCCATTTAGAGGAAAATATATATGCATTTCCATATAAACAATATAAAGAAAGTGTAGAAAACATAGAACTATTCTTGACTAAAAACCAATATTCAGAAATAGAGCACGTAGCAGAAAATATAGTAAAACTCGCAAGAGATAATGGTTACAGATATAACCAAATTTCAGTTATAACTAAGAATCTAGATGAATATTCAAACTTATGCAAGATTATTTTTAGTAAATACAACATACCAGTATTTATCGATGAAAAAAAAGACTTTAGCCAAAACATATTTGTAAAATATATTTTATCGCTAATTAACATCTTTGCTAAGAACTGGTCAGAAGAAAGCATTATAGAGTATATGAAATCAGGTTTAACATCCGAAATAGATGACGATGATATATATGTACTAGAAAATTATGCCTTAAGATGGGGTATAAAAGGTAATAAATGGTATGCAAAAGAGCCTACATTTTACAACGAAACAGAAGAAGAGCAAAACAAAATAATTCATATAATGGAAAAAGTAATAAAGCCATTGTTACGACTTAGAGACGAGATAATGGGAGAAAGAAACTATAAAAATATTACAGAAAAGTTGTATCAGTTTTTAATAGATAATCAAATAAATGCAAAGATAAATAACGAAATAAAGCACTTAGAAGAAATTGGAGAAGTAGAAAAAGCACGAGAATATGAGACTAGCTATAAAACTGTAATAGAGCTACTAGACGAAATTGTTTCAATCTTTGGAGAGGAAAAAGTAAGCTTTGATAAATATGCTGATATTCTAAAAACAGGACTGGGTAATAGTAGTTTAGGAAAATTGCCAAGCACACAAGACCAAGTAACTGTGGGAGATGTGGATAGATCTAGGAACCATAGCATAAAAGCTGTATTTATTATAGGACTAAATGATGGTGTCTTTCCAAGCATCAACAAAGATGAAGGATATTTTAATGATAAAGATAGAGAAACATTAAAGCAATATGGAGCAGAACTTGCAAAAGGCACGACGGAGAAACTATATGATGATAACTTTAACATATACAAAGCATTTTCAACAGCAGAAGAGAAAGTGTATTTATCTTATGTATCATCTGACTTAGAAGGAAAAGGACTAAGACCATCGATTTTAGTGAACAGAGTAAAGAAAATATATACTAAATTGCAAGAGAAAAGTGACATAATTTCAAAGCAAAGTGAAGTTATAACAGAACTTAGCACTTTTGAAGAATTATTAAACAACCTAGAAGCTTTTAGAGATGGAGAAGAAATAGATAAAAAATGGTTTGAAATATACAACTATTATGCAGAAAGTCCGGTTTGGAAAGAAAAATTAGAAAGCAATTTAAAAGCATTAAACTTTAGTATAAAAGCAGACAAAATAAAAAAAGAGTTGGTAGACAAGCTATATGGAAATACTCTAAAAACTAGTATATCAAGACTAGAACAATACAAATCTTGCCCATTCTCATACTATTTAAAATACGGACTTAACTTACAAGAAAGGCAAGAATTTAAAGTACAAGCAATCGATACAGGAACTTTTATGCACGACGTAATAGATAGCTTTTTTGATAAAATGCAAGAAAGAGGCATTTCTGTAAAAAGCATAAGCGACGAGGAAGAAGAAGACATAGTAGACGAAATTATAGAGAAAAAGCTTGGACTAAAAAAGAACTACATTTTCACAGGAATACCAAAATACAGAGTATTAGCAAGTAGACTAAAGAAAGTGATAAAGAAATCTATTAAATATATAGTATATAGCTTAAAATATAGCGACTTTGAAGTAATGGGGCACGAAATGGAATTCAAGAATGGCAAAGAATACCCAGCAATAGAAGTTAAGCTAGATAATGGCAGAAAGGTAGAAATAACAGGAAAAATAGACAGAATTGACATTGCAAAAACCCCAGAAGGAAAATATATAAGAATAATAGACTATAAATCATCTGCAAAAGATATTAACCTTAACGAAGTAGTGGCAGGTTTGCAATTACAACTTTTAACATATTTAGATGCAGTATGCAATATAGAAGATGTAATGCCGGCAGGGGTGCTATATTTTAACTTAATAGACCCAGTAATAAAAACAGGCAAGAACGTAACAGAGGAGAAATTGGACGAAGAAATACGAAAACAATTTAAAATGAAAGGGCTAATTTTAGCAAATGTGGACATAGTAAAAAAGATGGACAAAACATTAGAAAGTGGAAGCTCAAATATAGTGCCAGCATACATCGACAAAGAAGGCAATTTGTCTAAAAAGTCTAGTGCAATTACACAAAGTCAATTTGAAAATTTGCAAAAATATATGAACAAAATACTAAAGCAAATTTCAGGAGAAATACTAACTGGAAGTATTGATGTAAAGCCATATTATAAAATAAAGCAGGGAAAAACACCTTGTGAGTATTGCAAATATAAATCAATATGTAATTTTAACACGGGAATATGCAAGAAAGAATACAACTATATTGGAAATGAAGAGAGAGAGTATATTTTGGAGAGAATAAAGGAAGAGGTATAACTTTATTTTGTTCATACAGTATTAAGCAACTATGTATATTTTTCAAATTTTTTCGAACCTTGGCGAAAGCAAACATATAACCACAATTAAAAAATTAATTTTTTAATTGTGCTCGTTTGCTCCAATTCGCACTCGCCTTATGTAAGGCTCGTTTGGTCGCTTACGCGTTTCTACAAAAATTTTTAAAATATACATAGTTGCTTAATAAATAAGAAAATAAATCAGTGATTGGTGAAAGGAGTAAACATGAAGGATTTAACTAATGACATAATAGTGCATAAAAATATAAATGGCACAGAGTTTATACAGTTTAGGAGATTACTTGAATTTCCAAATTTAAAACATTGCTATACATTAAGAAAAAATGGCATAAATGTGCAAGTAAAGGATGGAGACAAAACGGAATTATTAGAAAGCTATAAAAAAGTAGTAGATAGTTTAAATAGCGATGAAAATAAAAAATCACAAAAGCAGTTTGATATAAGCAATATAGTAAAACCACATCAAACTCATACAGATAAAGTAGAAGTAGTAAACAGTAGTAGCGATACTTTTGAAGAAGTTGATGGAGTAATTACAAATAAAGAGAACATACTTCTATGTACATCATCTGCAGATTGTACTTCACTATTTTTCTACGATGATGAGAAAAAAGTAATAGGAGATGTACACTCTGGATGGAGAGGAACTCTTCAAAAAATAGGGAAAAAGGCAGTAGAAAAAATGATTAGCGAGTATGACTGCAAGCCAGAAAATATAATTTGTTGTATATCGCCTTGCATAAAAAAATGCCACTTTGAAGTAGAAGAAGATGTAATGCAAATGTTTAAAAATGAATTTGACTACACAGGCAGAATAGATGAAATAATTGAAAAAGGAAAAGTTGTAGATGGAATACAAAAATACAACATAGATACTACTCTAATAAATAAGATTATTTTAACAGAAGTAGGTTTAAAGGAAAGCAACATTATAGATAGTAATATTTGTACTGTGTGTGATTCAGATTTATTCCATTCATTTAGAGCCGATGGAGAAGCTTCTGGAAGAAATGGAGCATTTATAGGAATGATGTAGGAAAATATAGTAATTTTAGAAAATGTATGCTATACTAATAAAAGATAGGAGAGTGATAAAAATGATGTATCCTTATTGCAAATATGCAGACGAAACTGAAGTCGTTTTTTCTCATATTATGAAAAATGAAGATGGAGAAGAAATTATACATGTACATTTTGAAAGACCAACTGAAGAGGGATTTGATACTGTAAGGTTTGAACTTCCAAGTTGCAAAATACTATATAAAGATGGAAATTATACAGATGAAGAAATAGAAACTTTTAGAACAGTAGTAGAAAGAGGCTTACCATCATTCTATAGATGGGCTAGACAAGGAGGGATTCTTAGTGCCTAATATAATAGAGGTTTTACGGATATAAAATTTACTTTTGGTCAAATGAAAATAACGAACCTATACACATACATATTTCCAAAGGCAAACCAACTCCTAATTCTACAAAAGTTTGGTTAACTAAAAGTGGAGGATGTATTTTAGCAAATAATAAAAGTGGAATTCCAAGTAAAGAATTATCAGAGTTATTAGAAACAATAGTTGATAACTATTTTTATATAATATCAGAGTGGAAAAAACATTTCCCTGAACAAGAAGTAAGATTTTATTGTTAGAATTTAAATATTATAACTTTATAAGATTTAGAAAAGTAGTTATTATAGAACTACTTTTTTCTTGCCATTATCTCAAAAAAATGATAATATATAGTAGAAAAAAATATAATTACGAAAGGAATAATTATGTTCGAAAAAATAAAAAAAGGTGATACAGTAGGAGTAATTGCTCCATCATCAAGAATAGATGAAGATGATTTAGAACCAATAAATAATTCTGTACTATTGATGGAAAGTACAGGTTTAAAAGTAAAGTTTGCAAAAAATGCATTTAAAAATACATTGGGCTATGGCGCAACACCACAGGAAAAAGCAGAAGATATAAATGAGATGTTTGCAGATAAAGATGTAAAGCTTATTTTTTGTGTGAGTGGTGGTTTTAACTCTAATGCAACATTTGAATATTTAAATTATGATGTAATAAAAAATAATCCAAAGCCTTTATGTGGTTTTAGTGATAGTACCTCTATAGAAAACATTATATATGCAAAAACAGGTATAATAACTTTTAATGGTGCTACATTTAAAGCATTAACATCATGGGAAACACCTTATGCTTATGATGAAGTGGTAAAAAGATTTATGCACGGAGATATGAGTCTTGGCAAAGAAGATGATGATTATATAGAAATAAAGCCAGGCATTGCGGAAGGAATACTAGTTGGAGGAAATTTAAGCTTAGTAAATGAGATGTCTAGTGGAAAATATTGTATTGATTTTACCGATAAGCTATTGTTTATAGAAGAATTTTGTTTAGAAACTCCACCAGAACTTGCATTTAACTATTTATACAATATGAAACAAAATGGAGTATTTGACAAAATAAAAGGAATATGGGTAGGCAACTATGATGGAAGTGTGGCATTAGAAAAAATATTATTAGATGTGTTAGATAATAAATATACATTCCCAATAATAAAATCTAACAACTTTGGTCATACCGAAAGAAAAACAGTTATACCAGTTGGAGGAAAAGCAAGAATAGATACTAGCAAAAAAGTAAAAATAGAAATTACAGAAAATTTTATGGATTAGTAATTAGTAAAAGGTGACGGGCTTGTTTTGTAAAAAAACGGCCAAAACGTAAGCAAAAGCTGGATTGTAGTAGCTAAAATAAAAACATTTTAAACAAAATTAAATATATTCGAGGAACTAACCTTAGGAGGAATATTAAATGTACAATAATTGGGAGGACTTAGAGCAATCAATAGAAAATTGTAATAAATGTAAATTGTGTAAAACCAGACTTAACATAGTATTTGGAACAGGAAAAAAAGATGCAGATATAATGCTTATTGGAGAAGGACCTGGTGGAGACGAGGACAAGCAAGGTATACCATTTGTTGGCAAAGCAGGCAAGCTTATGAATAAGGCTTTTGAAGGTCTAGGTATAGATAGACAAAGTGTATATATAGCCAATATTGTAAAGTGCAGGCCACCCGCTAATAGAGTACCAGAAGATGATGAGGCAGAGGCTTGTTTGAATTATTTACGAAATCAAGTAATATTGGTAAAACCTAAGATAATTGTTTTATTAGGAAGCACAGCTCTAAAAAATATATGTGGCAAAGAGTTCGGAATAACTGCATACAGAGGAAAATGGATAGAAAAGAAGGGAATACTATATATGCCAACTTGGCACCCAGCAGCACTTTTAAGAGATGAAAACAAGAAGATAGAATTTTGGAGAGACCTAAAAGAAGTTGTAAGAAAATACAACGAGATTATGGAACAAAGATAGAAGTGATATGGCTAAAGAAAAAATATACTAATAAAATTTAAAGCAAATATTGCATAAATAAAAAGAAAGAAAAGTGATAATTTATGGAAAACAAATACTATAAGCCAATTGACTATGAACTATTAGACAAGAAAACAGCATATAAAGGAAAACGAATTACAGTAGAAGAATTACACTACAAGAATCCAAGAACAAACCAAATAATATATAGGGAACACGTACTAGCTGGACACGCAGCAGTAATAATTCCTGAAACTGATGATGGTGAATTTATAATGATAAAAGAGCCACGTACACCTATTGGAAAAACGGTTATTGCCTTTCCAGCAGGTATGATAGAAGAAGGGGAAAATTCAGAAGAAGGTGCTTTAAGAGAATTAGAAGAAGAAACAGGATATAGAGCAGGAAAAATAAAAAAACTAAGAGTAGCATATCCTGCAATAGGTTATTCTAATGAGAAAGTAACTATATTTTTAGCAAAAGATTTAGTAAAAACTCATAGACACTTAGATGAAACCGAAGATATTGAGGTTTTAAAAATCCCTATACAAGAGGTAAAACAAATGCTAGACAATGGAGAAATAAGAACTTCTAGCGAGGAAATAGGGCTATTGCATTACTTTTTATACGAGAATAGAGAATAGGAGAGAAAAATATGAACGAAGAAATACAGAAATATACAGAATATTGTTTAAATTGCCCAGTAAAACCATGTAGCAATAAAGGTTGTCCATTAAATAATGACATTCCAACTTTTATAAAACAGGTTAAAGAGGGAAATGTAAAAGAAGCATATAAAATATTATCAAAAACTACGGCGCTAGGTGCCATTTGTGGAAGAATATGCCCACACATGAAGCAATGTGAAGGAAGTTGTGTAAGAGGTATAAAGGGCGAGCCAGTTAATATTGGAAAAATAGAAGCTTACGTTTTTGATGAAGCTTTAAAAAATGAATGGTATAAAGAAATAGAAAAAACAAACGAATTAAAAGGAAAAACAGTAGCAGTAATAGGTGGTGGTCCAGCAGGACTTACATGTGCTAATTTCGTAGCAAGAAAAGGAGCAAAGGTGGTTATATATGAAAAATATAATCATCTTGGAGGAATATTAGAGCACGGAATACCAGAATTTAGACTAGACAAAGATGTATTAGAAAAAACTATTAAATCAATTTTAAATGAAGGCATACTTGATATTAGTGTAGAATATGGCAAAGAATTGGGTAAAAACTTAAGCTTAGACGAGTTAGAAAATAAATATGATGCCATATTCTTAGGCTTTGGTGCAAATATACCATTTAAAATGAACATAGAAGGAGAAGAACTAGATGGCGTATTTGGTGGAAACAGTTTATTAGAAACAGGGAGGCATCCATCATATACAGGTAAAAAAGTTGCTGTAATAGGTGGAGGAAATGTAGCAATGGATTGTGCTAGAACTATAAAAAGAATGGGCGCAGATAAGGTATTTGTAATATATAGAAGAGCAGAAAAACAAATGCCAGCAGAAAGAAAAGAAATAGAAGAGGCCAAAAAGGAAGGTATAGAATTTTTATTCCAAAACAACATTGTAAAGATTATTGGAAATGGAAAAGTAGAAAAAGTAGAGTGCATTAAAACAGAATTGGTAAAAAAAGAAGGGGAAACAAGAGAAGTACCAGTAAACATAGATGGAAGCAATTACGAGTTAGATATGGATTATGTGGTAATGGCAGTAGGTTCAAGTCCAGAAAAAGATGTGGTTGATTCATTAGGATTAGAATTAAATAAATGGGGCTACATAAAAGTAGATGAAAACCATAGAACATCAAAAGAAAAAATATATGCAGGTGGAGATTTGGCAGGAGACAAAGGAACTGTGGCTTGGGCAGCAAGAGCAGGAAGAGATGTGGCAGAAGCCGTGGACAAAAGGGACACTCCTTTTTGTCCACAATAATTGGAAAATGTAAGAAGTAGGAAAAATTATATATAAATAGTCTAAAAAATAGTGTGTAAGTTAAAAGATACAAAACTTATACACTTTATTTTTGGACGAAAAAACCGTGGACAAAAAGGAGTGTCCCTTTTGTCCACGATTTTACTTGCTTAATTCAACATTTGCAGTTAAAATTGCTTTAACTTTTCTAAAGAACCTAGCAATTTTAGAATTGCTTACAACTGTTAAATTAGTATTATTTATAATTTTTTCATATTTGTTATCCAAATCCATCATTTTATTTATATAAAATTCATTAAATTCAGAGTAATCATCAGAAATGCCCATATAGTTTTTGTAATTATATAATTTTAATCTATATTCATCAATGTCAGCTGTAGTTAGTATTTTATTAAATTGTGTATTAAAGTATGATGTAAATATTAGTTTTTGTGTTTCAAAGAATATCTCCTTTATTTTTTTCTTGCAATTTTCCACTTTTTTAGCAACCTTCTGAGCTTTCATAACCTCTAAATCATCATACATTAGTTTATTATTAAGTTTAATTGCTTTTTCTTCAGCATCCATTATTTTATCCATATTATTTTCTATTTTTAATAGACTATCAATTCCACAGGAATTGGCAAAATTTTCTTTAAATGTAGAAGAACCATAAAATGTACTATCATATAAAGCTTCTTCGCCTGTAATGTATGCCATTTGTGCCACCAAATTACATAAAATTGGATAATATGATGGACTATTTGTTGGAAGTGATATACCATAATATTTAACAATTTCTTGTTCAGTATTAAGAGCCTTAGAAGCCATATATTGTACAGCTCCCTCATTTAATGCCATACCACTGACTTTTAAATCACCAAAATCACATAATCCTAATCTTACTAAATGCCCTTTTTTATCTTTAATTTCCTGCAAATAATGAATAAATTCATGTACTGCAAATTTTTCTAATTCTTCTAATTTTAGACCTTGCTTAAAATACATAGAAGAATTTTTATAAAAATATGTTGCTTCTGCAAATCCTTCGGGAATATCAGCTATATACATTGGTATTCTAGATAATGCAATAAATAAGTTTTGAAACATGAAATTTTGGTTTGGAAATGCTTTGCAAAGCATTTCTGCTATATCTCTAGATATAGTATTTACACTTAAAGTATCTAGCTTACCTACAACTGTAATGCCGTCCTTTTTTAAATCTGACTCTATGCTCATATACGTATTTCTCCTTAGTAATTCATATATCAACATTATACTACATAAAAAGCAAAAGTAATATTACAATAATATTACTTTTGTGTTACAAAAATGTTACAAATTTGCAAAAAGGGACGGGCCTGTTTTGCAAAAAAAGTTACATATTTTAAAAAATTATTTTACAACAATATTGTAAATCTTATTTTTTACATAAATTTCTTTAACAACAGTCTTACCTTCAATTTGTGCTTGAATGTTGCTATTCTGATGAACAATGTTTTTAACTTCATCTTCGCTAGCATCTATACTAATTGAAACAGTAGCTCTAACCTTGCCGTTTATTTGAACAGGAATCTCTACGGTGTCTTCTACTAACTTAGTTTCGTCATAAGTTGGCCAAGCTTCATAAGTAATAGTGTTATCATGACCAAATCTGTTCCAAATTTCTTCTGTAATGTGTGGTGCTACAGGATTTAATAGTTTAATAAATCCTTCTGCATATTCTTTAGGAATAACATCTTCTTTTGAAGCAGAGTTTATAAAAATCATCATTTGAGATATTGCTGTGTTATAGTACATATTTTCATAGTCGTTTGTAACTTTTTTAACAGTATAATTATACACTTTCTCAAGATTTTTATATGCATTGCTAGCCGAGCTACTTGCTGAAACATTTGCATTAACATCTTGTACCTTACCAGATTCTACAAACAATCTCCATACTCTGTCCAAGAACTTCTTAGAGCCGTCAATACCATTTGGGTCCCAAGGCTTAGCACTATCGATTGGCCCCATGAACATTTCATAAACTCTTAGTGCATCTGCTCCATATTCTTTAACCATATCATCTGGATTGATTACATTACCCTTTGACTTGCTCATTTTTTCTCCATTTGAGCCAAGTATCATACCTTGATGACGAAGTTTAGCAAAAGGCTCTTTTGTAGGTGCAATTCCTTTGTTATATAAATAATTGTTCCAAAATCTTGAATACAATAAGTGACCTACTGCGTGTTCTGGTCCACCTACATAAAGGTCAACAGGCATCCAGTGTTTAAGAAGTTCTGGGTCTGCAATTTCATTTTCATTATGTGGGTCTATATATCTTAAGAAATACCAGCTTGAGCCAGCAGAACCAGGCATTGTACTTGTCTCACGCCTAGCAGGTTTTCCTTCAAATGTAGTATTTACCCAATCTGTAGCTTTATCAAGAGGAGAGGCTCCGGTTTTTGATGGTGCATAATCTTCAAGTTCAGGTAAAACTAAAGGCAAATCTTCATCAGCTAGTACGTGAATTTCATTATTTTCTGTAAATACTATTGGAATAGGTTCACCCCAATAACGTTGTCTTGCAAATATCCACTCACGTATTTTGTAATTAACTTTCTTTGTTCCAATGCCTTTTCCCTCTAGCCAAGCAATCATTTTGTCGATTGCTTCTTGCTTTCCAAGACCATTTAAGAAATCAGAATTGATGTGAACTCCATCACCTGTAAAGGCCTCTTTAGAAATATCTCCACCTTCTAGTACAGGAACAATATCAATTCCAAATTTGCTAGCAAATGCATAATCTCTTTCATCATGGGCTGGTACAGCCATAATTGCTCCAGTTCCATAAGTCGATAATACATAGTCAGAAATCCAAATTGGAATTTCTTTTCCATTTACAGGGTTTATAGCAAATGCACCTGTAAAGCAACCTGTTTTCTCTTTATTAAGTTCAGTTCTTTCTAAATCAGATTTTGCAGATGCCATAGTTTTGTATTCTTCAATGGCTTTTTTATGGTCGCTAGTTGTAATTTCATTTACTAAATCGTGTTCAGGCGAAAGTACACAATATGTTGCACCAAATAAAGTATCTGCTCTAGTTGTAAATACGGTAAATGATTTATCACTATTAGCTACTTTAAATACAACCTCTGCACCTACAGATTTACCAATCCAATTACGCTGAATTTCTTTTGTAGATTCTGGCCAATCAACTTCATCTAATCCATTTAAAAGAATTTCTGCATATTTTGGAATATCCATAACCCATTGTTTCATATTTTTACGAACAACAGGGAAGCCACCTCTTTCACTTTTTCCATTTATAACCTCGTCATTAGAAAGCACACAACCTAAACCTTCACACCAGTTTACAGGCATTTCTACTAATTTAGCTAAACCATCATTATATAATTGCTTAAAAATCCATTGAGTCCATTTATAAAAGCTTGGATCACAGGTGGAAATTTCTCTATCCCAATCAAAAGAAAAACCAAGCATTTTTAATTGCCTTTTAAAAGTTGCTATATTTCTTTCTGTAAATCCAGCTGGATGATTACCAGTTTTTATAGCATATTGCTCAGCAGGAAGACCAAAAGCATCCCATCCCATAGGGTGAAGCACATTATATCCTTGCATTCTTCTCATTCTAGACATAATATCAGTTGCAGTATAACCCTCTGGATGACCAACGTGAAGGCCTTGTCCTGATGGATAAGGAAACATATCTAGTGCATAATATTTAGGCTTAGAAAAATCCCATACATCAGTTTTAAAGGTTTTGTTCTTGTCCCAATATTCTTGCCACTTTTTCTCTATTTCAGTAAAATTATATGACATAATATCAACCCTTTCTTTACATATATGTAAGCTTCTTGTTATATAGAAATTATAGAACAAGGGCAAATATATGTATAAAAATAAATGCTGACAATAAATATAACATAAAATAGGCAAAATTACAATGGAAACCTTGAAAAAGTAATAATAAAATGATATCGTATTAGTAGAATTTAACAATTTGAGAAAGGAAAGTGTAAAATTATGAACAACTTTATGAAAATAGCAAAGGATTGTGCATCGCACGGAATGACTAAAGGAGAAGGAGGTCCATTTGGAGCAGTAATTACAGACAAAAATGGAAATATAATTGCACAGGGTAACAATATGGTACTTGCAAATAACGACCCAACTGCTCACGCAGAAGTAACAGTAATAAGAGAAGCTTGCAAAAAGCTAGGAACTTATGATTTATCAGGATATATATTGTATACATCTTGTGAACCTTGCCCAATGTGCTTATCTGCAATAATTTGGGCAAATATTAAAACAGTGTACTATGGCTGTACGCGCGAAGATGCAGGCAATATAGGTTTTAGAGATGATGCAATTTATGAATATCTAGAGGGAAAGAAAAAAGATTTACTAGAACTAAAACAGCTAGATAGAGATGATTGCATAGCACTATTTGAAGAATATAAAAAGGATGGTAAGACTATTTATTAGAGTATACATAAATAAATTCAAAACTTGCAAAATACAAGAAAATGTGATATTATTAGTACACTGTCAGTAGACAGATGTTGAGACCGTTATAAAATCATCAAGGAGGTATACACATTATGAAACGGTATAAAGAAATTGTGCTTGAGGCAGAAAAGGGTATAGGCTTTGAAGTCTCAGAGGGAATAAGAGGAGAATTAATTATCAGAGCTCGGAATATTGCTACAACTGAAGCTTTAGCGAAAACAAGAGAAGAGTCAATTACAAAAGCTCTGAATGTTGCTACAGCCAATAACTATGTAAATCCTCCAATTCCAGAAGGATACAAGCGTGTTTGTGGCAAATGGAACAATGGCTTTGTAATTGAAAGAGATTCTGATGGAAGCCAGTTTGTATGGGTACCTGTTGGAAGTCTCGACTCTGACGGAACACTTGATGGAGAACATTTTTCGCAGAAATTCGGCAGACGAAATTACATGAAGGATGAATTTTCGTATGATGGATTCAATGAAGTTTTAAATGGTGAACTGCTTGAACAACTTGAAAGTGTCATAAAGTACGGAGGATTTTATATTTCTCGATATAACATTTCCAAGAGTTCAGCAGGAAAACCACAGTCGATAAAAGGAGTTATGCCGTGGGTAAACATCAATTTTGATGATGCCAAGAAGATTGCATCCACTATCGAAGACAATGAAGCAGTTAAAAGTCATCTGACTTTTGGTGCAGAATATGATTCGGTATTGGAATGGTTTATCAAAACGGAAGTTAAAACTCTTGCTGAAATTGCAGAGGACTCTACTGAATGGGGCAATCATTGGAATACAGAGAATTCTCCAAGGAAAGTAGTTAAAACAGGAAGCAGAGAAAAATGGTGTGCTAATAACATCTACGACTTTGCAGGTAATGTGGATGAATGGACACAAGAACAGAACGAAAGTTCGTATCGCGTTATCCGTGGTGGCAGTTACGACCTTGATGGGTACAATTGTCCTGTCGCCTATCGTGGTTACGACAATCCTGGTGAAGTCTTTGACGACACTGGTTTTCGTGCTGCTCTTTACATTAAGTAACTACGCGTATACTGTTAAAGTATTATAATTTGTTCCCAAACACAGATAGAAGGAGAGAACTTTGAAATTTCGGGTTCTCTCTTTCTATTGGCTATATACAAGACAAGAACTTTGTCGCCAACAACCTTACATACGTAAAGAGTAGAAAAAGCATAGAAAGTAGTAGAAAAAACTCGAAGAAATTTACTTGACATTAGTAGTTCAATCTTATATTATATGGGTAAACAAATGCTATGACCCCTTATTATACAAAGAAAAAATGAGGAGTGACTAGGAGGTAGGGTTGAAAAATAATTACAATTCAAACCAGACTTATGCATTTAGAAAGGAATGAGGTAAATATGGGAAAAGAGATTAGTGAAGAAGAGCAAGCAAAAATAAAAGCTATGATAGATGATTTGATGGTAAA
>CALXPW010000027.1 GCA_944390365.1 uncultured Clostridia bacterium | reverse complement strand
ACTTTTCAATGTGCTTTTTTATATTTTTTGGATAATGTTTTCATATTCTATTTTTTCATAGACTACTTTACACTATCCTTTTCTTCATCGAGCAATAGTATATATCTTTTGTTTTTGATTGTCAATATTTTTTTATTGTTTTTCGATAATTTTATTGTATAATAAAAGAAAGTAATTAGCAATATAATTACTTCCTTTTTATAGCTATTTTATATTCACTTATTTGTCATACTTTGAATTTCTGGCTTCTCTTAGTTGCTTCCTAATGTTTCGGCTACCTTTACAAGTTCATCTCTAATTTTAATATGTTGTGGACATACTTCTTCGCATCTACCACATTTAATGCATTCTTCTGCGTGTTTCTTTCCGTGGCCTCCAACTAGCCAACTTTCTTGATGTTTAGCTCCTGCCATATCACCATATAGTGTTAGCATATTCATTGCTGTAAATGAACCAGATATACCAATATTCATAGGACATACTTTTGCACAATAATTGCAAGTAGTGCAAGGAATTAACGGAATCTTTTTCAATTCTTCTTGAGCTTTATCTAATACTTTTTTCTCTTCTTCTGATAATTTTGTAAAATCTTTCATATATGACAAATTATCTTGCATTTGATCAATATTGCTCATACCTGATAATACGGTAATAACACCGTCTAAGTTTGCTGCAAATTTAATAGCCCAAGATGCATAAGAAACATTTGGATTTGCCTCCTTTAATATTTTAGCTACTGGCTCTGGTGGATTTGCAAGCATTCCACCTTTTACAGGCTCCATTATTACGACTGGCTTTCCATATTTTCTTGCCATTTTGTAACATTCTTTTGACTTAATTGCTGGGTTCTCCCAGTCTGCATAGTTAATTTGAAGTTGTACAAATTCCACTTCTGGATGTTTTTTTAATATTTCTTCTAGTTCTTCTGGTGTTGAGTGGAAAGAAAATCCTACATGTTTAATCTTTCCTTCTTTTTTCTTTTCTTGAACAAAACTCCACATATCAAAATCGTCAAATGATTTTGTTCTATGTTCTCCTAAGTTATGTAATAAGTAAAAGTCAAAATATCCTGCACCTGTTCTTTGTAATGATGTTTCAAATTGATTTATAGCATCTTCTCTTGTTTTGCAATTTATCCAAGCTGCATTTTTTGTAGCAAGCTGAAAACTATCTCTTGGGTATCTTTCGACTAATGCCTGCCTTATAGCCTCCTCGCTTCCGTTATATGCCCACGCAGTATCAAAGTAGGTAAATCCTTCTTTTAAAAACATATCTACCATTTTCTTTGTTTGCTCTACATCAATTGCTCCATCTTTTTGTGGTAATCTCATTAGTCCAAATCCTAATTTTTTTATTTCTTCTCCTAAATATGACATATTTTTCTCCTCCTTTTTCATATTTTATAATATATCACTTAGAGTGTACTTTAAGTCAATAGATAAGGAAATTTTTTTTATCATTTAGTCATTGTTCAAAAAGTTCATTACTAATTCTATAATTATTTCCTTTTCTTTTGGATTAGATTCAGCTATTAATAAAGTTAATGCAGCTAAGGTATTATTGTCTATAGTTTGTTTTCCATCTATGTATAAAATCCCATAAAAGTTTAAAAAGTATATAAATAATGTAGCAGCAATTCTTTTATTTCCATCAGCGAAGACGTGATTTTTTACAATTAAGTATAGGAAATTTGCAGCCTTTTCTTCAATGCTTTTATAAATATCTTGTCCATCAAAACTTTGATAAATATTGCCTATAATCGATTCTAGGCCTCTATCTCTTTCTACTGCAAATAATGAACTTTCCTGATTAAATCTAAGTTTATTTATGATATCTACACAATCATTATATTGTATTTTTCTCTCATCAACTTTTCCACTAATTTTCTTTAATGTTTTATGGTCATAATCATCTAATAAGTCTAATGCTTTTGAGTATTCTCCAATTACCTTTAAAATTTCTTTTGCATCATTATTTTCTAAACGCTCGTCCATTCTATTGGCTATATCGATTAGTTTTACTGTTTTCTCCAGATATTCTAATCTTTTTTGGTTTATAGCATAACCTTTTAGCATGTAATCTTTTAGAACTTTTGTTGCCCACTGTCTAAATTTAGTACCTTCTTTTGACTTTACTCTATACCCAACGGAAATAATTATGTCTAAATTATAATAGTCAATATTCCTTGTAACCGTTCTACCACTTTCATTTTGAACTGTTGCAAAATTTGCAACAGTTGAATTTTTATCCAACTCTTCTTCTTTAAAAATATTGCTAATATGTCTTGATATAACAGACTTATCTCTTTTAAACAATTCTGCCATTTGATCTAAAGTAAGCCAAACCGTTTCATCCTTTAAGTTTACTTCTAATTTTACTCCTTGGTTTTCAAACAAAATAATTTCATTCTTTTTTTCATCCATAAGAACACATCCTTTTTCTATAATTTAGTTCTTACTACATCTATTTTTGCGTCTTAACTATTTCTCTTTTTTCTTACAAACTATTGTTTGTATTATATAATATAAATGAACTTCTGTCAATAGAAAACGGAAGATTATTTTAACTTTTTAGTACAAAATAATCTTCCTAGTTGTGCTTTTAATATTTTGTATTTTTCTTCATCATTTATAATATTCCAAATTCTTTCGCATACTGAACAATGCCTTTTATTTCTATATCTGTATCATTCAATTTAATTGCCATAAAGTTTTCGTCTGGTACATCTAAAGGTGCTACTATTCCATATTCTTTTGCAGAAACATATCCAAATTTCGGATAATATTTGTCGCTACCTAAAACCACAGAATAGTGATACCCTAGCTCTTTCGCTTTTTTATTCCCCTCTTGTATAAGAGTTCTTCCTATTCCTTGTTTTTGATACTCTGGTAATACCCCAATAGGTGCTAAAGCAAGTTCTTCTTGCTTGCCTATCTTTATTTTAGTAAATAGAATATATCCTACAATTTTATTATCCATAACTGCTACTAACGATAATTCTGGAATAAAATTGTCGCTTTTTCTTAATGCAACTACTAAATCCTGCTCATTCCCATCACTATGCTCTGCTGTTTCAAAAGCAGTTTTAATCACATTATATACTTCTTCATAATCATTTTTATTTTCTTGTCTAATAATTAACATTTAAAATCTCCCTTATTTCATCTCTTCCTCTATAATGTTTACTATTTCATCTAATTCTTCTCTATATTGAGAATGTCCTATTCCATAAAATACATAATTGTCTCTTCTAATTAAGATAACATATTGCCCTTCATCTATCACATATTTTTGATAATTTCTACTACTCTTAACAATATATTCTGGCTTTATATTGTTATCTGTCTCTTGATTTGCCCAGTACTCCATATTCCTTTTAGCATCATTATCAGTCCCAAATTCATATAAATAACACCAAGTATGCCCATAATTTTTAGAAATTGTTGCTTGCTTTGTATTTTTACCATTGTATACACTTTCCTGCATTTCAATTTCATATCCGTTTTGCTCTAACAATTCTACATAATTATTCATTTGATTTTGTTTTAAAATACTTAATACTACAGATAATATAACTGTTATAACAAGTAGACCAAACATTATTCTTCTTAATATTAACCACCCTTTAGTATTTGTTACTTTTTTCTTTTTTAAATTATTGCATACTGAATACAAATATTCTAGAAGTTCTTCTTTTGTTCCACCTTCTATGTTATTTTTATTTAGAATAATTCCCATATTGTACTTTAGCTTTAGAATAATTAAGTTCTTGGTTTCTACAATATTTGTTATTTGACTAAATTCGTAAGTTGTAACATCTCCTTTTTTAGATGTAGATACGATTTTATCTTTACCAATTTTAATATTTGTTTCTACATCTTCATTGTTATTTAAACTTTTGTATCTCTTATATTGTATTTTGTTTCGCCCTGTTACTTTAATTAATAACGCAAAAATGCCAAATAATACTCCAAATGTAATTACTATTTGATAATCTCTATAAATGATGCATAAAATTAGCAAAACTAAAACTACAAATAATGTTATTATACTTGATTTTCTTGTAGCTATATATCCAGTAGAAAATTCTTTATATGTTTTGTAATCTAATGTGTAGTTTGAACTAAATTCTTTTTGATTTTCATTATCCATTTTTTGCAACCCCTTTTACTATTTTTTCTACCATAACTATAACACAAAAAAGATAATTATTCTATATAAAAAATAATTATCTTAATAATTTATTTATGTGATTCTTATGCTATCTATAAAGTATTTGACTTAAGAATAATAAATAAGGATTTTGCTCTATATTGTCAAATGTTTTATATGTACCTGGCATATCTTTTACTGCTTCCATTATTTTTTGTATATCTTCATTATCTTTTACATTTACTATAAGGATTGTTCTAAAAGGAGAATTATCTTCACTTCCTCTATAGGGTTCTAAAATATTAGCATCTTCTTCTAACCAGTTTTGCATCATGTTTAGCTGTTCATCTCTTGAAAGATATTTAATTTCAACCTCACTTGCATTTTCTCTAATTACATTTTCTATATCTTCTAGTTGTTCCTCTGTTATATCTTTTTGCAAAATTATTTGCATTGTAGTAATCATTTTATTATAATTCACAAAGACTAGCACATTGAATATGATTATAATTAATATAATTATTACGCTAACAGAAATTATTACATTTCGTTTACTTATTTTCTTTCTAACACCCTTAAAAGCATCAATCTCTTTTTCCTGCTCTATTTCTCCACTTTCTTGCCTTATTTCTTTTAACACATTATTACAACTTTCACATGTTTTTAAATGCTTTTCAACAAAATTTTTAGAATTTTCGCTCAAAACCCCATCATTGTAACTGAATAGCAAATCTTTAACAATATCGCATTCGTTTTTCATTTATCTAATTCCTCCTTTAATTTTTGCTTACCACGAAAAAATACAACTCGTGCCCAATTTGATGTTTTATTCATAATTTCTGCTATTTCACTATATTCAAAATTTCCAAATATTCTTAAGTACATTACATTTCTGGTATCTTCGTCAAGTTTTTGTAACTTTTTAAATAATTGTATTTTATTTACTTTATTACAAAGATTCTCTTCTATTGATTCTTCCATAACTAATGAATCTTGCAAATTATCTAGTGATATTTCTTTGTTTCGTTTTTCTTTTTTTAGCTTTTTATACCATATATATTTGCTAATCTGGCATAGCCAGCTTGATATTTTACATTCTCCCCTGAACTTATTTATGTCTCTAATAGCTACTACAAAAGTCTCTTGGACAATTTCTTCGGTTATATCTTCGTTTCCTGTTAAGCAGAATACATATTTATAAACTATGTCTCCATATTTGCTATATATTTCGTCCATATTCTGCATAACTTTTCCCCCTTTCACCTATTTAGTATCCTCTACTACTATTTTGTTACAATTTTTTGCAAATTATATTTTTATATATTAGCAAAAAAACAAATTCTATTCAACTGCTAAACAGAACAAAAGAGAATTATTCTGTACTTAAAATAATTGAATAGAATAATTCTCTTTCAAATAAATTTTATATTTTTTCTTATTCTGCATTAGAACTGTTTGTCCCATTATCAATTATAGATTTTAGTAAATCTACCAACTGACTCTCTGTAATTCCTGTTGTTTCAATATCAAAATATATGTCGTTATATTCAAAAGTTACTATATACATATTTTCCCATTGTGATACTTTTAATTCCACGTTACCTATTTTTGAAATTTTGTCTCCATCTCCAATAAAATAATCTCTTATAGGTGCTTCTATTCCCGAAAATGCTATTTTTATATCATTCAAATCATCTTTTCTATAATTCAATATATAGTCGTGCAGTACATTGTACTCTGCTGTGTCTGTGTTTTCTCTAGTATAAACAGTATAACCATTTTCAAAATTATATTCTTCCGGTATTTGTAAATTTTCTACAAACGCAAATTCTTTTGGTAAGTTTTCTAGTTCAATAGTTTTTACGTCTGCATCTAAACTTGTCATACTCATATCTTTTACCTTGTTTATATTTAGTTCAACTTTTACACTTTCTCCTTTACCATCAGTTTGCCCAATGTCAACTGTATTGCTTGGTAATAGATTTTTATTAACTCCAACAAATATTCCAATTCCTAATATAAATACTGCACATATAGATGAAAGTACATATATTACTTTTTTATTCTTATTTGTTTTCATATCAAACTCCTTTCTGATGTTTGATATAGCTATTTCTTCTTTTATGTTTTTTCTAACTCTTTCTTTTAGTTCATTATCTTTCATAGCCATAACCTCCATCTTCTAAATTTCTTTTTATTTTCTTTCTAACTCTGTGAAGAATAACTTTCACTTTGCTAGTAGAAAATTTTAATTTCTCTGCAATTTCTTTTATTGGTTTAGCTTCGCAGTAAAACATAATAAATATTTCATATTCCTCTATTTTTAACGTTTTTAATGTATTTTTTATTATTATGCTTTGCTCATTTTCTTCTGCTAATTTTTCAAGATTGCTATTTTCTATTATTTTTTCTTCGTACTCGGATATAGATATATTTGCTTCTGTTTTTCTATATTTATTTTTTATCCTATTTTTAGCAGTTCCTGCTAAGTATGCCTTTAAATCTGTTGTAGCTGATAATCTCTCACTATTTTTCCAAATAGCAACGAACACATCAGATATTATTTCTTCTATATCTTCATCTGTAATATAGCTACTTACTCCGTTTTTTACAATAATATATACATATCCATAAAAGTCATCAAGCATTTTGTCTATATTTAGTTTTCCATTTTCTAAATAATCCTTTAACATTTTCTTTTTCAATTTAGATCTAAATCTCCTTTTTTGTAGTTAACTTTCATCTACATAGTAACATTTTTTAGAGAAAGGTTACAAGGTTTTCGCAAAAAAATAGAGATTAGTTTGTCTAATCCCTATTTTGAGTTTCTAATAATTTAAATTTTGTTGTCATTAACTATCTTTCTTGCTCTTCAATTTCACGTATTAGTTTTTCGATATTTCTTTTTCGTGCTTTCATTTCTTCTATATATCTATCTACCCTCTCTTGCGTTACATCTTTCTTTCTTCCTATATCTTTCATTTCATATTCAAAACTTTTAGCTAATGCTCTTTCTAAAATATGAGGAGAAATACCACAATATTTTACTGCAAATGTGTCGCTATCTACCTCTTCACTAATTTTTCTTCCAGTACCACTATTTTCTTGCTGATTAGGACTAAAACAATGTCCTAATTCATGACAATATATAGCTTTTCTTTCTTCTGCCGTTAATCCGAATGTCTAATAATCGTTCTTTGTCTCTTATAATTAAAGCTAATTTGTCATTTATTTTATAAGTACCACATCCCATATTAAAATCTATATTTTCAATTATATCTGCATAAATAGCATAAAATTCTTTAAATTTCATTAAATCTGATGCAATAACAGCTTTATTTTTTCCAATTAGTATGGTTCTACCTTTTTTGAATTTTTCTAATAACTCTAGCATAACTTTTGTTCCTTTCCCACTTATTTCTTTGTTACACCCTTAGTTTAAATGTCTTAGTAGCATATTTGTATGCTAAATATAGTGAAATAAGCGAATATACTACACAAAAAGCGATGGTAGCTATTCCAAAATAAAGGGTTGGTAACTGAATTTGTATCATAAACCAGCATACAAGATATGTTATCCCCTGTACTGTTTTGTATGTGCTACTTCTCAATTCTGTATTCACATTATATGGTTGCAATAAATAGTACATCACTAAATAATGAACAGAAAAGAATATACTCATTGCTATAATTGACACAAATAGCACCATATAGTTTAGTGGTTTATCTGTGCCACCAGAAAGGTATAGCAATACTGCTAAGCCTAAACCTATTAGTGTAGCTGGCATTAAATTTATTGTTATTAAAGTTTTAAGTCTTTCTTTAAATATTCCAAGTATTACCTTTGGTGTCCTATAAATTCTATAGGTTAGCATACTGTGGTCGCAGTTCATAAACATTGCTTGTGTAACAGATGAGCTTCTATTGATGCAATACATAATAAACACAAAATATGGTAAATACTTCATTAGTATTTCATTAGTCCTATTCTTTAATTCTTCATTTACTTCAATACCAATAATCATTGCAGTAAAGATAATTAATATAATAACGGATTGTTTTTTTACTGCTTTTGTTAATATCTTGCTATGTCTTTTTACGAATAAATCGTGAAAATATGCAAACCCTGATTTATTACTTGTATAATTCTTATCTAGTTCTATTTGTTTTAAACTGATATCTTTCATCGCCTGTGTTCCAGCATTATTTTCAGCCATATATACATTTGATGCAGTTAATATTTGTTTATACATTTTTCTGTAATCTGTAAAGGTATGTATTTTTATTAAGCTATATATTCCTAATATTAGTGAAATAATAAATACTACTAAAAATACTGTAACATTTATAGTGATATTTATTGCTGGCAAGCCATACGATAAAAGTAAACATACTGCTACAAATCCCCAAACAAATTTAGTTGGTAAATTCTCATTAGATGCCTTATTTGTCTTCTTAAAATCGTATATAGAATAATTCATTACAATTAGCTTAACTGCAAGTACAAAAATTGGTAATGCTATTTGAATCCATAATGGCACACCTGCTATCATTCCAAAAAGTATGGTAAATGGTAAAAATCCAACAACTAATTTTATTAGCTGATAATAGTAATTAGATAGTCCATACTCTCTTGCATTCATATTCATAAGTATAATTGCATAATACTTATCTTTTGTAGGATTAAGCATATATGTATTTAGTACTCCACCTGCGAGAGTTAGGAATGTAAATATATGAATAAACGTGTCCGCTTGGTTTGTGTGATACCAAGATAATGCCATAAATATCATTGTTAAAATATATATAATTTTTCCAATAAAAATACCTATAATTTCGCTCAAAATGCTTATAATATTTGCAAATATTTTTAAACCACTATTTTTGTATAAGCTATCTGGCAATATTTTTTTGATTATTGGAAACTGCTTTATGGAATAGATAATGCTATTAGTTCTATAGGTGTTTTTTAGTTTAAAAGAAGTTATAAATGTTTTAATCATTTTTGGTACGTTCCTTTCTTAATCATATATGTGGTTGAAAAAGAATTTAATTTTTCAACCTTCCTCCTTTAATGCATCAATAATCTTATTCTTAAACTGCTCATTATTTAAATTACTCTTGTCAATTTCCTCCAATACACCTTTATTAAGTATAACAATTTCGTCGCATAAATCTAAGGCTAATTCCATTATGTGTGTTGAGAATATAATAATATGGTTTTTCTTTATTTCTCTAAGCATTTGTTTCATTTCTTCTGCTACAACTACGTCAAAAGAAGTTAGTGGTTCATCAAGCAATAGCACATTTGGATTTGCTATGATATTTACCAACATTTGCATTTTGTTTTTCATACCATGCGAATAGTCTTTTAATAATCTATCCCTGTCTTCTTTTTCTATTTTCATAAAGTCAAAGTATTCGTCTATTGTTTTTTCTTCTTTTATACGCTTTTTATTTATATCAATAAAGAACTTTAAAAATTCCCTTCCTGTCAAAAATTCTGGAACATTTGGTGTTGATAGAACATAGCCAACATCTTCTGCTTCCATCTTTCTTTTTGTATCATTATCTTCAATGTAAAATTCTCCAGAATTTATCTCTATATCTTCATTTAAGCAATTAAAAAAAGTAGTTTTTCCTGCTCCATTTCTGCCGAGCAATCCGTATATTTTTCCTTTCTCAAATTCGAAGTTTATATCTTTTAATACTTCTTTTTTTCCAAAATTTTTCTTTAAATTTTTTACTACTAGTTTCATATAATACCTCTTTTATTTGTATTTTTTCTCTAATTATTTCTACAATAGAATACCATATATATAATAAAAATTCCAGTATTCCTGGAATTTTTTTATTGGTTCTATTCTTCTTTATTTTTATATATTTTGTATGAAATTTTATATGATACATAATACATTACTATCATAAGTGCAACTAATAGAATTAGTCCAAACTTATTGATAAACTCTATTAGCACTTCCATATCTATACTGAAGTTAGCTTGTGCTATTAAGAAACCTATCCCTGCGCCTATTACAATTAGTGCAAATAACAATACAAACATCTGGATTCGTCCTTTTTCTGCTCCCCATTTGTAGATACTTGGAATTTGTATTGCTTGTATTAAAGAGACTCCCCACATTCCACCTATTGTTGTAGTAAGTAAGCTTTCATAATTTATGTTAATCATATTTTCTGGTCTAAAATAATTGATTGCATTTGCCACAATAATCGTTAACAGTATTCCTAATATTCCTCCTAAAATTACGGCTCCGATTGCTAAAATATATTTTTCTTTTACAATTTCTTTTCTATTGGTTGGTAGCGCCAAAATATATTTATTCGATTTTGCAATTTCATCATAATTAAATGTGGAAAGTGCAATCATACCTACTATTGTACATATTATAATTGGCCCCCAGTTAATAGCCTCTGTTCCTACTATTGCAATTCCACAGAATAATACTATTATAATTATGGATGCTTTGTAGCTTGACAAATTGTATAAATCTTTTTTTAATAAACCTTTTATCATTTTTAATCCCTTACCTTTCTCCCTTAATATAAAATAACATTATATCTTCAATCGACGGCTTATCTATAGTCGTTATATTGTATTTTCTTCTTATAGTATCCTTATTGCTTGTTAGAACTTCGTATTGATACTTCTCCTTTTTGTATTTTATGTAATCTTTTTCATCTAGTCTTGAAAAGTCTTCTTTACTGCATTTTATAATTCCATAGTTCTCTAGCAGTTCATTTGTAGGTAAATCAAATACCATTTTTCCTTTTTCAATAAATACAATATAATCTGAAATGTGCTCTAAATCTGAAGTAATATGTGTAGATAGCAATATAGACCTTGTTTCGTCTTCTTCGATGTATTTTCTAAGCATATCCAAAATCTCGTTTCTTACAACTGGGTCAAGTCCACTTGTTGGCTCATCTAATATTAAAAGTTTAGGATTATGTGCTATTGCAGTAGCAATTTTTAATTTCATTTTCATACCACTTGAAAAATCTTTTATAAGCTTATCTTTTGGTAAATCAAATTGTTTTAACAGATTTATGTATTTGCCCTCATTCCAAGTTTTATAAACATCTTTCATAATAGAGTTCACGTGTTTTGCTGTTAAATAGTCAGATAAAAAACTATCATCTAATACAACTCCTATATCATTCTTTATTTCTTTTTCCGCTTTTTTGCTATCTTTTCCAAATATTGTGACGCTTCCTTCTGCATTAGTAATATTTAGTATTGACTTTATAGTAGTAGTCTTTCCTGCACCATTTTCTCCAATTAGTCCTACAATAGAGCCTTGTGGCACATTGAAGCTAATATTTTTTAATGTAAAGCCTTTGTAACTTTTTGAAACATTTTTAAGTTCAATGTTATTTTCCATTTTAAATATCCTCCTCAAATATCATTTTAAATAGCTCTTTTATTTCTTCTTCAGAAATATTTGCCATTTTGGAAATATTATAAATTTTTTCTATATAGTCTTGTATTTCTTTTAGCTTTTCTTCTTTGATTAGTTCTAAGTTTTTAGGAGCCACAAAGCTCCCCTTGCCCTGGACAGTTTTAATAAAGCCTGCCTGCTCTAAATTGTCATACGCTCTTTTTACTGTTAGAAAACTAATCTTTAAGTCATTGGCCAGACTTCTTACAGATGGTAACATATCTTCTTCTTTTAATTCATTGGAAAATATAGCTTGTTTAATAGCATTTTCTATTTGCTCAAAAATGGGTATACTACTATTGTTACTTATTATAATATTCATACTTTCCTCCTTACTGTTATATCTGTTATGTTGTTATTATAACACTTTATAACAATATGTCAATACATTTTAGAAAAATTATTAAAACACACAAGTTCCCAAGAATAAATTACTCTTGGAAACTTGTGTGGAAATTAAGTCCTACTCTACATTCATCTCTGCTTTTACCTTATCAGGCAATTCACTTGCTTGAACCTCTCTCCAATTTACCACTCCTCTAAACTGCATTACTTCCACTTCTAAATATGCTCCTTCTCTTAGTTCTCTATCTGTTTTAAATTGAATTTCTTTTGATTTTCCATTTTTGTTGTATGCAGTTAAAGTATATTGGTATCTCATATCATCTGTGGTAGAAATCTCCTCTATCTTTGTATTATCTATTTGAGTATAGTACAAATCCTTATGTATAACTAAAAAGTAGTATGCTCCTACAATTAAAGCAATTACAATAATTACTGCAATAATCATTGGTATTTTTTCTTTAAAACTTTCCATTTTTCAATTTTCCTCCTTAATTATATTCTTACTGCCTAGGTACGTCGCCAAGAAATACACTCCATAAATTGCTCCTATAATAACTGCTGTTACTATAACTGAAGGCATTAGTTCGTCTGGTGATGCTAGTACTTCTAGCATTGATAAAATAAATTTAATTCCAAATATAGAATGTATCATTGCTAAAACTAAAGGCATCATAAAGAAAATGAATATTTGTCTAAATAATGCTTGGTTTATCATTTTCTCGTCACAACCTATTTTTCTAAGTATCGTATATCTTTGCTTGTTGTCGGAACTTTCTGTAAGTTGTTTTAATGCTAAAATGGCTGAGCTTGCAATTAAAAATACAATACCTAAATAAATTGCAATAAATATAATAATTGTTGCTAAGCCTTTGCTAGACTCTGTTATACTAATTTTAGAAGAGCCGTCAAGGTCTATTCCTTTTTCTCTAACATTTTCAAAAAACTCTGTATCACCACTACCAATTAACGTACTTTCTATCTCTTGCTTTCCCTCTTCTGTTTCTGCATTATAATTTGCTACTAATAAATGCTCTTGTATATTTTCAGCTTCAAATTCAAAATTATCTGGTACTAATATAATTCCTGCATTTATTTCAGTTGTTGCAATATATATAAAACCTTCTTTACATCCATTATATTTTGAATGATATGTTTTTCCATTTATCTCTATATTTGAATTTGTGCTTAGCATCTGATTTCTTATGTTTGTCATTTGCTCATAATTGCAAACTACAATGTATTCATCATCATTTAAGTTATATTGTTCTTCTCCATAAAGTTCTGCAATTTTGTTATAGTCTGATATTTTAACTATAGGCTCTGGCATATCATAAGAAAGCATTGAATACTGACTTTTTGTAGACTCATAATACTCTCCTAAACTATCTGCCAAGGTCCATTCTGATAGTGCATAAATTGGAATTTCTACAACATCTTTTAAATTATTCATATCGTAGCCATTTGTTTCAAGTGTATAGCTTACTGGGTGCCTTGAATCTTCTATTTGTTCTTCTGAATAATATATAGTTTTTCCACTATATGAACTTACATAGCTTTCTGGTAAAAATGCTGGTTTGTATAGGTTTACATCTACTGGTGTAAATTTAGCTAGTTGTGAATCTAATGCTGATTTTATTGATAAACTACTAGATAATACACTAATTGTCATAAATAACATCAAGCATATTATACTCATACTTGCTATATTTGTATTGATTTTATTATTTAATTGTCTCAATACAAACATATTTGTTCCTTTTAAGTAGATGCTTTTTCTTGTTTGTATAATTCTTAATATAAATCCTGATAAAGACCAGAACACTCCTACTGTTCCTACTATTCCCATTAAAATTGGTTTTATTAGCTCGTCACCTGTTTGTAATTCATATACTCCTCCTGTTACTAGGTAGTATGCATATCCTAATAATCCGGCAAGATAATAAAAATACAATTATTGAAATGACAGGATTTTTTATTTTTACTTTTTCATTCTTTCGTACAGCAGTTAATAAATTTATTAGCTTATATCTTGAAATGGTTAGAGTATTAAACACTATTACTGCTACGTACATTACTGCAAAGTAGATACAAGTTTTTATGCAAGCGTCTTTAGAAAAGACAAATGTAAATTCGGTCATATCTGCTTCAAACAGTTTTGCTACAAGTATGGACATAAATTGAGAGGCAAATACACCTACAAAAATACCTACAATTAAAGATAAAATTCCAACTAGTATAGTCTCTAGCAAAATAATGCTAGAAATTTGTCTTCTTCCCATACCTAGTGTCATATATATTCCAAACTCTCTTTTTCGCCTATTTATAAGGAAGTTATTTGCATATACAATTAGAAAACCAAGTATTATTGCTATAAATATTGAAATCATTCCAAGTAACTCAATCATAAGCCTTATCATTTGTCTTGTTGATTGTGATACTTGAAACATTGCCTGTTGGCTATCTAAAGAGTTAAACATATAAAAGATTGCTACACCTAGTACTAATGTTAAAAAGTAAATTGCATAATCCTTGAAACTTTTTTTCATATTTCGTATAGATAACTTAAATAACATCGCTTAAGTCACCTCCAAGAAGTGTTTGAACTTCTATAATCTTTTCGAAAAATTGCTTTCTGGTATCTTCACCTTTTATGAGTTCATTAAATAGCTTTCCGTCTTTGATAAATATAATTCTATCTGCATAACTTGCTGTAAAAGCATCATGTGTAACCATTAAAATTGTTGCACCTAATTTTTGATTTAGGCTTTCAAATGTTTCTAATAATTGCCTTGCAGATTTACTATCTAGTGCTCCTGTTGGTTCATCTGCAAGCACTATTTTAGGGTTTGTAATAATTGCTCTTGCCGATGCCACTCTTTGTTTTTGCCCACCAGATATTTGATATGGGTATTTATTTAAAATTTCAGATATTCCAAGTTTTTCTGCTACCTCTTTTACCTTTTTATCAATTTCTTTTGGATTTACCTTTTGAATTGTTAGGGCTAGTGCTATGTTTTCGTAAGCAGTTAGTGTGTCTAGCAAATTAAAATCTTGGAATATGAATCCTAACTCCTCTCTTCTAAACTTGTTTAGCTTATTGCCTTTTAATTTTGTTATGTCTTGGTTGTTTATAATAATCTTGCCTGCCGTTACTCTATCTATTGTAGAAATGCAATTTAGAAGTGTTGTCTTGCCAGAGCCAGATGCTCCCATTATGCCAACAAACTCTCCCTCTTCCACATTAAAGCTAATTCCAGCTATTGCTTTGGTTAAATTAGATTTATTACCATAGTATTTTTCAATATTTTGTACCTCTAATACATTACTCATTGTAAAATCTCCTTTCTGATTTTGGTGTATAATTCACAATTTTAATTAGTTTTGAATAGAATTATATATTTTTTCTTTTTTTACGTCCCCCAACAGCGTACAAACTGTATAAACGAAACTAAAATTTCGTTTAACAGTTTGTAAACTTGTTGGTCCCCACCTTAAGACTTCAAAAAAGAAAAAATATATAATTCTATTCTTTTAAGTTAAATTGTGAACCGTGATTATATTTTAAACAATTTTATACTTTTTTTCCATTCTTTTTAATTACATTAAAATTACATTTTCGTAAGATAGCAGAAACATACACATTATACAAATTATTCACAAAAAAATAGAGGTACACTTTTTTAATGTACCCTTTTAAATTAAAAATAAAATTCATAAATTTCTTCAACCCATTATTATATATACTTAATCCTCAATTTCCTCAAAGCGATATTTTTGACTTACATCTGGATATTTCTTGTGGTCAACCTCTGATAAAAACATATCCAATGGTCGTGCATAAATTCCATCTTTATGATTTGTATTACCGTTGTTGTCCATACAACGATATACTACTAAGTCTTCTCCTGTTTCGCTATGCTTAGCAACTGTAATTACAAAAGCTCTTGAGCCTTTAAAATGTCTCCACATTGTAAATGGTTTTACTATTCTCTCTTCCATAACTTTTTTCTCCTTTAAAATATTACTTTATTTATTGGATTTTTTCTTTTATATATTCTTCAACAAGTTTAAGAAGTTCTTTAGCTGTATTTATTTGTTCCTGTGTAACTTCCGGTTTCACAATGAATTCATCATCATAATCACTATCTTCTCTTATTCTACTAGCTACTGCAATTTTCTTTCCAATCTTCTTTGGAAATAATTCTTTATTTACATAATATTGATTAAAGTAAGCAATTACATCCTTATGTCTTTTAAAGTCTATCGGTTCTAATGCTAAAACAGCTTTTATACTATGAAATATTGAATAATATGCTCTATTATTAGCTGATTTATACAAATTTGATTGATATAATATTTCACTAGCTTTTAAATCATCAAATGCTTGTTCTAACCTATGTTTTGCCAAGTCTTTTGATATTTTAGGACTCACTAAGCACCACTCCCTCTTTTTGAACATTCATATAAAAAGGCAATGCCTCTAACCAATAATTATATTTATCTATATTTTTAATTAAGGGCGATAATGTAATATTAAAGTTATTATTGCACTCTATATCATAAGCTAAGTCTGAAATTTTTACAAAATAATCATATATCTCTTCATCTTTTAAATCTGTTAAAATCATAATATCTATATCTGATTTTTTATTAAAATCTCCTCTAGCATACGAACCATAAAGTATTATTTTCTTTACTCTATTTCCTAAGATTTTATTAACTTCTAATATAAATTCTTGAATTATATTATTAATTCTTTCTGGTATCTTTTTCATTATTGTTGCACTTCCTTTCTCTTTCTTTTACGTTCATTTTTATTATACCATAAGTTTCCAAAATGTACCATAATTTTTTTTATAAATTTTCTATTAAAGAAAAGCCACAAAATAAGTTATTTTAATTATTTTAGTAAAATTTGCAAAACAAGCCCGTCCCCTTTTGCAAATCAATTAACATAATTAAGAGAGTAGCAATTTTATCAACTGCCACTCTCTCTTTAAAATCACACAATTTTTAATTTAATGCTCAAACTTCATATTACTAGGTTAATTTACTTTAATCACATCTGCCCCAAAAGGTGCTAAGGCTAACTTAGCAATTTTGAAGTATTGTAATCCAAGTGGTATCCCAATTAAAGTTACACAGCAGACGCAACCAAGTAGAAAGTTTTCTACTGCCATTGGAATACCGAAGAAAATAATCCAAATTACATTGGCTAGGAATGATGGAACTCCTCCACCATATACTACTTCTTTACCAAATGGTGCAAATGCAAGACTTGCAAATTTGAAGCATTGTAATCCATAAGGAAGTCCTACAAAACTAATACACCAGATTATTCCGGATAATGTCCATGAAAGTCCACTAAGGAAACCTCCACAGATAAACCATAATAAATTACCTAAAAATCTCATAAATCATTCTCCTTTTTAAGCATTAAATCTTTTTGTGTGATTTTTTGCATAGTCACTAAACTATTATTGCAAAATCTACTAGTATATATTTTAATACTAATACTATAAAAGTATTTGTATGTATTATATTATATCAATTTATTACTTACAATTCCATTATTTTTTTCTTAAAATTTACTTACATTTTTGTAATTTATTACAATTCACATTTTTATTTATAGCAAATGTATATTCTTAGATTTTTATTCGAGTGCTTAAGGTGGGGACCAACAAGCTTACAAAGTGTTTAACGAACGTTAGTGAGTTAATACAATTTGTGCGATGTTGGGGGCCGAGAACAAAAATCTAAGAATATACATTTGCTTATCAATACATATGCGAATTATAACTACATTTTATCTTTCCTTTATAATATTCTTACTGCTAAAATACGTAATCAAGAAATATCCACCATAAATTACTACAATAAATATTGCTGTCATAATGATTGATGGTAATAATTGCTTATTTCCAAAGGTAGAAATTACATAACTACAGAATGTTATTCCAAATATTGAATGGATTATTGCAACGAGTAATGGGAACATAAAGAAGCTCGCTATTTGTCTAAATAAGGATTTGTTTATCATTTTTTCATCTGCTCCTAGTTTTCTAAGCATCGTGTACCTTTCTTTATTATCCGTACTCTCTGTTAATTCTTTTAATGCCAAAATTGCAACACTTGCAATTAAGAACACAATTCCTAAGTATAGCCCTAAAAATGTTACTAATGCTCCAAGTCCAATGCTTGCCTCGCTTATATCCACCTTGCTATTTACTGATGGTAAACTATACTCTGCTGAAAGAGGATTTTTTACCAAACTTTTTATTTGCTCTTGTATTTCTCTTTGCTCCTCTAAAGAGTCTGTGTAATAGTTTCCTATAATAGAGTTATATGAGCATTCTTCTTCGCTTACCACATTGTCTGGCACTATTATAATTCCCGAATTGATATGGTTACTTGCCATCTCCACAAAACCATATTGACACTCTTGATATTTTGGTTTTAGTGTATGACCAAATATTGTTAATTCTTGTTCGTTTTCTAATGCAACATTTCTAATTGCAATCATCGAATCATAATCTGCAATTATCATATATTCGTCATCAGCTAATGTATATTCTTCATTTCCATAGAAGCTTGCTAATTCATTGTAATCACTTATTGTCATAATCTCCTCTTGCATATTGTATGGTATCATAGATGTTGTGTTATTTTTTATATACTCTAAGCTATCTCCTAATGAATCGCCAAATGTTAGGTCATCCATTCGATACGAATTGTATTCTACACTTTCTTGCAAATAGTCATCTATGTTAATACCAAATGCCTCTAATGTTTTTCTAACACCTAATTTAGAATTTTCTATTTGTGCTTCATTATATCCTTGGTCTAACCAGCTTTCGTCTTTAACTGAAATAGATAATTGTATATCTGCTGGTGCAAGTTCATTTAAATTAGCTGTCATAGAAGCTTTTAGCGATAATGCACTTGATAACACACATATTGTTACAAATAGCATTAAGCAAATAATTGTCATCGAAAATACGGTTGTATTTATTTTGCTACTTACTTGCCTTAGTGTAAATGTGTTAAGTCCTTTTACATATAAGTTTTTCATACCCATTACAATTTTTAGCATTAGTCCTGATAGCGACCAGAATAGGAAAAATGTTGCCACTGCCCCAATGATTATTGGTTTTATTATTCCATCTGGGGTTTGTACTGTTTCATTTACACCACCTGTTACTAGATAGTAGGCATATCCTAAAGCAATGACAGATAGGATAAACACAATAGTACAAAGCATTGGATTTTTCATTTTAACAGTTTCTGATTTTTTACTGGTTTGGATTAAATCAATTAGTTTGCATTTTCCAACATTTATAACATTAAATAGCATAACAATTACATACATTATGCCAAAGTAAATTAGTGTTTTTATACAAGCGTCGCTAGAAAATATGAACTCATATCTTGTCATATCTGCTTCAAACATATTTGCAACTAGCATACTCATTAGCTGTGATAGAGCAACACCTAAACCTAGTCCTACCGCTAATGAGATAATTCCAATTAGAATTGTCTCAAAGAATAGTATCATAGATATCTTTCTTTTACTCATTCCAAGAAGCATATATATTCCAAATTCTTTATTTCTTCTTTTCATTAAGAAACGGCTTGCATAAATGATTAAAAAGCCTAGAATAAAAGCAACAAACACACTTGCTCCAGATAGCATATTGCTTAAAGTATCAATAATATCATAAGTGCTTTCTGTTATATCTAGCAATACAGTTTGGCTTTCTATACTGTTGAACACATAAAATATGGCAACACCCAATATTAGGGTAAAGAAATAAATTGCATAATCTTTAAAACTTTTCTTTATATTTCGAAAAGATAATTTAATAGTTGTCATTTTCCTCACCTCCAAGCAAGGTTACGACATCTATAATCTTGTCAAAGAATTCCTTTCTA
>CALXPW010000026.1 GCA_944390365.1 uncultured Clostridia bacterium | reverse complement strand
ATATTATACACGAGGTTTTATATTTTTTCAATTTTATTCATTCGTTCCATAGCGAGGTACGAGCTATTTAGTACTATAGTTATTACTAGTGCGACTAACGTTATTCCTCTTGAACTTCTTTCATTTTCCTGCCTCCTTTTCCATTCCTTTCTCCTCATTTTTTCTTTTTGTTTTTCTTTCATTTTTTATCCTCCTTGTTTTATTTATATTTTTTATAATTTTAATATCAATATTTTTACACGCAAAAAGGATAGACTATATAGCTATTTTTATCGCCATACAATCTATCCTTTTTTCTATTTTATTTCTTATTACTATACTTATTTTCTTTGCTTTTACTACTACATTTTGAGCCTCAAAGGTAAAGCTTAATTCTTTAGAATTATGCTCTCTCTCTCTCTCTCTCTCTTACAGTACCAAGGCTTTTAGCCTTTTTTGTTTTTTTACTGCTTTTCATTTTTCCATTCATCCTTCCTGTTTATTTTACGCCTTAACTTTCTAATTCTTTTTATCCTTTAAAGTATGTCTTTATTCTATACTATTTGTATTTGTTTTTCAAGTATTTTTATATTTTATTTTCTATTTTCTTTTGTAGTTTTCTACAATATAATTTATCCTTACACATATTATTATTCACTTCTTGCCAATCTACAACCGGGACTATAACTTTCTTGGTTACTGCCGAGATTGATGGTAACACATACTTCTATTTCACTATTGATGAAGATAATATTTGTATATGTCTTCAATTAAGAACAGTAACAAACAAGTTTTGTTGCAAGTTGGGGCAACAGTTACAATTGAGTTTGCACCTACTGCCGAGGAAAACACTAAAGAAGTCGTAAAAATCACATTCTAAAATGTGGTAATTATTTTGTATAATACCACGCGAGAGGGAGACCTTATAGTCTCCCTCTTGGTTTTGTCGAATATATGTATTTAGTTTTGCAAAAACCTGTTGCCTATTTTATTGTTAAAGCTAACTAGGAAATTATATTCCTAAAAGCTTAACTTCTACATTCTCCATTTTGTATTTTCCATTTTCTAGTTTAAACTCTACTAGAGTTTTATCAAGTGTCTCTTCGTTTTGTCTTAAATCTGTTGAGAAATACATTTTTATTCTTTCCATTTCTACTTTGTTCATTACTATTGTTTTAAATGTCTCTGCCATGTGTTTTTCGTCTTCGCATATTAAAATAAGTTGTGGCATTGAACTAAATCCAGAATCTCCTGGTACGTAATTGTTATAGAAGTCGTTGTATAATCTCATTCTGTCTACTAACTTCTTTTCCCAATCCTCTTCTCTTCTTATTACTTCAAATAGAAATTCTATAGATTTATTGTTTTTAGTTAATTTTACACTACCACCTGTTGCCTTAAATGTTTTTCCAGCTTGTTTTGCTGTAATAGCAGGTTTTACTGTATATGAGTCAAATGCTTTTACTTTTCTTAAGTATGCTATAATTGTTTGGTTACCTGCTAGTCTTTTCTTTATCATTGGAACTGGCTTTGTGTTATCTGTTGGTTGCCATTTGCATTCTATTCCTCTTGAATTAAGTAAATATTTGCCCATTTTTTCTAGGCAATATATTCTATATATTCCTTTTCCATCTTCTGCTTTAAAATAATATCTTGTAAGTATTTTAGACTTTATTAACTGCTCTAATTTGTTATTTAATTTGTCTTGAGAAGCTATTTCAACATTCTTCCATTGTAGCATTTGGTATATTTGTCTTGATGTTATAAACTCAAATTCATTAACAAGTTCTAATATCTTAAAATGTAAATCATTTATATGTCCTATATTTATTTTATGAATTATTTGGTTCATAGACACATATCCGTCTTTACCATCAAATGTTTTTATTTCTCCTTCTCTTACTGCAAAAGGTGATACTACCGCCTTTATTTCATTATCTTCTACCATATATTTTCTCTCCTTTTTTTGGTATACTCTAATCTAGAAAAGCAATGCTAATCTAAATTATTATTTAACACACTCTCATTTTACCACAATTTTCTAATTAGTTCAACTAGTTTGTTATTTTCAATTGTACTATCACAGATAGATATATATTTTTTCTTTTTGTATACATTTCCCCACCAAAAAGAAAAAATATATATTTATCTGTGTTTTGTAACAAAAAATAGCTACTTATTCAACAAGCTAGTTACTTCCTTACTTGTCAAATACCTCCACTCGCCAAGCTTTAAATTCTTTACATCAATACTTTCTATTTTGCTTCTATGAAGTGCTAATACTTTTCTTCCAATAGCATTACACATTTTTCTAACTTCACGATTTTTACCCTCATGTATTGTAATTTCTACTCTTGATATATCTTTTTCGGTATCTGTTTTTAGAATCTTTACTTTTGCTTTACCTGAGGTATAGTCCTCAATTTCTACACCCTCTTCTAATTTTTTTATTTCATCCTTTGTAATAATTCCTTTTACTGTAACATTATATGTCTTTTCAATTTCATATTTTGGATGAGTTACTTTATATATAAACTCTCCATCATTTGTTAAAATTAAAGCACCTGATGTATACATATCCAGCCTTCCCACAGGCAAAACTTTTTCCTTTACTTTTACTAAATCTAGCACAGTATCTCTACCAAATTGATCCGTCGTTGTAGTAACATAGCCTATTGGTTTATTTAACAAAATATATACTTTTTTATCTACTTTGCCTACTTTATTTCCTTTAAAAATCACTTCGTCTTTTTCGGGATTTATTTTTTTGCCTAACTCTGTAACAACCTCTCCGTTTACTTTCACTAAACCTTGCTGTATATACTCTTCTGCTTTTCTTCTTGAGCAAACACCATTATTTGCCAAGAACTTTTGCAATCTAACCTCTTCCATTAACTTCCTTCTTCCTTTCATTTTTTAACAAAAGGGGACGGGCTTGTTTTGTAAAAATCTTCTACAACTGTTCATTTCTATATAAAGTTATATGTTTTTAATTTTTGGTCGGAGTGCTTAAGGTGGGGACCAACATGCTTACAAACTGTAAAACGAAGTTTGTACAGTTTGTGTGATGTTGGGGGCCGAAGACCCAAAATTAAAAACATATAACTTTAAAGCAGAAGTACTATTTTAATTTTTACAAAACAAGCCCGTCCCCTTTTGCTAATTATTCTCTCTATCTAATTTTTCTAATACCTTTTCAAAATATTCTGGAAGCTTAGCCTCTAAGTGCATCTTCTTACCTGTTATTGGGTGTTTAAAGTCTAAACTCTGTGCATGTAGCATTTGTCCTTCTACTCCAAATTCGTTCTTTCCCTTTGAATATACCATATCTCCAACAACAGGGTGTCCTATTTCTGCCATATGCACTCTTATTTGATGTGTTCTTCCTGTATCTATTTTTACTTTAAGTAAGGTATAATCTTTATATCTCTTTAATACTTTAAAGTGAGTTACTGCTTCTTTTCCGTCTTTTCGTACTGCCATTTTCTTTCTATCTTTTGTGCTTCTGCCTATTGGCATATTTATAGTTGCCTCATTTTCATTTATATTGCCCTTTACTAAAGCAATATATATCTTTTTTACTTGTCTATCTTTTATTTGGTTACTCATATTTATATGAGCTAAATCATTTTTTGCAACTATTAGCAATCCCGATGTATCTTTATCTAGTCTATGTACTATTCCTGGTCTTATTTCTCCACCTATTCCAGATAAACTACCTTTGCACATTGCCATAATTGCATTTACTAAGGTTCCATCTGGATTGCCATTTGCTGGGTGTACTACCATTCCCTTTGGCTTATTTACAACAATTATATCGTTGTCCTCATATACTACTTCTACTGGTATATTTTCTGCCTTTATACTGGTTTCTTTTGCCTCTGGAATATTTATTTCTATATTGTCTCCTGTTTGAACTTTATATGATATTTTCTTTTTTTGTCCATTTACTAATATATTTCCTTCTTCAATAAGTCTTTGTATATTAGTTCTTGAAAGATTTGTTTCTTTACTTGAAATATATGCATCTAAACGCACATTTGCTGAATCTGCCACTATCTTTTCCACAATTTATACTCCTTTAGTCTTCCACTCTTTTATAAAATACGAAATTATCATCAGAATATAATTTTATATAATGTTCATCATCTCTTGATAAAAACATATTTAATTTTGTATTTTTTCTTATCAATACGTGTGTAATGTCATATTTATCGAATGTATTTTCATAATATGTAGAAATGTTTGTTGTATTTAAGTAATCCGAGAATATGTCTCTTCCTTCATATTTTCCTTCTTCATTTTTAGTTCCGTTAAATTCTGGTGTATATAAATCTGCTCTTGAGTCTATAAATACTGGTATTCCTCTATATAATAAGTAACTTCCATAATTATATTCGTTAAATATTCTCATATTTTCTATATCTATATTTTCTAATATATAGTCACATGCTGCTACTGGGTATGAGCTTGTACTTACTATTGGACTATTTATTTTTCCTTTATACAATGTAAAACAAACTAGTATTGTTAAAAGAATTGTTATTATTTTTCCCCATAAAGACGTTATTGCATTTATTGCCTGCTCTGTACCACCTTCGTCATATTTATCTATTAAAGCTACTAGTAGTTTTGCAAATACAAAGCCTCCTATAAGTACAAACATAGATACCTGTCTTCTAGACATAAATGCCATTAGCACAAGTCCTGCTATCATAAACAAATCTCTTAGCTTAATTTTTGTATCCGTAAATATTAGTATTAACAAGAATAACACAATTACAGTCATTGTTTTTAAATCGTTAATTAGTGTTAAAGGTAAATGCTCACTAATGTTTTCCATTGTGTTACCTTCCATTGTTTTAGGCAAGTACGTATATGGTGTGTCTCCAAGTGGTGTTAAAAGTCCTGTAAATATGCATACAATCATTACTATTATAAGATATTTAACGCATTTTTCTTTTTTTAGTATTATTTTATATGGATGCTCTTTTCTGCGTCTTTTTTTTGCTTCTAACTCTTCACTATTTTTTTGTAATTCTTCTATTTTTTGTGTAATTTTATCTATTTCTTCTTGGCTCTTATTCTTTAAGGTTAATTTTTTTACCTTATTTTTATTTCTTTTAATTGCAAGTCTAAAGTATAGGTTTGAATCTGAAATTACAGCTATTATGTACTCTACTATATATGGTAAGTATAGTATAAAGTAGAATGGCCATACAGCTGTGTGAATATTTGCTATTATAATTGGTATAATTATTAAATATACTATATATCTTTTCTTCTTTGTTTCCATAAATTGCTCTATAAATAATATTGTTAGTGCAAATAAGATGTATGTAACTAGTTGTGCTCTTGCACATATAAAGCTTTTTAGTAAATACATTACTCCTAAAGTAATAAAAAAGGATACTAATTGATTTTTACATACTTTATTTAGAGCATAGTATAGCACCACTCCTAATATAATTGACAGAAGCGCAGTTACTAAGTATATTGCCATAAAACCTCCAATTCCTATCGCTTCTCCTGCCTCGAATACTAAGTATGTAGCTACATCATAAAGCCAGTGTGGGTATGTATATGGCAAATCTTCATGCCATGAAAATGGGTCTTGCATATCTATACCATTTTCTAGTATATGTTCTCCTATTGCTATCGTGTAGTACGTATCATTTTGCAATGTTTTTGGTGTTAGTACAAAACTAAAAAGTACAATAACAAATATTGCTAACACATTAAACTTAATCTTTGTTTTCTTATCCATTGGTAATTTTCCTTCCTATATATTAAATTCTGCATATATAATGCTATGGTCTGATTTTTGCTCAGTATTTATAGTTTCATATTTTAACAATTCTATATTGTTCGAATAAAATATTGTATCGATACAGCCTTGTCCTAATTTAGAAAACCATGTATCTTCGCTATTTGGTAATTGATTTAAATTTTTTCCTAAAATCTTGTATTCCTCATATTCATCCTGCTTTGTGTATGTATATTTTCCTTTTCCAAGCCTTGTTACACCAACATTAAAGTCTCCACCAATAATTATTATTTCATTTTTATCTATTTTACTTATAATTCTTTTTAATTCTTTACAAGCTAAAATTCTTTCGTCTTTATACGTTGAAAGATGCACGGAAAATAAGTTTATTTTAGCAGTTCCGAAGAGATATTCTATTACACAATATTCCTCTTTGCTCATGATTTAAATCTGTTAATGGCATTAGATAATTTACTGAAAATGAAATTGGAAATCTACTTATTATTCCATCTCCATAGTAGCCATCTTCTAATGTTATATTACTTTCCATTGAACAATATGGTAGATAAATTTTTTTACTAAATTCTCGTATTTGATTTCTTTCTCCTGCTCTTTTGGTATACATGTCTATTTCTTGTAAGAACACAATATCTGGTTTGCATTTGCTTACTAACTCTGCTTGCCTTTCTAAATCAATTATTCCATCCAAACCTTTTCCATGTGCTATATTAAATGTAACAATTTTTAACAACATTGTACATCATCTCCCACATAAAAATTTCTAGTCCATTATATCAAAAAAGGACTTTTAAATAAAGTCCTTTTTCAAATTTATTTTAATTATCCATTTATTTGTTTTGCAACTTCTTCAGCAAAGTTTTCTTGTTTTTTCTCTAATCCTTCACCTTTTTCAAATCTTGCAAATCTTACTATTTTTGCACCTTTAGATTCTACTAATTTTCCTACTTTTATATCTGAATCTTTAACAAATTCTTGCTCTACTAAGCATACTTCACTATAGAATTTATTTATTCTACCTTGTACTACTTTTTCAGCTATTTCTGCTGGTTTTCCTTCATTCATAGCTTGAGCTTTTAATATTTCCATTTCTTTTGCAAGTCTATCAGCTGGAACTGATGCTCTATCTAAGAATTCTGGTCTTGCAGCAGCTATTTGCATACAAACATCTTTTGCAAGTTCTGGAGTTCCATTTTCCATTTCTACTAATACTGCTATTTTTCCATCTCCATGTATATAGCTTTGTAGTAAATTGTTTGTTTCGAATCTAACAAATCTTCTTATTGACATATTTTCTCCTATTGTTGCTATTTTATTTGTTAGCACTTCTCTTACTGTTTTATCTGGTTCTGCTATTGATTTTTGCTCTAATAAAGCTTCTACATCTGCTGGATTTTCTTTAGCTATTTGTTTTGCTACATCTGCTACAAAGTTTCTAAATTCTTCATTTTTAGCAACGAAGTCTGTTTCAGCATTTACTTCAACAACAACTCCAACTTTTCCATCTTCTGATATATATGTTTCAACTAAACCTTCAGCTGCTATTCTATCTGATTTTTTAGCTGCTTTTGCTATTCCTCTTTCACGTAAAAGTTCTATTGCTTTTTCTTCGTCTCCATTAGTTTCTGTTAAAACTTTTTTGCAGTCCATCATACCTGCACCTGTTTTTTCTCTTAATTCTTTAACTTGGCTTGCTGTAATCATAAAAAAATCCTCCTTTATTTAAAATAAAAGGAGATAGAGCAGATTTAAGCTCTCCTCCTTTATGTTTATACTGTATAAATTCTATTCTTCTTCTTTTTCAGCTACTTTTGATTTTTTTGCTTTTTTAGGCTCTGCTTTTTCTTCTACAGTTTCTTCTGAAGCAACAACTTCTTCTATGCTTTCTGGTTCTGCATCTTTTACTTCTTCTGCCACTTCACTATCTACTGCTTCCATAGATTCACCTTGTTTTCCTTCAATAACTGCATTTGCCATACAATCAGCAATTAAAGCAACTGCTCTTATTGCATCATCATTTCCTGGTATAGGGTAGTCTACATCTTCTGGATTACAGTTTGTATCTACTAAACCTATAACTGGAATACCTAATTTTCTAGCTTCTAATATTCCTATTCTTTCTTTTTTAGGATCAACTATGAACATTACTCCTGGAAGTTCTTTCATATCTTTAATTCCTCCAAGGTTCTTTTCTAGTTTTTCCATTTCTTTCTTTAAAAGAATAACTTCTTTTTTAGGTAGAACATCAAATGTTCCATCTTCTTGCATTCTTTCAAGTTCTTCTAATCTGTCGATTCTTTTTCTAATTGTAGTAAAGTTTGTTAAAGTACCACCTAACCATCTTTGGTTAACATAGTACATACCACATTTTTCTGCAGCTTCTTTAACACATTCTTGTGCTTGTTTTTTTGTTCCTACAAATAGAACTGTTTTTCCTTCCTCTGCTTGCTCTTTTAAGAAAGCATAAGCTTCATCTAATTTTTTAGATGTTTTTTGTAAATCGATGATGTGAATACCATTTCTAGCTTGGAATATGTATTCTGCCATTTTTGGTTCCCATCTTCTTGTTTGATGTCCAAAGTGAACACCTGCTTCTAGTAATTGTTTCATTGCAACTACTGCCATTTCTAATTCCTCCTTTTTTGTTTTACCTCCACTAAGCATCAGGCATTTAAAAAGACTTGCTTTAAATTAAAACAAGCACTCCTCTTTAAACTAGCTTGTGTGTGTATTTTTAACGTATATTATTGTATCATATATTTTTAGTAATTTCAAGGGTTTTAGCAAAATTTTACAGATGCAAATTTTTTACACTTTTCATTTCACAGTTTGTTTTTTGTTGAGACAATGCCTATTTTAATTTTATGTTTGAGTGCTTAAGGTGGGGACCGACAAGTTTACAAACTGTTAAACTGAATAAATATGAAGTTTTTACAGTTTGTACGATGTTGGGGGCCGAAAACATAAAATTAAAATAGGCATTGTTTCAACATTTTAGAATAAATCGTGAATTATAACTTTTACACAAAAATTCACCCCCCACAGAATTACTCCTGTGGGGGGCAGTTGGAAACTTTACTTACTTGTGGCTACGTTCAAATTTGCTCACTTGAGCAGAATAGTAACGTGAATCACATTGGATTTCGAAGTATTCTCCATTCTGGCTACCTTGACATCGTCGATGTCAATCTTCAAACGGGTAATTACAATTGCGCAAGCTTGTGCAGCTGCATCCTTGTAATCATCCTTGTCGACGTTATTCATCGTAACGTCGAACTCGACTTTGGTAATGTTACCCTTGTTGTCTTTAGTGACAACGGTATTTCTGATGTCAACACTTCCTACCACGGGGTAGTCGGTGTCTTTGTCGTCGTCCTTGTCTTCATCCTTATCGGAAGAAGTGTTGCCCTGAAGACCAGCGAGCAGTTTTTCAATGTCCTTCTGGGACATCGAGAAGCCAAGCTCAATGTTGGTATCGGGGATGGTTATGCTACCGGAGCAACCGGTGAGCATAATGCTCATTACCAATGCCAGTGCGATGAACAAACTAACAAACTTTTTCATAATTATGTCCTCCCTAAGATGTGTTTCTTTTGTTTGTGTTTTTTCGTTTCCAACTTTATTACATAAGCTAAACTGCTTATATGTCTATTATAATACTTTTTTACGATTATGTCAATTTTGATTGTTTTTAAATTTTCAGTATAGTATAACTGCGTATTTTCTTAAAGCAATCAACAATTCTTTGTAAAAAAATTAACAATTTAGTATATTTTTGTTTCTTTTTGTAAAATTATATGATAGAATAGCTTAAGAAATTTTATATTAGTAATAGGGAGTGAATTATATGCAATTTAATAAATGTAGTAGATGTGGTTGTTTCTTTGTAAATATTGGTGATGTTTGTCCAAATTGTGCACCAAAAGATAATTTTGAAATGAATAAATTAAAAAACTTTTTAGAAGATTCTGAAATGAATTGCTCTATGGAAACTATTTCTTATGATACTGGTATTAGTATGAAAAACTTAAATAGATATTTTTCAAAAGATAGTTTCGTGGATTATAAGCCAAGTATTAAGTTTTAGACAATTTTCTCCTCGCTATGGCGAGGTTTTTTATATTATTAAGAAAAGTGGACAAACGGCCGTAGTACCTTTTGTCCACTTTTCTACTCTATTACATATATTTCTTTTAATCTTTGTACTGCTTCTTTTCCCTTTTCTTCATCATTAGCATGTATATATGCTACTGTGTCTCCTTTCTCTATTTTGTCGCCTATTTTTTTGATTAAAGTAATTCCTACTGATGGATCTATTTTGTCTTCTTTTCTTATTCTTCCTCCACCTAAAAACACAGATAGTTTTCCTACCTCTTCTGCTTTAAGCTCTTTTACTATTCCATTTTGTTCTTCTAATGTAACAGGCAATATATATTTTGCTTTTTCAAATTTATTTGTATCTTTAATATATGTTACATCTCCACCTTGATTTGCTACTAATTCTTTAAATTTTTCTAAAGCTTTTCCATTTAATATATTATCCATCATTTTGCTTTTATTATCTTCTAAGTCGTTGCCTTTTCCTGCAAGTTTAAGCATATTGCTTCCTAATTCTAATACTACGTTTTTTACATCTTCTGCAATATTTCCTTTTAAAGCTTCTACGGCTTCTATTACTTCTAAATTATTTCCTACATTTTTACCCAATGGCTCTTCCATCGGTGTTATTACTGCTACTGTTTCTCTTCCTGCTAATCTGCCTATTTCTATCATTTCATTTGCAAGTTCTTTAGCTCTTTCTTTTGTCTTCATAAAAGCTCCACTACCATAAGTAACATCAAGCACTATTTTATTAGCTCCTGCTGCTATCTTTTTGCTCATTATACTAGATGCTATAAGTGGTATGCTTTCTGTAGTACTTGTTGCATCTCTTAATGCATATATTTTTTTGTCTGCTGGTGCTAAGTTCATTGTTTGTCCTATTAAACTTATTCCTATTTTCTTTACATTTTGTATAAATTCCTCTTCTGAAATATTTGTTTTATATCCAGGTATACTTTCTAGCTTATCTATAGTTCCTCCAGTATATCCTAATCCTCTTCCAGACATTTTTGCTACAGGCACTCCAAGTGATGCGATAATTGGAGCTAATATTAAAGTTACTTTATCTCCTACTCCTCCTGTACTATGCTTATCTACTACTGTTCCAATTTCTGATAAATCTAGTATATCCCCAGAAGTTGCCATAGCAGTAGTAAGATTTACCGTTTCTTCCTTACTCATTCCGTTTAAATATATTGCCATAATTAAGGCCGATGCTTGATAGTCTGCAATATTATTATTTGTATATTCGGTAATAAAAAAATTTATTTCTTCTTTTGTGAGTTCTTGTTTATCTCTCTTTTTAGCAATTATCTCTTGTATGTTCAAGTTAAATTCCTTCTTTCTTAAAATTTATTTTAAATTTTCTTATAATTTTCTCTTAGTTAATGTCTCTTTTACTTTTTTATTTTTCTCATATTTAGAGCAATCACACTATATTTTTTACAAAGCTTCTACGATGTAATGGGCAAAGTCCATATTCTTTAATGGCCGAGATGTGTGCTGATGTACCATACCCTTTGTGTTTTTCAAATCCGTACATTGGATATACTTCGGCCCATTGTCTCATTATTCTGTCCCTTGTAACTTTAGCAATTATAGATGCAGCTGCTATAGAATAGCTTTTAGCATCTCCCTTTATAATTGATTTATATGGAATATGGTCAGTATCTATTTTAGTTAGTGCATCTACTAAAATTATTTCCGGCTTATCAAAGTTTCTTTTTTTCTCTTTTAAGTCTTTTTCCATCTCTTTTATTGCAGTAGTTAAACCTTCTTTAGTTGCATTTAATATGTTTATTCTATCTATTTCTTCTTGAGATATTATTCCTACACCATAGCCAATAGCTTCTTTAATAATTTCTTCGTATAACTTTTCTCTTTTTTTCTCTGATACTTTCTTAGAATCATTTACTCCTTCTATCATAGAGTCCCTTGGCATAACCACACAAGCAACTACTACTGGTCCTGCCAATGGTCCACGTCCTGCTTCATCGATTCCTGCAATACTAGTTGTCCCATTTGCATATAGTTCCTCTTCTATTTTCTTAATTTCTTTTAATCTTTCTAACTCTTTTTCTTTCATTTTTATTGTACCTTTCTTCGCTAGATTTACTTTATACATCTACTTCATATCAGATAATTTATATACTGTATTTCCTTCCGAATTTTCTACACCTTCAATATATATAACATCATTTTTCTTATAATCTACTATAAAATAATTATCAGTTTTTATATTTAATCCTAATTCCTCCAAATTAGAATTATCTAAACAATAGTAATTGCTATCATCAGAATCTAAATCTACTATTTTTTTATCAATTAAGTTTTGTATATTTTCGTCAATTTCTTTGTCTTTTAATTTAGTTCCAATATACTCTGCATCATCATCTTCTATTTCTACTTTTTGAGATAATACTTCAGTTTGACCTTGTATCAATAGCATATCTGTTTTAATTGTTTCATATTCTTCGCTACTATACTCTTTGTTAAAGAATTTTATTGCAATATATATTCCTACTGCAATTATTGCTATTACTATAAAAATTTTTATATATGTTACAACTAAACTCTTTTGCTTTTTCATAAATTAGTACCAATCCTTTCTACAATTTACTATATTATATATTGATATAACTTATTTTTCAACCAATTTAAACAAATATTCCCCAAATAATTTTTCCTAAAATATAAACATTTTTTTCACATTTTGTTCACAAATATCTTGTATTATATATTTAAATTAGGTTATTATATATAAGAATAAAAGAGCATATATACATTTAAGAAAGGAATGATAAAAATGGATGAAAATAATCTAAATAATATAAACGAAACAAATAATTCAAGTAATTCTACTACTTCAAATTTAAGTAGCAATTTTCAAAACTCAAACAATGATTCTAATCAAGTTTTTGAGGCTAAAACAATTAGTCAGGAGAGTTCAAACTCGAACACATATACAAATGTAAATTCAAATACAACAAGCACTTATCAGCCTAACACATCTTCTGGAACTACATATAATGCATATAGTACTAGTCAAAAGAAGAAAAAGAAAAATGAAGGTGCTGGTTTTACAAAAACTGTACTTTTACCTTTTGCTTGTGGAATTCTTGGAGCAGGACTAGTTGTAGGTACTTGTTTTGGAGTTCCTGATATTAGAAACAATTTACTATCTGGATATACTGTTACAGATGAAGGAAGTACTAGCAGTCCAAACACAGAACAAATTTCCTTATTAGATTACTCTGATACAGCTGTTGGTGTTGCTCAAAAAGTTCTTCCATCTATTGTAGGTATAAATGTAACATACTCTGTAAACTCTATATTCTATAGTGGTGGTACTGCTAAAGCACAAGGCTCTGGTGTTATAATTAGCGAAGATGGATATATATTAACAAACAATCACGTAGTTAATTCTTCTTCATCTTCATCATATTATGAACTTGGTAAAGCCAGCAAAATTACAGTAACTTTAAATAATGATGATACAGAATACGAAGCCAAAATAGTGGGAACTGATGAACAAACAGATTTAGCAGTTATTAAAATTGAAAAAGATGGTTTAACTGCTGCCGAACTTGGAGATTCAGATTCTGTACAAGTTGGAGAATTTTGTATGGCAATTGGTAACAACTTAGGCTTAGGAACAACTGTTACTGATGGTATTGTAAGTGCTGTAAATAGAACTGTTACTGATGAAGATGGAAATAGCTATGTAGCAATTCAAACAAATGCTGCTATTAACTCAGGTAATAGTGGTGGAGCTTTAGTAAACAGCAAAGGTCAAGTAATAGGAATAAACACTTTAAAAGTATCTGGTGATGGAGTTGAGGGTGTAGGATTTGCTATTCCAATTAACTCTACTAAAGATATAACTGAGCAACTAATTGAGTATCAAAAAGTAAAAAGACCATATTTAGGTATTGGTGGAATTGATGTAGATGAAGATATGGCAAAACAATATAATTTAACCATTGGTGTTTATGTAAAAACATTAGAGAACTTTGGTGCAGCGGAAAGAGCTGGAGTAAAAGTTGGAGATGTTATTACTAAAGTAGACGGCAAAGAAATAGAAAATATGGACGAATTAAATGAGATTAAAAATTCAAAAGAAATTGGTGATAAAATAACATTAACAATTTGGAGAAATGGTAAAACACAAGACATAGAAGTAACTATACAGGAACAACCATAAATACTTTAATTTTACTTAAAACATGGATAAAAGTAATTCTTTAAATACTTTTATCCATATTTTTTACAGTTTTAACTATTTTCAATATAATCACTTTTTGTTCACACAATGTTCAAATTTCTCCTGTATAATATGTTCATAGTTGATAAGAAAGTTACTCCATTATCAACTATATATAAGTAAAACATCCCCTTTTATTTTCAAAGAGCAACTGTAAAACGCAGTTGCTTTTAATTTTGAATATTGATTTAATTATCTTCTTAGAGAAATAATCTTAGAGAAATAAAAAATAAAGAAGAAGAGAAATAACTATATAGTTTTACTTCTCTTCTTCTTTTTCTAGTTTAAATTAAATAGCTTAAATTAAGCAAGTTCAACAACTGCTCCTACTTCTGTAAATTTAGCTTTTAATTCTTCAGCTTCTTCTTTCTTTACATTTTCTTTAATTGTTTTTGGAGCTCCGTCAACTAAATCTTTAGCTTCTTTTAATCCTAATCCTGTAGCATCTCTAACTACTTTTATAACTTGGATTTTGTTTGCTCCAGCTTCTTTTAATACTACATTAAATTCTGTTTTCTCTTCAGCTGCTCCTGCTGCTGCTCCAGCTACTGGTGCTGCAACTGCTGCTGCAGATACTCCATATTTTTCTTCTATTCCTTTTACTAATTCTGATAATTCAACAACTGTTAAGCTGTCGATAGTTTCTAATAATTCATCTATTTTTGCCATTTTATATATCCTCCTTAAAATTTTTATTTGCAAACATGGCTGTTTGCTTAACCTTTCTATTTTTACTTTTGGTTCTAAACTAATTAGAAACGAGTATTGCTAGGAGAGCAAGTTAAAAAGTTTGAAATTGTACGTTGTGTACATTGAAAACTTTTTAGCGATGCTCGACACCACAAGACGAAGTTTATAATTAGTTTACGCTTAAGCGTTTTCTTTTTGTGCTTTAACTTGATCAAGTGCAACAGCAAGTTTTGTAATATTTCCAAGTAAAGCTCCAGCAAGTTTTGCAAGAAGTTCTTGTCTTGATGGTAACTTAGCTATAGTAATTATTTCTTCTGCTGTCATAACTTTTCCTTCAATGATTCCACCTTTTATTTTGTAGAAGTCATTATTTTTAGCAAAATTGTATATTGCTTTTGCAGGTGCTAAATAGTCTTCTTTACTTGTTATTAAAGCTGTTGGTCCTTCTAATAGACTATCTAATCCATTTTCTCCATTTGCATTTAAAGCTCTTTTTATTATATTGTTCTTTATAACTTTGTATTCTGCATTTGCTTCTCTAACTTCTTTTCTTAATTTAGTAGCATCTTCAACATTAATACCTCTATAATCTACTAATAAAACTAAAGATGCATCTTTTAATTCTGCTGCTAAACTGTTTACGGCTTCTTCTTTTTGTTTTAAAACTTTTTCACTAGCCAATTTCTTTCACCTCTTTTTCTGTAAATGATATATATAAATTAAAATCTGTATATATAGCCATAGGCATATACATACAGATTTATTCCGTACTATAATATGCCTAGGTAAGACTTACTTTTTTGCTTACTGTCTTTGGCTATTTAATTATTATTTTTGATCAATATACATACTTGGTCCCATTGTTGTAGATATAGCTACACTCTTAATATATTGTCCCTTAGCTGCTGCTGGTTTTGCTTTTATAATAGCATTCATTATTGTTTCATAGTTTTCTAATAATTTAGCTGTACCAAATGAAACTTTACCAAATCCTAAGTGAATAATATTTGTTTTGTCTAGTCTATATTCAACTTTACCAGATTTAATATCATTTATTGCTTTTGTAACATCCATTGTTACTGTTCCTGATTTTGGGTTAGGCATTAAACCTTTTGGTCCTAATATTTTTCCTAATCTACCTACAACACCCATCATATCTGGAGTTGCAACGATAACATCGTACTCAAACCAGTTTTCATTTTGAATTTTTGGTATTAGTTCTTCTGCTCCAACAAAATCTGCTCCAGCTTTTTTAGCTTCTTCAGCTTTTGGTCCTTTAGCAAAAACTAACACTCTTTGTGTTTTACCTGTACCATTTGGAAGTACTGTTGTACCTCTAACTTGTTGATCAGCTTGTTTTGAATCTACACCTAATTTTACATGTAATTCAACTGTCTCATCAAATTTTGGCTTTGGCATTTTTTGAATTGTATCTAATGCTTCTTGTGCACTATATACTTTTGTCTTATCAATTAACTTTTCAGCTTCTTGATATCTCTTTCCTCTTTTCATTTTTACCTCCCTTGGTTCTAACGAGTTTTACACTCTCCCATAATTAAAATTATTCTTCTACTACAACACCCATAGATCTTGCAGTACCAGCTACCATACTCATAGCTGCTTCTAATGATGCCGCATTTAAGTCTGGCATTTTTTGTTTTGCAATTTCTTCCACTTGTGCTTTAGTTAATTTAGCTACTTTTTCTTTGTTAGGCTTTCCTGAAGCTTTTTCTATTTTAGCAGCTTTCTTAATTAAAACAGCCATTGGTGGTTCTTTTGTAATAAATTCAAATGATTTGTCTTTATATACAGTAATTACAACTGGAATTATCATACCATTTAAATTAGCTGTTCTGTCATTGAATTCTTTTACGAATTGCATAATGTTTACACCACTAGCACCTAAAGCTGGTCCAACTGGTGGAGCTGGTGTAGCTTTACCTGCTGGTATTTGTAATTTAATAACATTACCTATTTCCTTCTCTGCCATTATCTTAAGCACCTCCTTCAAATTTAAATATGTATATTAATCTAAATAGATTATTAACTAAATTTTTTGTACCTGTGAAAAATCCAACTCTACCGGAGTTTCTCTTCCAAACATTGATACTAATACTTTAACTTTACGTTTTTCTTTGTTTATTTCTGTTACAACTCCAACAAAGTCAGTTAATGGTCCGTCAAGTACTTTTACAGAATCATTAACTTCATAATCCACATTAACTTCTGTTATTTCAAATCCCATTGCCCTTATTTCATCTTCTGTAAGTGGAATAGGATCCGTACCAGAGCCAACAAAGCCAGTAACACCTCTTGTGTTTCTAACTATGTACCATGTTTTTTCAGTTACAATCATTTTTATTAAAACATAACCAGGAAAAACCTTTTTTAAATTAGTTTTTCTTTTACCATCTTTAATTTCTATTTGTTCTTCCATTGGAACAATTATATTAAAGAAATAGTCTTCCAATTCTCTGTTTTTAATTGTTTTTTCAAGGTCTGTTTTTACTTTGTTTTCATAACCTGAATAAGTGTGTATAACATACCATCTTGGCACTAATTCTTTTTCTTCTTGAGACATAGCTTGGCCTCCTTTACTTTTATTCTACACTATTTGAATCTTCGTCTGATGACACATTTTCATCTGTTGCATTAGTATCAGTTTCATTTGTACTATTTTCTTCTGTAGTATTTGTATCTTCTTCTACTTCATTATTTACAACAGTATTAGATGACTCAGAATTTTGATTTTCTACCATTTCCTTTAGTCTATCTACACCATAAGTATTTAAACTTTCAAAAGCGAAGTCTAACACAAATACAATAGCAGCTGTTATAAGTACAACTGTTATTACAGCAACGGTATTATTGAATAATTGTTTTGGTGTTGGCCAAATTACTCTTTTAAGTTCTGCCTTAAAATCTTTTCCAAATTGCTTTTTATCTTTGCTTTGCTTTTTACTATCTTGCTTTTTATTTGCTTCTTTAGGCATTCTTTACTCCCCCTTAAAGGTCTCTCCTATTTTGTTTCTTTATGTGTAGTACGTTTTTTGCAATATTTGCAGTATTTAACAACTTCTAGTCTTTCTGTGTTGTTTCTCTTATTTTTTTCTGTCATATAATTTCTTCTTTTACATTCTGTACACTCTAAAGTTATTGGTTCTCTTGCTCCTTTTGCAGCCATTTTATACACCTCCAGATTTTATGCTTATTATTTTTTGCTATTTTTATAAGCGTATGTATCCTACATACGCTTGATTATTTTATCATATTTTTTCCATATTGTCAACTATTTGAGCAAGTTCTTTTGGTAAAAAAATACTTTTTTTAATTTTTTTATCTATCACTTGGCTCATCATGATAACCCAAATTTTTATGAGATTTACCATCATCAAATTTATTTTCTTTATCTTGGTTTATAACTTGTTTTATTGCTTCCACTACTGCAGACAATTCAGTAGCATCATATTCTAAAACATATTCATCATCTATTCTATATGTATATTCATTAGTTGTTTGAGTTTCTGTATGAGGTAAATCTTTATCACTAGACTGTTTTCGCTTTTGAATTTGACCAATATATATACCTGCATTAGATTTATGAATGTTTTCTTCACTAAATAACTCTTCTAAAACAGCTTTTCTATATTTAGGATTTCCCATTTCTGAAATAATAATTCTTGTACAAATTAAATCCTTTGAAACTTCTCCATTTGATTTTTCCTTTTCCAATTGATAAATAGATAAATCGGATTTTATTCCTCCCCACTCTTCGTATAGAATGCTTCCTATATCTGTTAATTTATAATGTTTTCCGTTAGTATCGGTATATATATGTTCTTGCCCGTTACTTTTGAAACTCATTTTAACATTTTTTGTATTACTATTTTTTCCAACAGATGCTATTAAGTCTGATCTATATAAATCCTTCATATCAAATTTTCTTTTTGGCACACTCATTATATCTGCTAAAAAATTAGTCTCTAGATTTTTTTTGCTAAGTTTACCACTCTTAACTTGTGCTACTACTCTGTCATCTGTAATATAATTGAAAAATGAATCTACTATATTACGTAAGTTGTCATATTTTTCTTTTTCCCCTTGATATTTGCTTTCTTCCATTGAAAGCATTTCTTTAAATTGTTTTCTTAATTTATCTAACTTGCTTGCATCTGATAAAATAATTCTTGAATAGCAAGTAGTTACTAATAGTCTAACTAAACTCTCAGCTGTACTTCCTCTATTTTTACCTTTTCTATTACTTTCATTTTCTTGTTCATATAAATTACTCATTTTTATCTCCTCTTACTATTTCATTTCTACATTACGTTTTGAACTATAATTTTTAAACTACAATCTAAAGTTTTATAATAAGTAATAAAAAGATTATAACATAATCTTAAGCAAAAGTCTAATTAAAGTTGAATTATTAACTACTAAATTGTAAAATTTTTAACTAAACTCTTCCATTTTTATTAAATTACAATCTATTAAAGAAAGACTTTAATTATATACTAACAAAAAAATTTAGAACATAATTAAAGTCTTGCTTGATTTTATATCTATTTTTTATATCTACATTTTAAAACTATTATTTTAAACATAAAAAAAAACTGGCGACAACCTATTTTCTCAGCAGGGTAACCCGCAAATATCTTCGGCACAATAGAGCTTGACTTCTGTGTTCGAGATGGGAACAGGTATTTCCTCTATGTAATCATCACCAGAAAATTATAGTGTGTTTAGCACACTGAAAAATACATAGAGAAAAAATAGAATACCTTTCATATATTTTTTGTGGTTAAGCCCTCGATTTATTAGTATTGGTCAGCTCAATACATTACTGTACTTACACCTCCAACCTATCAACCACGTAGTCTACATGGAATCTTACTATCTTAACGATATGAGATATCTTATCTTAGGGTGGGCTTCACACTTAGATGCTTTCAGCGTTTATCCCATCCATACTTAGCTACTCAGCTATGCCATTGGTATGACAACTGATTTACCATCGGTATGTCCATCCTGGTCCTCTCGTACTAAGGACAGCTCCCTTCAAATATCTTCCGCCTGCGACAGATAAGGACCGAACTGTCTCACGACGTTCTGAACCCAGCTCGCGTACCGCTTTAATGGGCGAAC
>CALXPW010000025.1 GCA_944390365.1 uncultured Clostridia bacterium | reverse complement strand
TACTTATTTTTTTCTCTCATTTTGCGTTTTGGATGCTTTTACTATTTCACTATGACCACGCGATAGCGTTTAGTGCACTATAGTTATTACTAATGCTACTAATGTTATTCCTCTTTCTGCTGTCCTTTTTATTTGTCTTACTCCCACTTTATCTTTTCTCCTTTCTTCTTTTTCATTGTTTTTTACTTAAAATCTTTCTTTTGTTACTCACTTCATTTTTTATCCTCCTTATCTTTTTATTTTGTATATATATGTTAAATTTAATATCTATTTTGTTCTTTTTACTTTAGTTTTACCGCTTTTGCTATTTTTATACTGTCTTTTTATATTTTTATTATACCTTTAAGCTGTTGGTATTTTTTTGCATATTATTGTATATTGTTGCATGCTATCGTATACTATCGTATATTATTTCTTGTTAGCATTATTCTACAATAACATTTTATTTTTTACAACACATTTTTCGTATTATTTTCATTTTTATTTAACTGCATTTAACTTTTTATTTTAGTAATTTTTCTGAACTATTTTTTTATTTTTCTTGTTCAAAATTTTTAAACACACAAAAAGGACAGACTACATAACAACTTTTATGTTGCTACATAATCCATCCTTTATATTATCTATTAAATCTATCTTTCTATTAACTGCTAATACTATATTTTGAGCATAACAAATTAAGCTTATTTCTCTAGAATAGACTCTCTCTCTCTCTCTCTCTCTCTACAGTATCAACGGTTTTAGGCACTTTTTATTTCCTCCTTTGTATTTTATCATTCTTCATGCATTGCTAATTTTTTCTCATTTATCTTTTGGATTTTTCTTTACTTCACAGTGCATTTTTATTATATATTAGTAGTATCTCTTTTTCAAGTACTTTTTTCAATTTTTTTGTTTTTTCTTTCTTCAAATTAAATTATACTAGCACCTCACTTAACACTTTAGACAAATATTTCATACTTGCTAAGCATTGCTCCATTGTGTTTCCAGTTGCTCCTACTTCTATAATACTGGCTCCTTTTGCTAATTGCTGATTGTATCTACTATCTCTAAGTATTATTGGTTTAAATAGTCCTGGATATAATTCATTTGCCTTTTCTTGTATTTTTATAGCTAATTTTAAGTTTTCATTCCAATTATCGTGCTCGCTACCTCCTCCATTGCTACCTATAACAAACATCATTTGTGCTACCTCTTCGTCTCCTATTTTTACAGTTGGTGCATACGAACTATCTCCTATAGCATCTCTATGTATATCAAATACAATATCTGTATTCTCATTTTCTTCTAATATTTTTGCTACTCCTTTTAACGACCTGTCATAAGATGCACTATAGGATGGATAATCATATAGTGTTTTGTCATGTATAACATTATAGCCATAGTGTTCCATATACTTTGTGAGCTCTGTTCCTACTCTAACTACAGAATAGTTTACATCTGTTGTTCTAAAATTACCAGATGCCTTGTATTCAAAGTTTTCGGTTGGAGTATAACTTTCACACGAATGTGTATGAAATATAACTATATTTTTTGTATTTATATCTACATTTGGTGTAAGCATTTCTTCTGTAAGCTTTATATTATCTGTTTCGTTGCGTATTTTTACTCCATTGTATTCACTAGTATATTTCTCTGGAACATTAGTTTCTAGTACTTCTGTCGTCAAGCCAGTTTCTGCTTCCTTAAGTTCTTCTGCATTGCTTTCATTTTTCTCTTCGTCTTTTGTTTCCAAATTATCGCTCTCAGCTTCTAAGCTTGCTACCTCTGTTTTTTCAAGACTATCTAAAATGCCCAATTCTACTTCAAGTGCCATTTTTAAAGGCTTTTTCGTTTCTTGTGTACTTGCAGTATTCTCTTCTTGTGTAGATAATTTTATGCTAGGAATAGCTATATCTAAACATTTTAGAAATGAATTTTTATCTATATTTAATTTAGTTTTAAAACTAGAGAAAAATTTGGTTAATGCTACTGCAACAACTATCATTATGGTTATTTTCACTAAGTATTTAACAATATCTTTTAATTCTATTACAGCTAAATTTATCATATATCCCCCATTTTTAATACTTACACTCTTTTATCTTTACAAATAGTAATATTAAAAGCATAAATTAACTTTGTACAAGTATGCTATATATAAATATATGCTTTTATACAAAAAAATATAACCTAAAATGCTATTTAGGTTATACTTTTTTCGCCAATCGTGACAATTTCTTATTTTAAAAAGCATTATCACATATTTTTGTATATATATAATTTTATATATTTTTTAGGATCTCTATCATTTTCTCTATGCTCATTTCCTCTTGCTCACCAGTTTCCATATTTTTTAAAGAAACGGTTCCATTTTTCTCTTCTTCTTCTCCAATTACTGCTACATAAGGAATTTTTAATTTATCTGCATATTTAAATTTTGCTTTTATTTTTTTGTTTTCTAAGTACACATCTGTATTTATTTCTTCTTCTCTTATTTTTGTTGCTACTTCTAATGCTCTTGAAATGTCATCTGTCATTGATACAACTAAAACTTTTGAAATAGACTCATCTTTTTCTTTTAATATATTAAGCTCACTTAATTTTGAGAATAATCTGGTTAGTCCAATAGATACGCCCACTCCTGGCATTTTTTTATCTGTATAAAATTCTGCTAAGTTGTCATATCTTCCACCAGAGCATATGCTTCCTAGTTCTCTGTAGTCGTCTAAAAATGTTTCGTATACTGTTCCTGTGTAATAGTCTAATCCTCTTGCAATTGTTAAATCTACTTTAAAGTTTGTATCTGGTACTCCAAACAATCTTACATATTTTACTACTTCTTTTAATTCGGTTAATCCTTGTAGAAATAGTTCATTTGTAAAGTTTAAGTTTTCTAACTCTTGTAGCTTTTCGTCAGTTTCTCCATCTATTTCTATAAAGTTTAGGATTTTTTCTATCTTTTCATCTGCTACATTTAAGTCTTGCAAGCATTTTACTACATTTTCTCTTCCTATTTTTTCTAGTTTATCAATTATTCTCATTATTTCTACAGATTGCTCTTCTAAGCTTAATTCTGCAAATAGTCCATTTAAAAGTTTTCTATTGTTTATTCTTATTGTAAAATTATCAAAACCAAATTCTTTTATGGTTGTATAAATTACACTTGGCATTTCTGCATCATTTACTATGCTTAGCTCTCCATCTCCTATTATGTCTATATCGCATTGATAAAACTCTCTATATCTACCTTTTTGTGGTCTTTCTCCTCTGTATACCTTGCCTATTTGGTATCTTTTAAATGGAAAACTTATATCATTGTTATATTCACACACATATTTAGCAAGTGGCACTGTTAAGTCGAAACGTAATGCTAAATCTGTCTCGCCTTTGTTAAAACGATAAATTTGCTTTTCGGTTTCTCCTCCTGCTTTTGCAAGAAGTACATCTGCCATTTCTATTATTGGGGTATCTAATGGAAGAAATCCAAATTTTTCATACGATTTTCTTATTTTATCTACTAAGCTATTAAACTTTATTTGGTCATTGGGCAATAATTCCATAAACCCTGGTAATGTTCTTGGTTCTACTTTGCTCATTTTAAAACCTCCTATTTTTTATATCGATAATAATTTTCTACGGAAGTACATTATATATTTTTCTTTTTGTTGAAGTTCTTAAGGTGGGGACCAACAAGCTTACAAACTGTTAAACAAAGCTTTAGCGAAGTTTATACAGTTTGTGCAATGTTGGGGGAACGAAAACAAAAGACAAAATATATAATGTACTTCGACAGAATAATTTTTATCTTCACTTTATTCTTCTCCTGGCATCAAATTATAATATATAGGCTCCTCTTCAACAATTTTAGTTGGTATTCCATGACCTGGATATACTATTGTTTCATCAGGTAATACTAATAATTTATTTGATATAGAAGCAATTATGTCATTAAAACTGCTAGTTGGTAAATCTGTTCTTCCCCACATTCCTTTAAAAAGTGTGTCTCCCGAAAATAGCATTTGCTCTTTTTCACAGTACAAACTGCTTCCACCTTTTGTATGCCCCGGTGTGTGAATTACTTTAAATTCTAAATCGCCTACATGTAGCAAATCTCCATCATTTACTCTAGCATCTGCTTCTAATCGTATAGGCTTTTCTGCCATAAATCCTGTTAAATTTACCTCTGGATTTTTTAATCCTTCATAATCATCTGTCTGTATTAGTATTTTGCCACCTTTAATATTCTTTAGCTCCTCAGCTGCTCCTATATGATCTCCATGGCAATGTGTTAAATATATATACTTTAATTTTGCACCAATTATATCTAACAATTCTATAATTTTATCACACTCTCCAGCTGGGTCTATTACCATTGTTTCTTTTGTATTTTCATCTTCAACTATATAGCAATTTGTAATTATGTTTGCTATACAAGATGTTAATCTTAGTTCTTTTAATAACATTGTTTTTCTCCTTATTGTTTCTTTCTTTTTACTTCGTATACGCTATCTACTTTTCTTAAATTTTTTAGCACATTGTTTAGTTTTTCTGTGTTTTCAACTTCTATTGTTAATTCTATAACTGCAATTCTTTCTCTGTTTGTTTTTGATGTAACTGCCATTATATTGCATTTATTATCTCCAAGCACTTTAACTACATCTGCTAAAAGTCCTAGTCTATCATTTGCATACACTTCTATATCAGCACTATATGCTGTCTTTTTAGTGTCACTCCAGTATACATCAATAATTCTATTTCCTTCTTCTAATAGTTTTTTGGTATTTACACAGTCGGTTCTATGGACTGATACCCCTCTTCCTCTTGTTATATATCCTATTATTTCATCTCCAGGAACAGGGTTACAACATTTAGAAAGTTTTACTAAACAGTTATCTATTCCTTTTACTATAATTCCATTTTGCGATGGCTTTTCTTTATGTACTTTTTCTTTTGCTAGTGCCTCTAATGTTTTTTCTATATCGTCTTCTTTATGTACTTTTCTGTATTCTTCAAGCATTCTCGCAATTATTTTTCCAGATGATATAGAACCAAAGCCAACACTTGCATACATATCGTCTATTGTGCTATATTTATACCTATTTAATGCTGCATTTATAAATTCTGGTTTAAATAAATCATCGTGTTTTACACCTATCTTTTTTAGTTCTCTTTCTATTATTTCTTTTCCTTTTTCTATGTTTTCTTCTCTTTGATTCTTTTTAAACCATGATAAAATTTTGTTTCTTGCTCCAGAACTTTTTACAAATTTAAGCCAGTCTCTGCTTGGTCCTTTTGATTGATCTGAAGTTAGTATTTCTACTATATCTCCACTTTTTAAAGGAGTTATAATTGGCATCATTTTGCTATTTATTTTACATCCCACCATATGATGTCCTATCTGCTCATGAATTTGGTAAGCAAAATCTATAGGTGTAGCACCTTTTGGAAGTACCTTTATTGCACCTTTTGGAGTAAATACATATACTTCGTCTTCAAACAATTCTTTTTTTAGAGTTTGCATAAACTCTTCTGGGTCTTGCATCTCGCTTTGCCATTCTAGTGTTTCTCTAACCCAAGCTAGTTTATCCTCTTCTACCTTTACATTAGCTTTCTTTCCACTAAAGAAACTAGACTCTTTATATGCCCAATGTGCAGCAATACCATACTCTGCAACTCTGTGCATATCCCATGTACGAATTTGCACTTCAAATGGTGTTCCCTTAGGCCCTATTAAGGTTGTATGTAATGATTGATACATATTTGGTTTTGGTACTGCTATATAGTCTTTAAACCTGCCTGGCATTGGATTATATAAATCATGCACAATTCCAAGTGCTGCATAACAATCTTTTACAGAGTTTACAATAATTCTTAGAGCAAATAGGTCATAAATTTGGTCTAATGTAGAATTATCTCTTTTCATTTTTCTATATATACTATATAAGTGTTTTGCTCTTCCAGTTACCTCTGCATCTATCTTTTGCTTCTTTAACTCTGCCTTAATTTGATCCATTATCAATTCTATAAATTTAAGTCTTTCTTCTCTTTTCTTGTCTATTCCTTCAACTATTTCTCTAAAATCTTCTGGGTATAGATATTTAAATGATAAGTCCTCTAATTCCCATTTTAAAGAATACACACCTAATCTATTTGCTAGAGGCGCATATAATTCCATTGTTTCCTTTGCAATTGCTATTTGTCTATCTCTTGACAAATATTTTAGTGTTCTCATATTATGGAGCCTATCTGCAAGTTTTATTAAAATTACACGAATATCCTTTCCCATTGCAAGAAACATTTTTCTGTAATTTTCTACTTGTTGCTCTTCTACACTAGCATATTTTAATTTTCCAAGTTTAGTAACTCCATCAACCATATATGCAACTTCTGAATTAAACTCTTTTTCTAGGTCTGTATATGTTGCATCTGTATCTTCCAATACATCATGTAAAAGTGCTGCACATATAGTGTTATCATCCATTCCTAATGTAGCAAGCGTATATGCGACTTGCAAAGGGTGAATAATATATGGTTCACCTGATTTTCTTAATTGGTCACCATGTTTTTCCTTAGCATACTCATAAGCCTTTTGTATTATTTTAATGTCACGTCTTCCTTTTTGTTTTTTTACTGTAGATATTATATCTTCTATTCCTACTTCTTTATATTCTGACATAAAATCCCCCCTTACTTGCTCAATATGACTTTCTTAAATCTTTTATTACAATTTGAATACTCTCATTTCCATTAAACGAATTTATCTCTAAGTTTCCTACAACATCTACTTTATCGTCTAGAAGATATTTTTCCGATAAATCCCCCATATTAAAGCCTATTGCATTTATCATAAAATTATCTTCTTTTAGTGTTAGCTTTAAATGTTTTCCTTCTGATAGTGCTCTTATAGAATTAATTTTTAAGTTTTTAAATAAGAACAGTGGAGTTTTATTTGCTTCTCCAAAAGGCTCTAACATTTTTAAACTTCTAACACTCTCTATATCAATATTTTTTAACTGTATTTCACTATCTATATTTATTATTGGAACTATTTTATCTATGTCACATTGTTTTGCATATTCTTCTAACTTTGCTTTAAACTCATCAAACTTGTCTTTTGCAACTGTTACACCAACTGCCATTGCATGTCCACCAAATTTTTCTAGCTCATCGCTACATTTCATTAGAGCTTCGTGTAAATCAAACCCTGGAATGCTTCTTCCTGAACCTTTTCCTACGTTTTCTTCAAAACAAATTAAGATTGATGGTTTAAAATACATATCTGTTACCTTTGAGGCAACTATACCAATAATGCCATGATGCCAGCTCTCTCCACCAACAATTATACAAGCATTATTCTTTTCCTCTTTTTCTATTTTTTCTGTTGCTTCATCAAATATTCTCTTTTCTATTGACTGCCTTTCAATATTATATTCATTAAGTTTTATAGCAAGCTTTTTTGCAGTATCATAATCTTTTGATAAAAACAAATCTAAAGCAATTTGCTCATGTCCCATTCTTCCACAAGCATTTATTCTTGGTGCAACTCCAAACGATATAGTTCCTGAATCTATCTCCTTGAAACCAACAACCTCTAATAGAGCCTTTAGTCCTATGTTTCGCGTTTGATTAACAAGCTTTAGTCCAAGCTTAGCAATAACTCTGTTTTCATCCACTAGTGGAACAATATCAGAAATTGTACCAATGCAGACAATATCTAAATATTTTAAATATTCTTTTTCATCTAAATTTAGCTTAATAGAAATTGCTTGTATAAGTTTAAACACAACACCCACACCAGCTAGCTGATTAAATGGATACTCATTATCTTTCCTTTTTGCATCAACCACAGCTAATGCATTTGGTAGAGTTTGTGCTGGCTCGTGATGGTCTGTTATTAAAACCTCCATACCTAAAGAATTTGCATAATCAACTTCATCTATTCCAGAGATTCCACAATCAACAGTAATCATCAATCTATGGCCATCATCAAATATTTTCTTAATTGCCTCTTTATTTAACCCATAGCCCTCATCTAACCTGTTTGGAATATACGAATCTACTTCTAACCCTCTCTCCTCTAAAAAGCTTTTTAGTACAGTAATACTTGTAATTCCATCAGCATCATAATCTCCATAAATAATAATTTTTTCATTATTATCAATAGCCTTTAAAATTCTATTAACTGCAATTTCCATATCTGGCATCAAAAGTGGATTGTGAAAATCTTTTCTTGTAGGACTCATAAATAAGTCAATATCTTCCTTATTTGTTATGCCTTTATTAAGTAGAACTCTTGCTAGAAGCTCGTTCAAATTATACTTTTGCATAAACTCTTTTAGTTCTTTTTCATCAATCTCATAGCATTCCCATTTTTTATTCATTAAAATCTCCTTAAAAATAACAATTTACTATCTATTTTACTACAAATTACCAATTTTTTAAAGGGGTTGAGCAGAAATTTTTTGTCACCTTTTGGGACAGGTCTAAATGAGACAAACTTGTCCCAAAAAGACCTGTCCCTAAAAGGACATAGTTGGCATACTTGGGGACAGGTCTTATTTACGCAACAAAAAAGAAACTAAATTAGTTTAAACTTAGCTTCTTCATTTTAACGTTTTTATTTGTACAATTTTTTTAGAATATTAAACCTATTATACATAAAAATGTTATTTTTAGTATAATTCCTACTATAAGATAAAAATTCGTTAGTGTAATTCCTATTTTATTTAATTTTTCCATATTATCTAATAACAACTCTACTTCTTTTTGTGTTATATTTGCACTTGTTTTAGACGTTTCCTCCATATATTCTTTTGCTACATAAAATGCCTTAGTCATTGCATCTGTTTCTAAATATGACTTTATAGCATAACTGATTATACCTATTCCAATATATATTTGAACAAATACAAATCCGTCTAGCACATTGAATAGAACTAGAAATATTGCTACTAGAAAATATATTATAGATATATTTGAAAATATAAAATTAAATAATAGCATTGTTCTGTTTTGCACTGAATGTAGGCATTCATGCGCTATTGTCTGGATTCTAGTAAAAGTGTCCTTTATATCTGCTATAATAATTTTATCAGATATTGCTATGTACAAACTTGTTTTAGAATCTTTTTCTTCCTCTATTTTTACTTTTTTATTATCTAGCTTTTCTAAAATTTCAGTACAAATTTCTTTATTATCTGGAAATTTACTTGCTATTTTATTTAGCTCTTTGTCATATCCTATTTCTTTTATCTTTTTTACGTCTTTAATATGAATATTTAGTCCCATTTTTAATAGTATAATTGATGTTATCATTATTGCTATAGTTATTATATATTCCATTTGTTCGTTTCCTTTCTTTATAAAAACATATCAAAATTCTAAACAATAACTATTTTCCACATATTATCGACATTTTGGTTTTATTTCTCATACTAAGAATTTTAAAGTACATCTCTTATTGCTTCTGCTATAATTTTATTTACATCTGCTATCATAACATTAAACTTAACTTCTAAATCGAAGTAATTTTTTATTTGTTCATCTTGAACTAACATTGCATACATTTCTTCTAATTTTTTTGTCTTTTCTTCGTCTCTATTTTCGCCAGTATATTGTGTTAATTGCACTTCATACCTAAGCTGTTCAAATTCTTCAATCTTCTTCTTTGAAGTTGGATTAGCCATAATTGAATCTTTCAAGTTTTTGTAAGACTTATACTCTTCTGATTCGCGAATTTCTTTTGCTAGTTTATTAGCTGTGTCATAAACATTCATAACTTTATCTCCTCTAATATTTACTTAACAAATTATAATTTCAAGAGGCTTGTCCCCAAACCCGACAGAGATGTCGGAAAAGAGCCTGTCCCCAAAGGCGACAAGTTTGTCTCATTTAGGCCTGTCCCCAAAGATGACAAGCTTGTCTCATTTAGACCTGTCCCCAAAAGTGCCAAAATTAAGCATAGGCATGTTTTTTTCTGAATGTAAGTAAATTTGTAATTTCTTTTTCTGTATTTTTTGCTTTGCTTGCTTTCTTAGCTTTTTCTTGTTCAATTTGCTCTGCTTGTCTTTCTGCCATTGTTTTACAAATTGCTTTTTCATATATATAATGTGTATCTTGTGCAATTTTGTTCCAGTTGAATTGCTCTTTTACTTTTGCTTTTGCCTTTTTTGCCACATTTGCTGAAAGTCCTGCATCAAATAGTAAGCTTAATACTGAATCTGCTATTGAGTTTGGGTTTCCTGCATAACTCTTCATACCATCTACTCTATGTTCTACTATTTCGTTTAATCCTCCTACATCTGATACTACGGTTGGAACTCCTGCTAACATTGCTTCTAGCGCAACTATTCCAAATGGTTCGTACGTACTTGGGAATACTGCTACATCAGCACATTTGTACATTTTTTGTACTTGTTTTGAGTTTAAGTATCCTGTAAAATATACTTTATTTGCAAGACCCATATTTTCTGCTTGTGCTTTTAATTCGTCAAGCATTCCACCTTTTCCAGCAATTATTAGTTTAGCATCATGATAGTTTGCTAAAATTTTAGGCATTGCTGATATTAAATGTTGTACACCTTTTTCATACACTAATCTTCCTAAATAAAGTATTATTTTTTCATTATCCATTGCGTATTGTCTTCTGAAATCATAATCTCTATCTATTCCTGTAAAGTTGTTTAAGTTAATTCCATTTGGCACTACATTTATTTTATCAAATGGTAGTCCAAATAATCCTTGTACATGGCTTTTCATATAATTACTATTAACTATTACTTCTGTTGATTCATAAGTTAAAAGCCATTCTGTGTCATTTATGTATCTTTGTGTTTCATCATGTATTCCAGAATTTCTGCCAGATTCTGTAGCATGTATTGTAGATACTACTGGGATATTAAATGAATTTTTTAATGTTTTTGCTGCATTTGCTACTAGCCAATCATGTGCATGTATTACGTCAAATTTTCCTTTTTTATTCATTATTTCTGTAGCTTTTGCTGTTAAATTAAAGTTAAGCTGTAAAATCCAGTCTATAAAGTTATTTGGATGTATCATATAGTTATCTACTCTATATACTTCTACGCCTTTATCGTTCTCATAATATGGCGTATCTCCATCCTTATATGTTACTACTGTAACTTCGTGTCCATCTTTTATCAATCTTTTTGATAAATCATGCACTACTCTTGCAATTCCTCCAACTATTCTTGGTGGATATTCCCATGTTAGCATCAATATTTTCATTGGCTATAGCCCCTTTCATTTTTTCTTTTGATTTCTCTCTTTTAATACGTATATTGTATACAAAAATATATTAAAAGTAAACAATTTTTGATAAATTTTTTGAATATTTTTTTATTGCTTGTTATTATATGTAAAATATTGTATAATATGGTGAGTACAATTTTTATTGTGCTTTTGAAAATACACTTATTCGTAAGCACAACCCTCAGAGTAATTACAAGGAGGTTATTATGAAACGGTTTGCTTTATTACTTTCTTTAGCATTAAGTAGTTTTGCTATTTATAAAAGCAGATATTTATTCTTTGCTAAAAAGACTATGGTAAATGCTAAAGTCACAATCATGACATATAATCCTATTCGAATTTATTCGATAAATACTTACAATCCTCATACGAAATCTATAGCAATAAAACATTTAATTCAACCAGCTGGATATTGGGTAACAGTTGAGTACAATGGGTATTCTGAAACTTTAGATGACAGGAATTTATATGAAAGTGTCAAAAAAGGAGATATGATTCAAATGATATTGTGGCAGAAATACGACGCAAAAGGCAATTTAATGAAACAAGCATTGAAATTACCTCAAAAATAATTGTAAATCGTTGTAAACAATCCAGCAAGAATGTTAACATATTCTTGCTGGATTTGCATATACTAATTTATATTCTTTTTTGTTTTAACACTGAAGTTTTTCTAAATATATTGTTATTTTTTTTAATTTATAGTATAATAAATATTGTTACTTGGGGATGTATTTGGTTTCGACAGTAATTTTGAAGTACGAATAGCGAGTAGTGGATGGTCGCTTCGGCCACTATAAAAAAGCGAATTTTAAAAATAAACGCTGATAATAATAGAGAATTAGCTTACGCTGCTTAGTTTAGCGGCACGTCTTACTTTAATTGCCTACGGTTAGAGATAAGGCGACAAAATAGTAGGAAACGAATTTATTCTGCGCCATAGGAATAAAGGGTAATTATTTGGCTACCTAAATTTTAAATTTGTTTGTTAGTTTATTTTTAGGGAATTTTTTAACAAACTGCACTCGGAGAAGTTTGTATGGATGGATTATTGGACAGGAGTTCGACTCTCCTCATCTCCACCAAGAATGTTTTGTTAATTTATAATTGAACAAATAGCTATAAAAATCAATCGATAAAATGGTTGATTTTTTCTTTTGAAAAAATTATCCTTACTTTTTCATATCTTTCAAAGCATAATATGTCATATCTTTCAAAGCATAATATTGAAAATCAATATGCTTTGTGATATAATTCTATACATATTTCGTATTATTCATTTTAATTACGTATTCAAATTTGGAGGTAATTATGAAAATTAAACGGAGCAAATGGGCTGAAATTGTGAGTAGGCTTATGGAGAAGGACTGGACTATCACGACAATGGAAGACTTTACAAATGGAGGAATTGCAAGTGAAATTACAAATATTGAAGGTTGCTCAAAAGTTTTTCACGAAAGTTTTGTAACTTGTTGTAACTTAGCAAAAATTAAAGAAGGTGTTCCCTCTGAAATAATTGCTAAATATTCTGTTTATAGTTCGGAAGTTGCACTTTGCATGGCTAATGCCGCAAAAAAACGTACATTTGCAGATGTTGCTATTGGCATTACAGGTCAGCCTAAAAAAGTTAATTCTTATAATGCAGAGGACAATTTAAATTTGATTTGGATTGCAATAATCGTTAAAGATCATGATCCTTTCATTGAAGGAATATATGTTCCTCAAATTGAGAAAAAACAGCAAAAAGAATTTATAATCAATGAAATAGCAAATACTTTGCTTCTTATGATTTAAAGATGTACCACATCACTATTAGCTTTTAAAACTGATAGTGATGTGGTTTTTATTACGAAATATGCATTTTAGTTAAACGTAAAAGTAATTTTCGGCAAAGGCACAAAATGGGAATTTTCTTTTAAATTTAAGGGTTTTGTATTTTTTTCTTTATACATATTGACTATTTACCCAATTTTATGGTATAAATATATATGTTATTTATTTTGGCCCCTTGGTCAAGCGGTTAAGACGCAGCCCTCTCAAGGCTGAATCATGGGTTCGATTCCCGTAGGGGTCACCAAATATTAAAGAGTATTAGTTTTCAATTGCTAATACTCTTTTTCTATTACTTTTTATTTTTCTCTTATTTATCATCACATTTTTCTATACAAAAATCTAGAACTTCTTTTAGTCTTTCATCTTGTTTTGTTAAATATAAATAACCTATTAAAGCTTCAAAACCTGTAGAATACATATATTCTTGTACTGTTGCATTTTTAGGAAGATGATGGTTTTCTGCATTTCTTCCTCTTTTTACAATTTCTTTTTCTTGTTCTGTTAGCTTTTCTTCAATTCTTTCTAATATTTCTGCTTGAGCTTTTGCTTTTACATATTTTATTGCTTCTATATGTAGCTTGTGTGGTTTTAACTTAGTTGTATTCACTAAAAATTCTCTTACATATAGTTCATATACACTATCTCCAATATATGCCCAAGTAAGTGGAGACATTGTATTTACATCTGCAATATTTTTTGGTCTTTCTATTATTTCTATTATTTCTATCATTTATACTCCTTTCTATATTTTACAAAGAAGTTTGTACACTCTGTTCAATTTTAAAAAAATATAACTAAATATATTACGTTTAAAATCTGTATTATCTAATTGTGCCAATCCCTCATAGTTTAAGTATAGTTAACTATAAAACAATAAAATTAAATCTCCTCCAATGTTATTCTTCCTATTTTTCCACTTCTAAAATCATCTAATATAATTTTAGCTACTTTTTCTTCGTCTATATTTCCTCCTGAAATTAGTGCTCCTCTTCTCTTTCCTATTAAATGCATTACCTCAAGCACTTTTTCATTTTCTGCAATATCTAAATTATATATTTCGTCTACTTCTTCTTTATTTAATTTATATCTCTCTAGCAATTTGTCTAAATGCTTATCTATAAGTAATCTTAATAAATTAAATCCAATTTCTATTGTTTCAAGCACATCGTCTTTTATACTTCCCGTATATGCTAAATTTAGTGCTACTTCCTCACTTTGAAATTTTGGCCATAGCACCCCAGGAGTGTCAAGTAGCTCTATGTTTTGATTTATTCGTATCCATTGTTTTTGTCTGGTTACTCCTGGCTTATTTCCAACTGTTGCTGAATTTTTCTTTGATATACGATTTATAAAAGAAGATTTTCCTACATTTGGTATTCCAAGTATCATAACTCTTATTGCTTTTCCTATTCTTCCTTTATTTTCGTATTGACTTTTTCCACTACTATATACCTCTTCTATCTTGCTAATTGCTTTATTTATTCCTTCTCCTGAGTTTGAATTTACTAGTACTGCCTCTATACCATTTTCTTTAAAATGCTCTATCCACTTAGCATTTTGCTTTTCATCTGCTAAGTCATATTTGTTTAGAACAATGACTTTCTTTTTGTTCTTTGTATATTCAGCTATATCTGGATTTCTACTAGAGATTGGTATACGTGCATCTAATATTTCTACTACTACATCTATTAGTTTTAGGTCTTCTATTATTTGTTTTTTTGTTTTCGCCATGTGGCCTGGGTACCAGTTGATATTCATTTTATTTTCACTCATCTTCTTTACTCTCCTGCTTTTCTATTTCTTCTACTAATAAATCAAAATCTGATTTATATAATTTATCTTGTTTTATTCTTTCTTTATTTATTTTAAATTAAAATATATAATAATCTATTTTCATAAAATGTTAATTTTTCAACTTAGTTTACTCTGCTTGTCATTATATCACATTTATTACTTTTTATAAAGTCAATTACATCAGTATTGACGTTTTGTATTGGACATAAATTGCATGATAGTTTTAAATAATCTGTCTATCTACTTTTCTATTTCGTCATCATTATCTATATTTCTATAGAATTTTCTATTGCTTTTTAAAAAATAAAATAATTCAAGAAATCTAGGTTCACTAAATTTTTGTTTGTAGATAGTTCCAAGTCTAAATATTGCTTTATTTGCTTTACATTCTATATAAAATTCGTCTGCTAAAACTTTTCTTCCATCATAGCTAGTTTCATATTTTCTTTGACTGATATTATAATTTTTTAATAATTCATCTTTAATTTTTTCCTTTGCTATCTTTCCATGCAAATATGCACCTTTCTCTTCAAAATATAAACAGGTCTCGGTAAATACCCATCCATCTACTCCAATTTTATTAAATGCTTTACACGTATCTACAATAAATTTATAATAATCAAAGGTAAGTGATTTGTTTTCCCCAAATAAACGTATATCTTCTTCTGTTCTTTTCCATAATCCCAAACGGCTTGCACTACAATAATATTTCGTATAAGCTGTTGGACTATCAGGCACTTTTGTAAACTTTTCATTAAAATAAGCAAAATCTACATCATTTAAGTTTTTTCTTAAATAATCTTCTAATATATCCCTTGTCATTATTTCATATTCTGTAACTCTTCCTTTGTCCTTAATGTACTGTAATACTTCCTCTTTAGTAAATTTCCCATTACTAAAGCCTTCCATTAGGTAGGCATACATTGCTAAAAATTGACCTTTGCGCAATCCTGTTCTTAAATAGTAATAAAATCTATGTCCTAAATTAATACCATTTTCCCTTGCATTTTTATTATAATCTCTAATTGTTTGAATTAAAAATTTATAATATTCTAATTTACTACCATATATGTAACTATCAACGCATGGATTAGAACGTGGATACAGCCCTTGATTTATTTTTTCAGCAAAATCCCAACCATCATTATAATCTCCCCAAAATCCATTGTACCTTTTTTCTAAATTATCTGTTGCTCTCCACAATTTAAGTATATCTTTTGCCATTGTTGAAGGATTATACTTATATATTTGTAAATTAGCATCTAATGCATATTTAGGATTTATTTGATCAAGGCAACAATAGCTGTTAGGATTATCTTTAAAATCTGCTGTATAGAACATTAGTGTAAATAGGCCATCTCGTCCAAACTCTTCGATTCTTAATAGTGCAATAAATTTATCATACTCTTCTAATATGGCATTTGGATTTTTTAAAGACAAATGCTTATCCATAAATTTTATTAGTTCACCATCATTTGACTCTCTATGCATTTTATCTACAATTTCTGTTATGAATTTAAGATAATATTTTCTCTCTTCTTCACTTTTTATTTCTATAGGTGCACTCTTGTGTGAATCAAATTTTTCGGTTTCACATAATAAAGCGTGAAAATAAAATTTAGTTTTATAAAATTTTTCTTTAAAGTCATCTGGAATTTCTTCTCCAAATACTTTAATTAGTCTTTCAATATTTTCTAATCTATTATAATACTTATAGTGAAATCTATTTATTATTCTTGGATATAATCTTCCTTTTTCTTTAATAACAGTATCTGGAAAGGCTTTCTTTGCCCACAATGGAATATCTAAATAATCGCTTTCTATTTCTTCCCATAATTTACTTTGATATTCTTTTGCTCTTTCTAAAAGTCCTCCTGGCGATAACAATTTTTCTCTATTTTGTGCCACATACAAATCTAAGTATTTCTTAGCCAATACTATAGCTTCTACTTTTTTATCTAATGGCATGCTATTTATATCCAACTTATCTATAGCTTTGCCCTCAATAACTGGAAACGTTACATTTGAAAATGTTGCAATAGCATTTATAGAACTTCTTAATTCTTCGAATTTTTCATTTAAGACTGTATTTGCAATTTTTTTACTTTCCTTTTCATCACTATCTTTTATAAATGTATTTAATGTATAATTCTCATTCAAATAAGTCAATTGCTCATTTCTTACGCTATAAGTTAGCATGTTTATAATTTTAATATTTACAGAAAGTCTAGAAATTGCATTATTAATAGAGTTTATTTTTATAGCATCAGTTTTTTCACTCATAAAAAATATTTTTCTTTTAGATTTTTTTAATTCAATATTTCCAAAATCTTCTAATGCAATTATTCTTAATTCGCAATTTCTTTTTAGTTCGTTCAAATCATTTAAAATACTATCTATTTCTGCATTGTTAAATATTATTTTAACTTTTTGTCTAATTGCTTGCTCTAATGAAACATTACTAGCAAGTGATTTATTTTCGTCTATATTTTGGTTGAGCCTTTTTCTTATGATATCCATATAATAATTAGTTTTTTTAGCAATATCATCTCCATAGGTAATAAAAGTAGAAAAATTTTCTGAGATTATCTCTTCAAAAAGCTTTTTTCTACTTTCATTTTCTTCTTTTGTTAAATTTCTATCTATTTCTATGTCAGATGTGTCTATTATAGATAATTCGGTTGTTTTTGTTGGCTCTATACTACTTTTCTCTTTACGAAACAACTTTTTTAAATAATCTATTAGTATCATTAGCTTCTCCTATTGTTTAATCTAGTATTTTATCAAATATAGCCAATTAAATATTGATACTTTGTTATTATAACATATTTGGTAAAATATTGCAATTTACATAAAATTATGCTATAATAAATAAGATTTACGGCAATTTGCTGTAGTTGTATTTTTTATTAACCAATCAGGAAATAAATTAAAGGAGATTTTTTATGGCAATTTCAAATTCATCAAAAGTTCTTTATTTAGCATCTTCTGATGGTTCTACTAAAAAGAAAATGCGAAGTAAAGAATGGGAAATTTCCCGGTCTTCTCTGGCTAAAGTTCAAAAGAATCCTACATATAAAGAATGTAGAGAATATGCTTGCAAAGATATTTGTTTGCATACTCAAATAGAGGAACAGGGCTTTATTTCGGAGCTTCCTCGTGGTAGTAAATTTAGTTTTCTGGTAAGAGTAGGTACAAAGCTATCAAATCCCAACGATCCTTCAACCTATTTTGGACAGTTTGAAAATAGAAATTTTATTTCTTTTTCTACTATCAGTAATAAAAATATATCTTTTTATGGATTAGGTGGGAATGTCCTTTTTGCCTACAATATGTCCCCTGATTTAATTGCTCACGTTTTTCCAATGGACTGTGACTCCGATCCTAACGCAGTTAATGAGGAGGATATAACAGAGTTTCCTAGCATTTGGCTTACATTACATGAGCTAAATGAGGCGACATTAAGACTGAAAACTTACAACCAGATAACCTGTAGGACTAAGTGCAATGGTAAAATTATTAAACCTGCAAGAATTATTGCTATTGATGCAATAACTCCTGAGGTTGAAACCATTGCAAGGGCTTTTGGCATTGGGTGTACTATAGTGCATCCCAATAAAAACGCTATTTGTGAAAAAGGTGATCCTTTCTTTTCTTTTATCCCTGAAAATAAAAGTAAAAGAGAAGCTATCTTCAAAGAGTTAAAAAAGATGTACTCTCTTGAAGAAAGGCAACGTTTGACACTATAATCCTGATTATGAAAGGGCAACAATTTATTTAAGAATTGTTGCCTTTTCTTGTTTTTTCCAATTCTAAGTTTCCGACTGGAATGAGTAAATCTCAAACGTGATAACAATTTCGGTCCAAGGAAACTTAGCCTTGTTGTACAGAAAAACCAATGGCAACTCCGATAAATTTATCAGAATTGCCATTGGTCTAGATTACTTCAATTTTTCTTCTAAATTAGAAGAGCGCTTTTACAGGATTTGATAAAGCCGGATAATGGCAGTCCCACCATCCGTGAATGCCTCGATTTGGATAGGAAATCCAGCATTGTTGGTAAACACCAATGTCTTCCTATACCTTTCGTCAGAGGACCAGGATACGGTTGCATCATACCCCTCTGCCACATAGGAAGAAGGAATACTATGATGATAGACTTTATCTACCTGCAGTCCTTGTTTTAGGACTGCATTGTAGAGTGCACTCGATACTTGGCATACACCTCCACCGTATCCATCTACATACTTGCCACCACTAATTACGGTGGCAATTTTGTAGCCATTTTCTTTGTTGGCAATGCCAACAACAGAATACCATTCGAATTGCTGGCCCGGCTCCATCCTATAACCATCCAATTTGGTACAGGCAAGAGCCATATTGTAGTTCCGATTTGCTCCACTCGAATCATTATCGATTCTCACTTCGCACAAGAACTGCTTTCCAGTTTCTTCTGCCGGAAGTAAGATATACCTTTTTAAAGCATACCCTGTGCTTCCGTCCTGTGTTCTAATTGTGTAGAAATCGCCTTCCTCTCCTGTAATAAATACGTTTTCGCCGTTCGAGAGTTTTTTGATTCTCTCGGCACTTTTAGACGGTGCATTCCTCAGAGAAAGGAATTCCTGCACCATCACCGTGCCAGTTTTTTCCGTTTCATAGCCTACTGCGTATACAGTAAAACTACTCATCAGAAAAATCATGCACAACGCCAAAAATACGGACAAAATTGAAGTTTTCCGGTCCTTCATAACTGAGGGCCTCCTTTCCAAAAATTATGTTAACATTGTAGCACTATTTTTTGGCTTTGTCAATGCTTGTTCTTCATTCTATAATTTCTTCATTATCTAATTTCTATAATTTTTCTATTTTTCAGTAATCATTTTATATTACTGTTACTGAGTCTATTGTACACGAACCTCCAAAAATTTCTTGTCCTTCTGGTTCTTTCCATTTATTACTTACATATACATTTTTTAATGCTGTACAAGAAAAAAACATAGCAGACATATCCGTTACGTTACTTGTATCGAAATTGCTTACGTCTAGTTCTTGTAATGAGCTACAATTATAAAACATACCATACATATCCGTTACGTTGCTTGTATCGAAATTGCTTACGTCTAGTTTCTGTAATGACTCACAACCATCAAACATACTAGACATATCCGTTACATTACTTGTATCGAAATTACTTACGTCTTTCTCATTGTTTTCAGATTTGGCCGACTAAAGCCGGCCACATTGCGAGGACCTGAGGCCCTCGTAATACCTTATAATACTCTATTGTTGCGATTATAACCCTAAGGTGTATGGTGTGCCTGATTCACCGTTTCCACTTGTTACCTTGATTCCAGATTTCAGAGTGAACACAGGGCGGAGGCCATTCGAATAGGTAAGGGCGTTGGCGTTGCCGCGAGAATCCACATAGCACAAGCTGCCGCTGCAAACGCACCCACTAGCGGACACATAGCGGACACAGAAGTACGAGCTGTTAGAGTTAGAGTCCACAATACGAGATGCCAACCAATATCTATCATCTATATCATTTATCTCCAGTGACTCCATTTGGTTATAATCTGTTTCATAATTTGTATCTGTATCTTTCAATTGTCCACTATAACTTGAACTAAATTCTGTAAATGTATAATAACCTGCTTCTGCACTTGGGGTTGTTGGATTACTTCCTA
>CALXPW010000024.1 GCA_944390365.1 uncultured Clostridia bacterium | reverse complement strand
GAAATAACCAAACTAATTCATGGTGAAGAAGAAGCAAAAAAAGCTGAAGAAGCTGCTAAAGCTTTATTTGAAGGACATGGTTCTTTAGAAAACATGCCAACTTCTAAAGTAGAAGCAAACATTTCTATTTTAGATGCGATTATTACAGCTGGTATGGCTCCTTCAAAAGGACAAGCAAGAACACTTATTAACCAAGGTGGTATTACTTTAAATGATGAAAAAGTTTCTGACGTAAACTATGTTTTATCTGATAACGATTTTAAAGAAGGATATGCTATTTTAAGAAAGGGTAAAAAAGTATATCATAAGTTAGAAAAATAGAAAATATATAGTATTTTATAAATAGTCAAATACACAAACAAAAAGCACCTAATATCAAAATTTAGATGCTTTTTGTTTTATCTATTTAACTTTTTTCTTACTTGCTACTCTATTTAATCTAAATAATTTTTTTATATTCTTTAAATTACCAAATACAATCAAAATGTCATTTCTCTTTATTTCCATTTTCTCTATATTAGTAAATAGTTCCTCTCCTCTTTTTATAACCAATATTTGAATGTTATATTCTTTATCTAAGTCTTTTGGAGTTTTATCTTGTATTTTTCTATTTAAGCCTCTAAGATTTACTTCAACAACACATTTTTCTCCATATACATCATATACAGAAATAGAATTTCCCTTTCTTTTTCTAAATTGCATAGCCAATACTTTAACTTTTTTATCAAAAATACTTCTAATTTTTCCTGACTTATTGAATATAATCAAAATTGTAAAATTTATTATAGTTAGAATTACTCCTATTACTATCTCCACAAGGCTTGTATTTGCAGTTGATATAAATATGTTTACAATAGTAGATAATATAGTAACATTAAATATATAACTAAATAAAATCATCGTCTGTGTAAGTTTTCTTCTTCTTTTAGTTGCCAGCATAAGTTCACTTTCTGCTGTAGTAAAACCAGTGCCAGTTAAAATAGATATTATTTGAAATTTTGCTTTATCTAGTTGTATTCCCTCAATGCTAAATATTGCAGAAAATACCTCTACTACAACTTGATAAATTATTATTATTAAGTTAAATACAATTAATGCTGCTAATAAATTTATTGTCTTCACCTTCTTTATAATATATTTTCCTTTTAATGTTTCAAAAAAGTCTACTAAATAGCCTTTTATTTTTTCACTGTTTTTTCATATTTTTCAATTGCAGTATCTATATCACCATCAAACGTCTTTTTACCACTTTCCATAACAATTCCTCTAGTACAAAATTCTTTTGCCATAGTAGTAGAGTGTGTTACAAAAAGAAGTGTTACTTCATCTTTATTTATAATTTCGTTTACCTTTTTTATACATTTATTTTTAAATTCTTCATCTCCAACACTAAGTGCTTCATCTACTATCAATATTTCCGGTCTAATATTAACGTTGATTGAAAATCCAAGTCTAGCTTTCATACCACTTGAATAAGTTCTAACTGGTTGATCTATATATTCTGTAATCTCTGCAAAATCTATTATTTCCTGCTCTAACTCCCTAATTTCTGTATCTTTTAATCCAAGAAGCTGTCCTTTTAAAAATATATTTTCTCTACCAGTAAATTCTGGATCAAATCCAGAAGTAAGTTCAAGTAATGCGCTAACTCTACCATTTACAGTTATAGTTCCACTTGTAGGAAAAGCAACACCTGTTATCATTTTTAGTATTGTTGATTTTCCAGCCCCATTTTTTCCAAATAAAGCAACTGCCTCTCCTCTTTCTACATCAAATGAAACATCATTTACAGCTTTTTTCTCTTTATATTTTATCTTTTTAAAAAACGTATATAATAGCCTTCTTTTATCATTTTTAAAAAGTTTATATATTTTTGTTACATGGTCGAATTTTACTACAATATCTTTTTTTTCCATTCAAATTTTCCTTTCTTAATTTAATACATCTGGAATTTCTTTTCTCAGTCTTCTATATGTCCATATTGATATTGCAATCAATACTAACAATATTATTAAAAAGGCAACTAAAGTTTTAGGGCTTTCCCAAATCCAAGTTTTATGTATGAAACAATTTCTATAACCTTCTACCAAGTATGTTACAGGATTTACTTTTAACAACATTTTAAGCCATGGTATATTTTTCATTGTATTTATATTCCAAATTATTCCAGATAGCCAAAAAACTGCAGTTACTAAAGATTTTACTAAATTTGCAAAATCTTTACTCATACAAGCAAGTAAGGATGCAAATAATGAAAATGCTGTAAAAAACAAAAAACTTAATAACATATATATTGGTAGTTGTAATAAATATATATCTGGTGGATATCCCATTACAATAAATATAATTATCATTATTGCCATCAAAGCTAAATGTACCATAAACTTTGATATACTAAAGAATGTAGGAATTGTAGAAATTGGAAATTTCATTTTTGTTACTAAATAACTATACTTTCTTATACATTCTGTTCCTCCTGTAATCATATCATTCATATAAAACCATGGTATAACACCTGAAATAAGCCATAAGAAAAATGGAAAACCTTCTACTTCACTACTTCCTCTTAATCCTATCTGAAATGTAAACCAATATACAAATATTGTTACAGCTGGCTTTATAATGGCCCACGCCCAACCCAATGCAGCTCCACGATATGTTTTAACTAAATCTGCTTTTGCGAGTTTAAATATTTGCTGTCTATATTGAATATGATCTTTTATTATTTCTACTAAGGTATGCATATTTATCTCCTTTTTAATTATTTATTTTTTTCTCTTGCTTTTTCTTGTTCTCTTTCCTGTTTAGTTTTTGGAATTTGACACACTCCAATAATTGGTTCTTGTAATTCCAAATCTTTTTTTATTTTTGTTGTAGATATTCCTTCTGTTCTATCTAAATAAACAACTTCACAATAATCTTGTAAGTAATCAAATTTATCGCTTCCAGCCCAGTCACTTCCCATAACAACTATATCTACATCATATTTTTGGACATCTGATATTTTTTGTTCCCAACACTCTTCTGGTATAACTAAATCTACATACCTTATTGCCTCTAACATTTTCTTCCTTGTTTCATAGTTGTGGTATGCTTTTTTACCTTTTATTGCATTAAATTCGTCTGTAGATAGGGCAACTATTAAATAATCACCAAGTGCTTTTGCTCTTTGTAATAATCTAATATGTCCATAATGTAATAAATCAAATGTGCCATATGTTAAAACTCTTTTCATAAAAAATTCCTCTTTTCTATTTTCTATTTCTATCAATAAATACGTCACTTATTATAACTGGTACACATATTACAAATGGGTAAACATAACGTATTAAGCATGTTGGCCCTACTAATAAAGTAATAAATAAACCTGCAAAGAAAGTTAAAACTATAATAGATTCTGTTTTTTTTCTGTATATATTATAGGCTAAACATATTATATAAATCCATATATATATAGCTGGTGCAAATAATAACGATATTACTGGTATATTTTGATATTTGTTTTCTGTAAACAAATATTCATATAAACTTTCTATTGGTTTACAATAAGATATATGTTCTACATTATACCCTTCTTTAGTACCCGTAAGTAGATATCCTGTCCTACTTTCTTTGTTAATTCCATAAATTTGAGAATGTGAAATATCATTTATATCCCAATAACCTTGTGTATTATATAAGAACGATTCCAAATACACAGTTGGATATTTAATGAAATATTTAAACCATATACTAATAAACTCTTTATAATCATTTCTTATTTTTGAAATATCTGTATGATTCTTTATTGGATCTGATAAATATTCATTATAATATTCTGGTGATACATAATATGAGATTTCTTTATATTCTTCTTCTGTAAGTTGATCCTTACATTCATTTCCTACTCTAGCTAATTGTTGCAATGGAATACTTAACATATCTTTTTCATTTTTTGTATATGCATCTAGTAGTTTTTCCAATACAGTCTCTACTGATGTAGCAAGTATAATAGATATTAAAATTGCAATAAGAATATTTTTGTGTTTTTTTATTCCTAAGAACATCATTATTACTAATGAAATTATTAACGCATATATAGCATTACTTCTAAATAATATCATAAAAATAGTAATTATTGCAAATATTATGTAGTTTTTAGAAAATCTCCAATTATCATCTCTTATTTTCATTAAGCAAACAACAAAGGCCAAAACAAATGCTGAAAAATAAATATCTTTTGTAATACTTATCGTCAATATTGAATTTAGTGGAAATATTGCGTAAAAAGCTACAACTACATAACTAATTTTTCTACTAATCCCTTTCTTTCTTAAATATACTACTGCATATGTCATTATTGCTACTACGAATATCATTTGTGTAATCGTATAAAAAAGCATGCCCAAATTATAATTACCAAATGCTCCTCCTACTTTATAAAAGAATCCTAAAATTAAGGTATGTATTAATGGATGATGTGTAGAATAATCATTATTAATAACATAATTTAGTTGTGTATGAACATCATAGTCAAATATTCCTGGGTAATATGCTAATAATACTGGAATCCATAATACTATTATTATTCCAAATATTAATAGTACTTCTTTTTTAGTTATCTTATTATTTTCTTCTTGTTTTTCATTTTTTTCTATAAATGAAAATAACTTATTAAATATCCATACAAAGATAGGTGAATTTAATATAGATACTATAATAACACCTAATATATAGAAAATATTTGTAAATCCTCTTCCATAGCTGAGTGTAGCTCCTATAAATATTGATAATGAAAATAGAATACTAATAATATAAATTATAATTGTTCTTCTTTTATTTTCTAATTGTCTTACTGTACTTTTATCTATTTTATAATATAGTATTAAGAATATTACCGAAATTATATTATAACTAAAGTTATATTGAAATATGCTTGTAAAAAATATACAGCTTATTATTGTTTGTATAACTGCTAAGCTAGGCATTATATACTTATTTTTTTTCACTTATTTCTCCTCCAAAAATCTTATAAACTTATCTGTTACAGCTTTTCTAGAATATTTTTCATCTATTTTTCTATAATTCTCTATAAGTTCTTCTTTAGAAATGGTATCTAATTTATTTAATTCTTTATATAAAGCATCAAATGATTCTATATATGAATTTGGTATATCTGCCATTACTTCTAAAGAACCAGGGTTTTTCATACAAAAAACCTTTTTTCCATTCAATATAGCTTCTATATATGTCATTCCAAAACTATGGTTTAAAGACAAATCCACCATAACATCGTGACTTCTCAATGCTTCCGTTGGATTTGTTGTAAGTCCTCTATAATTTATTACATCCATTATGTCTTTATCTTCTAGTTCATCTAAAAATTGTTCTACATAGTCTCCTGTTCCATATACATCTAAAATAAAATTCTTTACATTTTTATTTTTTAGAAATACTCCAAATTTAATTAAATTATTTAGATCATCTACTCTATCTTTGCTGACTCTAAGTAAATAGATGCCTCTATATAACTTCTTCTTCTCTACTGGTTGTATTTCATCAATATTTATAATTTTATATTGTTCTAAAGCATTTCCTATAACTGCATATTTATCATAATTATCATATTTATGTTGTTCTTTAAAGGCTTGTCTATTTTTTTCTGTGACAAAAATCGCCTTATGAATTCTTGTTTTCTTTATTTGTTCCATAACTCCGGGGAATAAAACCTCTACATTTTCATTTGGGCAATGGAAAAAATATATTTTCTGTTTTACCTTATCTGACTTACAATCATTTAAAAATAAGTGTAAAGACTCTCTAGTAGATACCAACGTATTAGTTCTTATATTGGTCATCATTTTTGTTAATTTATATCCACAGTATGGATGTAATAGATTTACATTAGCATCATATTTTAAATAACTATAGTTTTTCTTACTTCGATGCAAATTTCTAATAATTTTTTCTCTTAGTGATTTTGTTTTTCCATAAACAATACTATTTAAATTTAATCCATATGGCATATTAGTCGGATTTTTTGTTCTTTTTAAAGATAATAATTCTACTAAATATCCTTGTTCTAATAATCCTTCAGCTAATGCTCTTGTTGCGTTAACTGTACCTCCTACTCCATAGAAATTATAACCCATAAAAGTTATTTTATTTTTTTGTATATTCGAAAAATAAGTATACATTTTTTCGATATGTTTTCCTTCTTTTATATATTCATAATCTATTTTTTCAGGAAGTCTTGATCTATAAAAATTATTTATTTCATATTTTTCATTTACTATTTTATCAATAAGCTCTTTAACACTTCTAGTACTATTATCTTCTAATTCGTCCTCTGTACAATATATTTTTCTTTTTTCCAAGTAATTATCCCTATCTGGTTGAAATAATATAACTGGTTTATTTAAAAATGTAAAGTCAAATCCTACTGATGAGTAATCTGTTATAAGTAACTTACTTTTTGCAAGTTCATCCATTATATTTGTAGATTGTTGTACAATTATAGATATTTTATCTGTAGAAATTACAGTATATACTTCTTTTAATATTTCTTCATTAAAAAATGCATGAACACAAATTTTTAATTCAATATTATTCTTTTCTAAATACTCTTTTAACTTTTCAGAACTTACTATCTTTTTTAAATTTCTAACAAATAATTCTGTCTCTGTATTTTTTCCAAAATATTCTCTCCAAGTTAGGAAATATAAAATTTGATTCTTTTCTTTATATTTTTCTTCTCTTTTTACTAATTCCATATATCTAGGATGAAATTCAGCATAATATAATTGATAGTCTTTAAAGTCATTCTCCTCTTTAAACTTTTCTTTGATTTTTTTGTTGTAAATACAAAATCTAAACATATTATTATTATAGCTTTTACCATTATATCCTATCTTTTTAATTCCTAAAGTTCCGTGTTGTAGATAAACTACTGGTTTCTTTATTTTTAACTTAATTTCACGATTGAGTATCTTTGTTGGAACTACATCTTTATAAGATAATGTAACAAAAAACATATCTGCTTCAAAATAAATTTTATAATGTTTAATACTATTTTTCCAAAGTATAAATTTTTTTTCGTTTTCTGTCAAATTTTTATATAATTCTTTATTTGTTTTATTCTTACTCAAAACTAAATATTTATCTATATCATCGTTTTTGTTTACTATTTGTTTCCAAAAATAATATGAATTATTGTTAGCTGTTGTTCCGTTATTTTCCCCAATTAACCATATATAATTATTCATTTTAAGTCTCCTTTATTGATAATTTTCTCCACAACTCTCTTGCTTGCGTTGCCATCATCTAAGTAATTATATTTTCTATTAAATTTTAAATATTTTTCATCATATTTAAAATTACTGTCTAAATCAATTATTTTTTTTTCTAACTCTTTTTGAGTTTTTACTATTGGACCTGGTAATTCATGTAAATCTATATAAAACCCATTTGATTTATCTCTATAGTGTTCTAAATCATACATATAAAATAAAATAGGTCTTTTCAAATTTGCAAAGTCAAAAAAAACACTTGAATAATCTGTTATTAGCATGTCGGTAATAATATATAGTTCGTTTATATCATCTATTTTTGAGACATCATATACAAACCCATTATATTTTTCAAAGTCAAATATGTTAGCAATAAAGTAATGTGGCCTAAATAATATAATATATTTATTGCCTATTATTTTTCTTAATCTACTAAAATCAATTTCTTCCTTATAAGTATACCCAACCCCAGCTTCATGTTGATTTGCACGATAAGTTGGAGCATACAAAATAATTTTTCTTTTATCATTTTCAATTCCTAATTTGTGTTTTATTTTCTTTGCGTCATCTTCTGTATAATTAAATAGAAAATCATTTCTTGGATACCCTTCTTGTACTATAATATCCTCCTTATGAATTTCTTTCAAATTCCAAGCAGATATAAATTTATCTGTTGCAAATTTTGATGGAGATATAAAATATGAAAATTTTGATGCTTCAATTTTATACCTTTTCTTCATTCCCTTTACAGTATTTAACACATTGTCGAAATGTTCTAAATCACACCCTAGCCTTTTTAATGGTGTTCCATGCCAGCATTGCACAAAAATTTGATTTTTTTTAGGATATAAATAATCCGGTATCTTATAATTAAATATCCAATATTTAGCTTTTGCTAGGCATTTTTTATATTCTGTTGTATTTTGCTTTACAATTTTAGTATTCTTATTTTTTTCTAAGAATTTATACTCATCTATATCTTTAAAAGACCATATATAATTATAATCATTATATCTATTATTACTAATCATATATTCATAAATTGCTTTTGGACTACAAGAATATGACTTTCCATTAAAACAACAAAACATAATAGTCTTGTCATCTACTTTAATTAACAATGTACTTAATTTATAACTTATTCCTAAAATGATATTTTGTACTTTTCTTAATATATTCCTTAGTAATTTACTTTTTTCAGACAAATTTAAAGCAATTGTTTTTATTTTTCTCAATCTTTTCACCATGCCTTTATTTGTTATTTTATTGCAATTGTAATTTAATTTTTACCTTGATTTCTCATAATATTTATTTCATTTAACAGTATTTCAAAAATTTGTTTATTCTTTTTTACAATAACTTGCAATATAATACTTGTTGTGGTCAGCAATAAACATATTACTAATAAAATACATGCAACTATTAGCGTTGGAAATCTTGGTACAAGCCCTGTATTCATATATTCAATAAATACTGGAATCGCTAAAATAGCAGCTATTATAAATATAAATAGCGATATTATATTAAAGAAAAGTCCTGGCTTGTACTCTTTAAATAATGTAGCTATAGTCTTTATCACTCTTACTCCATCTCTATACGTATTTAGTTTTGATACACTTCCTTCTGGCCTATCCCTATATTGTACTGGTATTTCCTTTAAAGTAAAGTTTTTATCTATAGCATGTATTGTCATCTCTGTTTCTATTTCAAAACCTTTTGAAAGTACAGGATAGCTTTTAGCAAATTGATAGCTAAAAGCTCTATAACCTGTCATTATGTCATTTATTTTGCTTCTAAATATTGTGTTTATAGACCATCTTACTATTCTATTTCCAAAGTTATGAAATGCTCTTTTATTTTCTGTAAAATATGTTGAAGATAATCTATCTCCTATTACCATATCTACATTATCATTAAGAACATAGTTGCACATTTCTCTAGCACTTTCTGCTGGATAGGTATCATCTCCATCTATCATAAGATAGCAATCTGCTTCTATCTCGCGAAACATACTTCTAATAACATTTCCTTTTCCTTGCTTTTTTTCGTACCTCACTATTGCTCCAGCATTTCTTGCTATTTCGTCTGTTCCATCTGTTGAATTATTATCATATACATATATATCTGCTTCTGGTAATGCATTTTTATAATCTTTTACTACCTTTTCTATAGTTTTGCTTTCATTATAACATGGTATTAACACTGCTATCTTACTTTTCATTTTTTTCTCCTTTTTTGATTCTTTATTTTTCTAACATTTTTTTCACATATTCTACAATTCTCTTTGTATTATTTGTATCTGCTGTTTGTACATATTTTTCTTTAAATCTTTTTAATTCTTCATAATCATATTTATCATTTTCTATTTTATCTATAATATCCTCTATTTGTGTGAAAGTATCATTTTTCATTTCTTCTTGTAGATTTATATTTAGCCCTCGTATATCTTTGTATTCATCTATATCATACAAATAGAAAAATAGTGGTTTGTCCAATGTAGCTGCTTCAAATGCTACTGCAGAATAGTCTGTAATCACATAATCAGCAATTTTTATCAATTCTGATGTAGAATATTTTTTATCAATTATGTAATCATCTTTAACTTTGTTTTTATCTAACGGATGTAAACGTATTATTAAATTATATTTTTCTACATCAACACTATTTATTATTTTATCTATATCTATTACTTTATCTTTTCTAAATGTTGGTACATATACAATATTTTTCTTTTCTTTTAGTTTTGGGTATTCTTCATAAAGCTTAGCTATCTTTTCATTTATTTCATTATTTCTTCCTAAAATGTAATCTATTCTAGGCATTCCTAATACTTTTATTTTTTCTATATCCGTATTAAAAGCTTCAGAATATATTTTTCTTGTTGCTTCACTTGTGCAAGTTACCATATCATAGTTTGCATGCATCTTCATTGTTTTAGCTATTTTCTCATTGCTTCCTTCTTCTTTGCCTAATACTTGATATCCAAATTTTTTTATTGCTCCCATAGCATGCCAAATTTGAATAACTTTTAAATTTTTCTTATGTTTTAATGCACTTATTGCTATGTTATACCCATCTATGATGCATATTTTTGAGGTGGCAATATGATACAAGCATTTTATCATATAAAAGCAATATTGTATTTTACCCCAAAATGATTTTGGAATCATTTTGCATAAAATTTTAACTTCTAGATTATTATTCTTTTCTAATTCTTCTTTTAAAAGTCTAAAATCTAGATTTATATTGTTTGACTGTCTACTAAGCATTAGAACTTTATTTTTTTGTTTTGTAAATAACTTTATAAAAAAATATATAATATTTAAACCTATTTTTGCTATGTAAAGAGTTGGTATTAGTACAAAATTCATTATTACTTTTGTCCCCTTTTTCTTCTTTGAATATGATATGCTACGCTTTCTAAAATACATTCTGGCATAATTTTAGAGAAAAGCCTAACACTTTTATTTAGTACTCCGGGTATTATTATTAGTTTTCCTTTTAAAGCTTTGTCTATTCCATATTTTGCCACTTTTTCACTGGGCATACTTGGTGCTTTAAATACTACATTTGCTACATTATTAAAGTTTGTATCTACTGGGCCTGGGCATAAAATACTTATTTTTACATTAGATTTTTCTTTCTTTAATTCTTTATTTATGGCTCTAGACAATCTTATTACATAAGCTTTCGATGCATAATATGTCGCCATAAGTGGCCCTGGTTCCATTCCTGCTATTGATGCAACATTTAAAATGTGTCCATTATTTCTTTTTATCATATCTTGCAAGTATAACTTGGTTAAGATGTGCAATGCAGTTATATTGGTATTTATTAAATTTATTTCTTTTTCTAAATCTGTTTTGCTAAATTCTCCAAACACACCAAATCCTGCATTATTTACTAATAATTCTATTTTTAAATTTTTTGTTTCTTCATATATTTCTATGCAATTTTCTTTAATACTTAAATCTTTTGGTATTACGATTATCTCTTGTTTAGTTTCTGCGTTTTTTGACCTATTTTTTTCTAATTTTTCCCTTAGCTTTTCTAGTTTATCCTTATCTCTTGCCACAATTATTAAACTGTATCCTAGATTCCATAAGTATCTTGACATATCTCTTCCTATTCCAGAAGATGCACCTGTTACTAAAGCCCACATTTTCTAACCTCTTTTACTTTTTATATTTTGCTTTTTATTGTTTTAAAGCTTAAGTTATATACTTATTTTAGCCTTTTTTAACAATTTAAAACAAATATTTATAGTATAATATACAAAAAACTCAAATTTCATACAAACTATATCACATTTCTATCTATTTATCAATACATAACTTAATATCATAAATACCCTAAATAAGGTTAAGTTCATATTAAGTTCATATTTCATACAAAATATTGTGTTTTTTTGTCAGTTATTGTATAATAATAATAGTTTTTGTATTAAATATTTTTGCTTTATTTAGTGCATAAAATAAGAGAGGGATTTTTATTTTTATGAAAATTTTAATAGTTATAGATCAATTTGATAATTCTAATAACGGAACTACCATTTCTGCTAGAAGATTTGTAAAAGGGTTGCAGAATGCTGGCCATCAAGTTTACGTTATAAGTACAGGGGATAAAAAAGATGAATATAAATTTAATTTAAAAGAACTTCCATTACCTCCTGGAATATCTCATCTTATAAAGTCACAAGGTATGAGCTTTGCTATTCCAAATACAGAACTTCTAGAAAAAGCTATATCAAGTGTTGATGTAGTACATTTTTATATGCCTTTTTGGCTATCTAAAGTAGGACTTAAAATTTGTGAAAATTTAAAAGTGCCTCATACAGCTGCTTTTCATGTTCAACCCGAAAATATTACTTATTCTATTGGTCTTGGCACAAAAACTAAAATCAATGATATGATTTATTATCATTATAGGGATTCATTTTTTAATAGATTTAATCATATACATTGTCCAAGCGAATTTATTGCAAATGAGTTAAGAGTCCATGGATATACTGCTACACTTCATGTTATTTCTAATGGGGTTGATGATGATTTTAGATTTTATGAAAAGGAAAAGTTGCCTGAGTTTAAAGATAAATTTGTAATTACAATGATTGGGAGATATTCTAATGAAAAAAGGCAGGATGTACTAATTGATGCAATCTTTAAGTCAAAATATGCAAATAAAATTCAACTTGTGCTAGCTGGAAAAGGTCCAGAAGAGAAAAAATATAGAAAATTAGGTGAAAAGCTTCCAATGCCACCTGTAATGCAGTTTTATGATAAAGAAAATTTAATAAAGTTACTTAGGTCTACAGATTTATATGTTCATAGTGCCGATGCTGAGATTGAAGCTATTTCTTGCATAGAAGCTTTTGCTTGTGGCAATGTTCCAATAATTGCTAATAGTAAAAATTCTGCTACAAAGCAATTTGCACTTATTCCAGAAAGTTTATTTAAGGCTGGAGATAGCACAGATTTAGCAAAGAAAATAGATTTTTGGATTGAACATGAAGATTATAGAAAAGAAATGGAGATAAAATATTCTCAAAGTGCTGAAAAATATAGATTAAAGGATAGTATTAAGAAAATGGAGGAGATGTTTGAAGATGCAATTAGAGAATGTAAATAAACAGGAAGAAGAAAATATTCCCGAAGATTCACACGTATTGCATTTCTGGCAACCTTGTAAATTTGAAATAGATGAAGATTTTGATTTTGTAAATGATAATTTTATTTTTAATACTTTTTCTAATTTACTTTACCTTATTGCTTATCCACTTTTGATTGTTATTAACAAATTCTTTTTTGGATTTAAAATAGAGGGTAAAGAAAATTTAGAAAATATCGATTGTGGTAAAGTTACAGTATCAAACCATGTCCATCCAATGGATTGCACAATGGTTGGTCTTGCAAATGCTCCAAAAAAAACTTTTTATACCTCACTCGAGAATAATTTTAAAATACCTATTGTTCGTAGAATTATTAAATTATTAAATACAGTACCAATTCCTAATGATATTAAATATACTAAGAATTTTATGAATTCTATAGATAAGCTTTTACAAGACAATAAGACAGTACATTTTTATCCAGAAGGTTCTCTATGGCCATATTATACCAAGATTAGACATTTTAAAAATGGAGCATTTGATTTTGCAGTAAGAAATAATGTTCCGGTTGTACCAATGGTTTTCAAATTTAATAAGTCAAAAAAAATATCTAGCATAATAAAAACCAGAACTACAATTACTTTAGTTGTAAAAGAACCTATTTATCATAATAAATTGCTTTCCAAAAAAGAAGCAATTCTAGATTTAAAAAAACGTGTTTATAATACTATGTGTGAAGAAATTTCACAATAAATGACTTTCCTTTGAAATATTTATAATTTTTACTGTAGGTTAGAGTGGGCTTATAAAAAAAGTATGAAAATATGGAATGGAGAGTGATTTGAATATAGAAATTCTTAATGTATTTTATGGAAAGAGTTCATCTTTGATGGAAGGGTGCCATAAAATATATTTAGAATTTCTATGAAAATCATCTTGACCGACATATTTGAAATACTTTTTTTAGAAGTTTACTCTAACCTATAATAAAATAAGTCTTAAAAAATATTTCAAAGGAAAGTCATTTATTGTGAAAAGGTTAAATTGCCATTGGCTCCTTGCAGTTTTATGTAATCTGTGATATACTAATGCAAGTTGGTAAAAATACCACTTTATACAACAAACAAGCAAATGCTTGAAGTTAGGAGGAATTTACATGTTTCATTTTTTCACATACTACAAAAATGATTGTAAACAAATTTGCTAGGAGGTACAAATTAACGATGTTACTGAGAATGATTAAGCAAAAGTGTCCCTGTGGTTATGTTTATTCCGAAAAGAGATTAATTCGGAGACAAATTATCCCTAAAAAAACCTTTTTAGTTAGGCATCCAATATTGGGATACTGTGGCCTCGGGCTTCCACGAAAGGATGAAATAGTTAAACGTAAAGTATTAAAAGGAGATAAGGAATTTTTATTGTTCCCCATTCTCACTAAACCTTATTATAACTATGAGTCCATGTTCAGCCTAAAAGAGAGCTATAATCTTTTGGTTTGTCCTAAGTGTGGCACAGTATTGTTGCCCAAAATTGCGATGACAACCGAAGACACAGTTGTGAGAGATGATAGTAATTGGTAATGAACTCTTAAAACACACAAACAAGGCAGAAAGTTTTTTAAACCTCCTGCCTTGTTTGTTATAGAATCGTCTTTTATGTTTTGCTAGTTATTATTCAATATCGATATATTTCTTCTCATCTTGTTTTTCTTGTCTTTCTTTTGGCAATGTTAGTTTTAATGTACCATTCTTGAAGCTTGCTTTGATGTCTTCTTCTTTTACATTATCTCCTACATAAAAGCTTCTTGAACATTCTCCAACATATCTTTCTTTATGAACATATTTGCTGTCTTTTTCATCATCAATTGTTTTATTTCTGCTTGCATGTACTGTTAAATATCCGTCTGAAAGTTCAATTTTTATATCTTCTTTTTCATATCCTGGTAAATCTACTTCTAATTCATAGTGGTCACTTTTTTCCTTAATATCAGTTCTCATCAATTTGTTTTCACCTCTTGTGAAAAATGGGTCATTAAACATCTCATCAAATAAATCAAATTCATTTTTTCTTCTTGGTACCATCATCATAATTACCGACTTCCTTTCTTTATTTTTTTATGTGCTGACACCTTATGAAATAAGAGTTTAAATAACTTTAGATTTATATCTTTTAGCTTAAGTTTAAATGTATTTTTAAGATATATTTGTTATCTTTTCCTCTTTACGTATATAATTATACACCCGTTTTTAGCAATGTCAAGTGCAGAGTGCTAATTTTCACATAACTTTCACATTTCTCTTAGAATGCAGGTATAGCAAGCTTTTCAGTATGTTTATATTAAAATAAAATGTTTCCCCCATTTTTCTTAAGCCATTTATTTATTTCATCATAATTTGGTATATATTTTCTTACTAAGTTATAAAAATCTTTACTGTGGTTTGGATGTATAATGTGGCATAGTTCATGTACAATTATTGCATCTATTTTATCTTGTGGAAGCATTATTAGTCTTGAAGAAAAATGCAGTACTTTAGTTTTAGGAATACAACTTCCAAATTTACTTGTTGCATCGTTTACCTTAAATTCTGTATATGGAATTTTTGTAATTTTACTCCAATATGGTACTCTTTCTTCTAATAAAATTTCTGTATTATTTTTTAATAGTTTCTTTATACCTTTATCTATATATTGCTTTTTTTCTTCTTCACCTAAAGTATTAAATCTATCTGGATATGCTATATTTAATCCTTTATTTGCCAAGTCTATGTTTATTGATATTTTTACTCTTGCATTTTCTTGCTTACTATCAGTTATTTTTATATTAACTTTATATTCTTCGCCTTTAAAATAAAAAATTTCTCCGGTTTTCCATTGCTTTGTTTTTCTATTATTTGAAGAAATTATTTTCATATACCTACTATATACATATTCTTCATTTTCTTGTATGAACTCTAAAGCTTTTTTCATGCTTACATATTTAGGCTTACTTATGTATAGCGTTTCTGCCTTAAAATACATTTTTAAGTATCTAGAAGTTTTATAGCTTCGTATAACTATTGGAATATTTGCATTTTTTATTGTTATGTATTGTGTTGTTTTCATTTTAGATATACTCTGTGCCCTTTCACATTAGATTAAATATATGAATGCTCTGGCTTTATTACTGCATGATATTTATTATTTTTATTATGTAATTCAGTTTGTATTTTCTCTACTGCTTCATTTACATCAATTTTTTCATCTGTTGGAATAACTAAATCAAATATTAAATTTATTCTTTCTCCACCATCAGTCATTCTAAAATCATGAATAGAAAATTTTTCATTTATACTTTTTACAATTTTTTCTGTTTTTCTTCTCATTTCATTTATTTCTTCATTATCAACAACTATTGGGTCCATATGTATTGTTGTAATACAACCGAATTTTTCGTATATATCCTGCTCCATTTGGTCTATAATATCATGTGCTCTACAAATATTAGAGTCAGCTGGTACTTCTGCATGAAATGAAACTATTTTTCTTCCTGGTCCATAGTCATGTACCATAATGTCATGTATTCCCTGTATCGTTTCATATTTTGTAGCAAATTCTTCTATTTCTTTTACAAACTCTGGATCAGGCTTCATTCCTAATAGTAGGTCAATAATTTCTTTTATTGCTTTAAATCCAGTTACCAATATAAATGCTGAAACTAACAAACTAACATACCCGTCTATTGAAACACCTACAAATTTAGCTATAAGTGTTGAAATCAATACTGCAAATGTTGAAACAGAGTCAGATATACTATCATAAGCATTTCCTTTTATTGCTGCAGATGAGATAGTTTTTGCTATTTTATTATAAAATAAAAATAGCCATAATTTTACTAATATCGCAACAACTAATAGTATAATTGTTATATAATTTACATTTGGTAATTCAGGATTTATTATCTTTTCTATTGAACTTTGTAATAGCTCAAATCCAACTAGTATAATTAAAATATCCACTATAAATGCACTTATGTACTCCATCCTTCCATGTCCCCAAGGATGGTCAGCATCTACCTTTTTTTGTGACATTTTAAATCCAATCATTGTTACTACGGATGAGCCTGCATCTGATATGTTATTTAATCCATCTGATATAATTGCCATTGATTTTGCAAATACACCAATAATCAATTTGAATATTGATAGTAAAATGTTAACGACTATTCCCGTTATACTTGATAGCATTCCGTATTTTTCTCTTACTTCAACATTTTGTACATTATCTTTGTCTTTAATAAATAATTTAATTAAAAATTTAGTCATTTTCGTTACTCCTTATATTTTTTATATTATTTAGCGTAAACTATTATAACATATTTTGTATGAATTTTATAGCTTTTTTATTTTTTTCATACCCGCGATGTCAAAAACAAATTTATAAATTGTTATAAATACTAATAATAAAGTTAAAATTTTTAATCAATTACAACTCGTCTTATAAATTGTTTGTCCGTCTTTTATAGTTTCCAATACTTTTATATTTCTTAATTCATCACTATCAACTTTTAATGGATTTTTATCCACAACTATTAAATCAGCTTTTTTGCCTTCTTTTATGCTTCCTTTATTACTTTCTTCAAAATATTGATATGCCGAGTTTACAGTAACTGCTTTAATAGCTTCTATTACACTTATTCTTTCATCTGTGCCTAATATTATTCCCTGCTTTGTTTTTCTATTTACTGCACACCAAATTGTTTCAAACATATTTGGCTCTAGCACAGGCGAGTCTTGATGAAATGTATATACAATTTTTTTCTTACTACTACTACCTGCAGGACTTATTTTTTGAGCTCTTTCTAGTCCAAAATTTTTTATATGCACATCTCCCCAATAATATGTGTGAGCAACAAAAAATGAAGGTATAATCCCTAACTTCTTTATTTCATCTAATTGATCTATACCTATTAACTGACCATGTATTAGTACTGGTCGTATTTTTTCTATATTTTTTCCTATCTTCTTTATACAATGAATAAACTGCTCTACTGCCCTATCACCATTGCAGTGTGCAAGTAATTGTAAATCTGTATTATATGATTTTTCTATTATTCTTTCTACGTCTTTATCAAGCATAGTTCCATAGCCATAGTAGTTTTCAGCATTAGTATATGGAGTTCTCATCCATGCTGTCCTTCCTTGTGGTGAACCATCTAAAAATATTTTGTAACCACCTATCTTAAAATTATTTTTATACTGTTTTATACAATCTGCAAACTCCTCTCTTACTATATCTTCACACTTTTCATCGATATATGCAACTACGTCTAGGCTTAAAGCTTTGTTTTCGATTATTCGCCTATATATAGGAATTAGCTCTTTAGTAAGATATCCCTCTTGAACTGTTGTTATTCCATAAGAAGCATATTTTTCTTGTGCTAACTTTATATTATTTAACAATTCGTCTTCAGATGCCATAGGAATTTTCTTTATATTTTCAATAAATGCATTTTCTTCTAAATATCCTGTAAGTTTTCCGTCTTTTTTCTCTATTTTTCCTCCATCAGGATTTGTTGTATTTTCTGTTATATTTAGCATCTGCAATCCTTTTGAATTTAATACTCCACTGTGTCCTGATTTATGCTTTATCACAATAGGATTATTAGTAATTTTATCTAGTTCTTCTTTGGTAATATTTCTTCCTTCTTGTAGATTATTATTGTCATAATTGTTAGCTATAATCCATTGATTTTGTTTTATATTGTTGCTTTTTATATATTCCAATATTTTATTTTGTATATCTTTAAAACTTCTACAATTATTTAGATTTACTTGTGATAAATCATTAGCTACTGCAAAAAAATGACTATGCGCGTCTATAAATGATGGCATAACAGTTTTTCCAGATAAATCTATTATTTCTGTTTTGCTATCTTGTAAGCTTAATATTTCTTTTTCTTTCCCTATTTTCTCAATTTTGCCGTTATTTATAAATATAGCATTGATGTCTTTATTTGGATTTTCTAGTGTTATAAAATCAGCATTATATAAGATTTTTTTCATAAATAGCTCCTTTTTCTTTTTTAGGATTATTATGATATTTGTTTACCAATTTTATACTATATAAGCATACACAACCTAAAAGAGAGGAAACTTGCATAGCAAGTCCCCTCCTATTCCTGAAAACAACATTTGAAACCCACACGGTTTCTCATGCATCCAATGCAATCATTCCCACGGCAACGCAAAGCTCCGTATTTACCATCGCGAATTCTTGCACCAGGCCAACAGGATGTAAGCCTGAAAGATTGTCATAGCAACCTCCTCCAATGTAGATTTTCTCTACTTTCGGCCTTTTCTGGAAAAAATCCCTTGAGAGCAACTTTCTCGTATTTCCCAAGTCATAAAAGCCACCAATCTGGTAACTTCCAGTAGGTTGCATTTTATAATTCCCTTGGATTGTATGCCTAAAGACTCCAATTTCTTTAGAGTCTCTGAAAACAGCCTTCCAGCTATCTTCAACACTCCATCCAGCCTCGAAAAGATTTTGAACGATGAGCATATTTCGATAAATGTATTCGGTTTTACTCATCATCCGACTATTTCTAGTCGGATCGAATTCCCTCAAAATTCTCTTCCAAAACGGATAATTGAATCCAATTGCTGGTTTCAATCCCTTCTCGTAGACCAGTTTTCCATCTTTGATAGCCGGATCAACGGTCATGCAAGAAAAAGTAGGAAGTTCCCCTCTTCTCTTGTCTCTTTTGTAGGTCTTGATTGCCACTTCTTCGGCACAGGAAATTGGTTTATGATTCAACCAATCCCCGTGGAAAGTGTTCGGGTCTACCCGAATTTCGAATGTGTTTTCAGGTACTTTCATTTCGATACTCATAATGTCCTCCTAGTTGTTTTCTCCAATAATTATTTTCTGAAATGCTTTTTACAACTTGTCTAAAAACAGACACAAAATTATTATATCACTTTTTATGTAAATTTGCAATATTTAACAGAAAATTTGTGTAAATGTTTATAAAACGCTCTCTAGCAAGGTATTGTACCTCACTAGAGAGCGTTTCTTTTAGTTATTTAAGTTGTTTTCGTAATTTACCCAAAATCAACCATATTGGTACTGCTTGCTTGTTCATCGGCTTTAAAGGTTTCTATTTCCTCAAAGCCATAAATTTCGGCAAGGACTTTTCCGGGAAAGTGGCGTATTGTCCTATTGTATTCCGATACTTCCTCGTTATAGTTTTCACGAGCAATAGAAATACGGTTTACGCTTCCTTCGATTTGGTCCATAAGACTAATGTACTGCTCACTTGCAGTTATTTCCGGGTTGTCCTCTACAATAGAGATTAACCTGTTAACTGCTGTTGTAAGGTTATCGTTAGCCTCACTGATTTGTTTTAAGTTCCCAGCATCAAAGCTTTGTGCCAAGGCTTCACGAGCATTTGTAATATCTTCAAATACTTGCTCCTCGTGCTTTGTATATGCTTTTACTGTAGAAACTAAATCAGGAATAAGTTCTAAACGCCTCTGCATCATAGCTTCGACATTTGCTTCGGCATATGCAACATTCTCCTCCAAATCAACCAAATTGTTATAGGTAGAGATGAATGAGCCCACAACAGCGACTATTCCCATTACAACAACCGTTAAAAAAGTAAGAAGGAAAACGGAGACTATCGTTATAAGTCTTTTGCTTTTTTCTTCATAACTGTTTTCGGTCATAAAGTATTCCTCCAATAAATTATTCCTTTCAATTAACTGATGTTAAAACTACTGGCTTAAAAACCTCTTGATGCTCCACCTCCAGACGAATGACCTCCAAAGCCACCAAAATGACTTCCACCACTAAAGCCACTAGAAGAGTTATGAT
>CALXPW010000023.1 GCA_944390365.1 uncultured Clostridia bacterium | reverse complement strand
TTTTTTTGGTAGTTTTACTACCGCTTTATTGGTTTCTCAAAGTTTATTGTTTACTTTTCAATGTGCTTTCTTTTCTCTCAATTCTACTTGATGTAGAACGCAATTTATTGTACCATTTTTATTTTGTTCTGTCAATACTTTTTTAGGACTTTTTTTAAAAATTTTTAAGTTTTTTTATGGTCTAAAAAAGTGCAAAATAATAAACTAGTATTGCTGTGATTTTTTATTATTTTGAATGAACTTTACTAATTTATACTTGATTTTTTATATTTATCCTCGGTACATTTATAATATACCATAATCCCGTTTTAAAGTCAATACTTTTTTTGTAGAAATTTAAGATTTTTTTTAGAAATTTATTCATCACTAAAAAACATAGTAAATATAATAGAATAAAGTAACTATATATCTACTAATATTACGTCATCTCCTATGCACTTTATGTTTTGCCACTGTATTACAACTTCGTTTCCTCCTGAAAAGATCCCCATAAATTTATTACTTCCAGGAACAATAATACTCGTTATAGTTCCCGTTTCTAAATTTGCACATACGTCTTGAACATATCCGAGCTTTCTACCATCATTTATATTGATTACTTCTTTATGCTTAAAATCCATTCCTTTCTGTCCCATTTTTTCCTCCTACATCTTTGTACATTACTCTTTACTCTTTTCTATTTAATTATATGTTTGACTTTTCAAAAGTTTCTACTTTTTATTAAATTTAATCTAAAAGAAGAGTTAAACATTTTAATTTTATATTGAAGTCCTTAAGGTGGGGACCAACGAGATACAAATTGTTAATATTTTTTACAATTTGTTCGATGTTGGGGGGACGTAAATATAAAAATAAAATGTTTAACTCTTCTTTTTTAATTTTCTACTTATACAACCTTTTTATATGATTCACTGCATTTTTCTCTAATCTTGATACTTGAGCTTGTGATATACCGAATTTCATCTGCTACCTCTATTTGTGTTCTTCCCTCAAAAAATCTTTTTCTTATTATCATTTTCTCTTTTTCATTAAGTTTTTTCATTGCTTCTACTATTGTAATTGTTTCTGCCCAATAAGTATCACTATTCTTTTTATCACTTATTTGATCTTCTATATTTATATTGTCTACATTGCTTCCGTTAACTGGTTCTTGTAAAGAAATTGGCATTTGTATTGCATCCAAGCTCAGTATAATTTCTTCTCTTGGTACTTCTAAAATGTCAGATAGTTCTTGTACTGTTGGTTCTCGTTCTTTCTCTTTAAGAAATTTATCCTTTTCGGCTGATATTTTATATGCTAATTCTCTAATTGATCTACTTACTCTTATTGAATTATTATCTCTTAAATATCTTTTTACTTCTCCTATTATCATAGGTACAGCATAAGTAGAAAATTGAACATTTTGTTCTATCTCAAAATTATCTATTGCTTTTATTAGCCCTACACAGCCAATTTGAAATAAATCATCTGCATTTTCTCCTTTGCTAAAGAATCTTCTAATTACACTTAAAACTAATCTTAAGTTTCCGTTTATAAATTTTGTTCTGGCTTCTTTGTCTCCTTTTTTTATTCTATCTAACAAATCATTTTTTTCTTCATTTGATAATATAGGTAGTTTTGATGTATCCACACCACAAATCTCTACTTTATTAAACAAGAAAAAACCTCCCTTTTGAAAATAAAAATGTTACTTTAATTATTTCCAAAAGGAAGACATATATTCAAAATTTTATCGACAATTTTCTTATTTATAAAAATTAGTTTTTAGATTTTATGCTATTTTGTAAATTTGGTAGCAAATATTTTTATTTAACCTGTTTTGCTAATCATTTCTTTTCTAATTTTGCCTATAATTTTCTTTTCTAACCTTGATATGTAACTTTGAGAAATTCCCAGCATATCTGCAACTTCTTTTTGAGTTTTTTCATTTCCACTTACAAACCCAAATCGTAATTCCATTATATTTCTTTCTCTATTATTTAATTTTTTTATTGAAGCTCTTAATAAATTCTTATCGACCTCTTCTTCTATCCTTCTAGATGTTATATCAGGGTCTGTACCAAGAATATCTGAAAGCAATAATTCATTTCCATCACCATCTTGATTAAGTGGTTCGTCTATTGATATTTCTCCCTTTATTCTATTGCTTCTTCTAAGATACATTAGTATTTCGTTTTCTATACATCTTGATGCATAAGTTGCAAGTTTAATGTTTTTATTTGTATTAAAAGTATTTATTGCTTTCATTAAGCCAATAGTTCCTATTGAAATTAAATCTTCTATTCCTACTCCTGTGTTTTCAAACTTTTTAGCTATATATACTACTAGTCTTAAGTTTCTTTCCACTAGAGTTTTTCTTACAGTTTCGTCACCATTAGATAATTTTTCTAAAATTTCTTCCTCTTCCTGTGGTTCAAGTGGTGGTGGTAAAGTCTGGCTTCCTCCTATATAATATATTGGAAGATTTTCAATTTCGTCATCTCCTATGTATTTTACATATAATGTACTTATACTATTTTTTAATATTTGCAAGATGTTCATCTGCTTCACTCCTTTCTAAAATATCTAATCCTATAAGTCCAGAATATTTTCCAGATTTACTAAATGTTTTTTCGTAAACACCTATAATAGCTTTTTCGTTTATAATTTCATCGACATCTGTAATTATTTTTACTAAGTCAGCCTTAATTCCAAGAAGCATACCATTTTGTTTTCCTACAGATGTAAACGGAATAAATCTTATTCTTTTCTTATATTCTAAGCTTTCTGCATTTTCAAACTCACCTCCTAAAAATTTATTCATATTGTCTAACAGTTCTTTAGGTACTATTTTATATAATCTATTTTTTTCTATCATTATTACAGCATCGTCACTAATTGGGTCTTTTAGCATATTTCCAGTGTCTAATAATACATTTATTTCTAATTCTTGGTTTCCAATTTCTATTTTTGCTTTATAAATAATTTCATTTTTAGTGATTCGTGTTTTTACTATTTTAATCGCAACATATGTTATTATAAATCCTGTAATTCCTCCAAGTAGTGCGATTTTTAAAGGATACGTTCCTATATACACTCCATTTTTCATAAATATGTCTTGAGGTCTTACTATATATAAAAGTGCAAAAGCACACCCTCCCAAAGCAAAAGATACTAAATAAAACACTATCAATTCTTTTATTAAGCCTTTTAGTTTTTTTGGGTTAAACGCTATGTATGTCATACAAATTGATAAAATTATTTTAGTAATTAAGTTAGCATAAATAGGAAAAATTCCAGCATAGGCAAGTACTGCATAAATAGCTCCTATTAGACTCGCCAATAAAATTCGTAAATGCCTAACTTTTATTTTTATAATATAAGCAGTACCAAAGAGTATAATGTAATTCATGCATAAGTTTTCTAAAAGCACAATGTCAACGTAAATTGTCACTATTTCCTCCATTTTTAGAAAAGAAGTATATATTTTATCTTTTTATTGGAGTGCTTAAGGTGAGGGCCAACAAGTTTACAAACTGTTAACTTAAGCTTTAGCTGAATTTATACATTTTGTACGATGTTTGGGGCCGGAAATAAAAAGAAAAAATATATACTTCTTCTCGTATTAATATTACTATGAATTGTAATTATTACTCATCAATTTTTTAATATATTTTTCATTTTATTAAGCAATCCTATTGTACAACTTTTTAATCAAAAAATATGTCACTTTGTAGGCACGAAAAAAAGAAATAATCTACTATTTTCGATTATTTCTTCTCTTTTATCAATTATTTTTTATTCTACTTATTCATTCCTCTCTTATTTCTTAAGAAAGATGGTATGTCTAAATTATCTGCTGAACTTGAATTGTCAGCTGGGTTAGGTATAGAATTTATTTTTTTATCCCATGCTTTTTCTACAATATCTCCTACGGGAATACCTGAATTTAATCCTGGCTCTTTTTCAAATCCTGTTGCAATAACTGTAATAATTATATCTTCATCAAGACTTTCATCTATAACTGCACCGAATATAATATTAGCCTCTGGATCTACACTGCGTTGGATAAATTCTGCAGCTGTATTAACTTCATGTAATCCTAAGTTTGTTCCACCTGTAATATTTATTATTACTCCTCTTGCACCTTCTATTGATGTTTCTAGCAATGGGCTTTGTACAGCTTGCTTTGCTGCGTCTTCTGCTCTATTTTCTCCTGATGCTCTACCTACGCCCATGTGAGCCATACCTGTATTTAACATTATTGTTTTAACATCTGCGAAGTCTAAGTTTACTAAACCTGGAATTGCTATTAAGTCTGATATACCTTGAACACCCTGTCTTAATACATCGTCAGCCATTTTAAAAGCTTCTACTATTGATGTTTTTCTATCTATAATTTGTAATAATTTGTCGTTTGGTATTACAACTAAAGTATCTACTTTTCCTTTTAGACTTTCTACACCACGTTCTGCTTGAGATAAACGCTTTTTTCCTTCAAATGTAAATGGCTTTGTAACAACACCTATTGTTAAAATTCCCATTTCTTTTGCTGTAGCTGCTACTATTGGAGCTGCACCTGTTCCAGTTCCACCTCCCATACCAGCTGTAACAAATACCATATCTGCTCCACGTAACGCTTCTGCTATTTCTGATTTACTTTCTTCTGCAGCTTGAGCTCCTATGTCTGGATTTGCACCTGCTCCTAAACCTCTTGTTATTTTTTCTCCTATTTGAATTTTTGATGGAGCCTTTGATAAAAGTAATGCTTGTCTATCTGTATTTACTGTTATAAATTCTACTCCTTTAATTCCAGAATCAACCATCCTATTTACTGCATTGTTTCCAGCACCTCCAATTCCTATTACCTTAATTGTTGCTGTTCCATCCATCATTGTACTTTCATCTGTGTTATCCACGAACATAACGCTTATCCTCCTCTTAATCTATATTTTTATTTTTCATTTTAATTTTTACGAATAGAAATTTTACGAATAGAAAAATTCTTTAATTCTTCCAAGAATGTTTTGAAAGATATTTTCTTTAGACTTTGAATCTATACTGCTAGATAAGTTTTTTGCAAAAGGTCTTGATGCAATATATCTTACCAATGAATATGCAGTTCTGTATTCAGGTCTTACAGTACTTACTAACCTTCCTGTAGATATTTTTACTGGTATATTTAATATTATTTTTCCAGCTACATCACTTTTATTTATACTTGTAATTCCTTGTCCAGTTAGTATTACATTATTTATTCTTGGTTTAATTCCTTGAGCTGTTATATCTTTATTTACTAGTGAAAATATTTCTTCTATTCTAGCTTCAATTATTTCTACTAATTCAGAACTTTTTATAACTTTCCTGTTTTCATCTTTACATGTATTTAGTAATATTTCATTATCATTATCTATAAATGATTTTAGTGCTAAACCATATTGATGTTTTAATCTATCAGCTTCTTCCTCAGATATGTTTAATACTAATGCAATATCGTTTGTAATACTATCTCCTCCAAGTGGTATTGTATTTGTATATGAAAAAGATAGTCCTTCAAAAACACCTATATCTGTATTACCAGCCCCTATATCTAGTAACATTACGTTATCATTTAATTCATTACCATCTAATACCAAGCTTCTTTCTGCAAGCGTTACAGGTACTAATCCATCTATGTCAATATCTGCTTTTCTAAAGATATTAGACAACTGCTTCATGTATTCTCTATTTGCAAGAACCACTTGGGCCTTTACTGTAAAACTAGAACTTAAACTTCCTACTGGATCTTGAACAACTTTTCCATTATCTAGTATAAATTCGTCTGTTACAATATCTATAATTTGCATTCCTTCTGGCATATCTATATCTTTTACTTGTGATATTGCACTACTAACATCTTTTCCAGAAATTCCTGCGTATTTATCTTTGGCTTCTTTTGTAATACTGTTTTGCACTATTGTAACGTATTTTCCAGGTATAGTTAAATATGTTGAATTGATTTCCATTTCAAGTTCTGATTCTGCTTCTTTTATTAGTTTTGAAACTGCTGTTACAATTTCATTTTCATCTACTATTTTACTTTTCTTTATACCACTACACTTACAACTTGTTGTGCATAGGACCTCAATTTGATTAAAATTATTAACTTCACCGATAACTAAGCTTACCTTTGAAGTTCCAATGTCCATTCCTACGATAATATCTCCTATAGCCAAGGCACATTCCTCCATTTTTTTCTGCTCTTATTTGTTCATTAGAATATTACATTTTAAAAAAAATGTCAATAGAATTTGTAATAATTTTGTAATATTCTTGTAATAATTTTGAAACATTGTACTAAAAATAAGACTATTTAAATTTTTATAAAATTTTATCTATTTTTTTGTCGTTTCTTTTACCTCTACTTTTTTGCTTTTTTGTCTTTTTTCAGTCCATTTATCTAAATAATATCTTCTAATTATAGCTAGGTTATTAAACATTCTTCCTACAAACACTACTATTGCTGCTAAGTATATATCGACATTTAATTTTTGTCCAAGATATGTTAATAGTATTGAAAGAATAGCATTTCCAAAGAATCCTGATACAAAAATTTTTAAATCAAAATTTTTCTTTAATGTTGAGGCAATTCCTCCAAACACAGAATCTAATGCTGCAATAATAGCTATTGCCAAATATCCTGAATATGTATATGAAATCATTGGCATATTTACTCCAATTAGAGCACCTACTATACATCCTAAAACTATTGCTATAAAAATCATAATTACCTCCTACTTTATTCACTTACAACTTCTTGCATATACTCTATTTCTAGTTCCCCGTTATATTTTGGTATTTCGACTCTATTTTTAATTGCTAAGCTTACATTTATATCTGAAGTAATATCTACAAATCCACTACCTTTTAATTGCAGTATAGTAGACATATAGTCTTTATCTCCTATTGCTTTTACTACATAAGGTCCTTGTACTCTTTGTAAACTAATTAATATGTATGAGTCCATTTCTACTATATCTGTCATAGCTAGAATTCTAATACCATTTATAGATATAGCTTCTGCTCCTGCATATCTAAGTTCATTTACTAAATCTATTAGATGACTAGCATTCACATCACTATAGTCTCCATCGCTTAAAGTTGCTTCAACACCTTCACCATATACATCTGTTTTCCCAACTAAAATATTAGATTCAGTTAGTTCGTCATCAATTAAGTCGGCGGCAGCTTCATTATCCTCAATAGTTTTATTGTATTCTTCTATTCTCTTATTAGTATCTTCAAGTTGTTTTGCTACATCTTCATATCTTGTTTTCCAATCTGATAATAATGCTCTCAGTTCTGACTCTCTCATGGTCTCAATTTCGGTTATGTCTGTCTGTTCTACTGTTCTAAATTGCATTAGCATAACACTTACTAAAACTATACATACTATAAATACTACAACCGTTACAGTTGTTATGTCTGCTCTAAATTTTAATTTTTTCACTTGCTCACTCTCCTATTTGTCCTCTTTCATATATTCATATGTTATAGAACCTGCATATTTTGATATAGTAATATCATCTACTTTTGTTACTTCTGCTGTATTTCCATATTCTCTAATTATATCCAAGTAAGAACCTGCCCTTGTTAAAGCTCCATAGAGCAAGCTTTGTGAGCCGATTGCTCTTATATAAAATGGTGAACCTACTCTTTCTCCATTTATTTTTATTATATTTCCCTCACAAGTAATTGCTGAAGTATTAACTAATCTTTGGCCATTTATTTCTATTGCTTCTGCTCCTGCATTTTTTAGTTCATTTACTACGTCTTGTATATCTCCAAAATGTATTATTTGATATGATGGATTTAAACTATTTGTAACAGTAGCATCAGCTAATACGACTTCTACCCCATCACCTGTTACATCTGTATTTCCAAGTAATATATTGTTTTCTCTAATTTCTTGCTCTTTTGCTTCTGCTGTACTATCGTTTTGTGTAGCTTCTTGTCTTATTTTCTCTAATTCTTTTTGAGCATTTTCCAATTCACTATATGTATTATCATATTTTTCTTTCATTCTTAAAACTTCATCTCTTAATCCATTGTCAGATAAAGTTTGTGATACAGTTGAACTAGCTGAACTCATTGTTCTTAACTGAACACATATCGCTATTGTTAATAAAAAGCACATTACTCCTAAGGTAATTGCTATTTGTTTTTTGTTCAAATATATCGCCTCCCTAAACTTTCTCTCTAAAATATGGTTCTTCAACATTTAAATTTACGTTTAAATATATAGTTCCTTCATTTTTTTCTTCATCCTTTAAAATTTTATTTATCCATAAAACTTTTGTGCTTAAATCTGATACATCGCCTAGATATATCTTCTTTTTTTCTGATGATAAATCAAGTATATAATTGTTTTTATCTGAAATATCAATTTGAGTAATCAATTCAGATAAATTATTGTCCCCACTTGATGTAGCTTCCATTATTTTTAAAACATCATTTAATTTCTCTAAGTCTGTTTCATTTAACCTACTACCTTCTATAATTTCCTCTGCTGGTGTATTATACCCTATTAGAACAGGAACTTCAAGTTTTTTACTTGTAATTTCTAAAATATATCCTTGATTGTTTATATATACATAGGCATTTCCTAATGTTAACATATATGTAGCAGTTCTTTCCTCTACTTTTATTTCTATAGAATCTGGTAATTTTCTGCTTATTTCCACATTATCTATATATGCATTTTGTTTTATTGCATCTTTTATGTCGCTTGTCCAAAAACTAAATATATTTTGCTCTATGTTAAGTCCAGATAAACTTATAATTGTATCTGAAGATATTTTTGAGTTGCCATAAACCTCTATGTTTTTTATATTAAAAATCGGTGATAGTAATGTATATACAATTCCTCCAATTATAATTGCAAATAGAGTTAAAATCTTAATAACCTTTAATATTTTTTTTCTCTTTCTTCTTGATATTTCTTGTTGTTTTGTTAATTTTTTTGGTTCTTTTTTTACCTTTTTTCTTACATTATTAGACTTTTTATAACTTTTCTTGGTACTTTTATGGTTAATTTCTTCTTCCTCTTCTTCATAGCCCCTCATGTATTTAGATTTTATTATGATGTCAGAATCATCCTCTATTTTTTTATTATTTTTAGCATTGCTTTTATTTCTATTATTATTCTTTTCCTTTTTACTGTTAACTTTAGTTTTTTTCTTTGATTTTTTTATTTTTTTATCTACAATTTTGGGTTCGTCAATTCTTTTTAAGCCTATAACAATTTCCTCATCAAAACTAAATTTGTCATCTTTTGTATTTGTATTTACATTTTCTTGCTCTATTTTATTTGCTTTTTTCTTTGTTCTTCTTGCTTTATCCTTAGCTACTCTTGGCATTTACTCACCTTCTTTTATCTTGATATTTGCACCTAAATTTCTTAGTTTTTTATCTAAACCTTCATATCCTCTTAATATATATTCAATGTTTGTTATTTCCGTTTTGCCTTTTGCTACCAATCCAGCAGTTACTAAGGCTGCTCCTCCTCTTAAGTCCGTACTCATAACTTTAGTTCCTGCTAATTTTCTAACACCTTTTATTACTGCAGTCTTTCCTTCTATTGTAATTTTTGCACCCATTTTCTTTAATTCTGACATATATTTGTATCTATTTTCAAATATATTTTCAACAACAATAGATGTACCTCTTGATACAGTTAACATACTTGCAAATACAGATTGCATATCAGTTGGGAAACCTGGGTAAGGCATCGTTTTTATATCTACTGCTTTTAGTCTTTTTGGTGCTTCTAGCAAAACAGTTCTTTTTTCTTTTTTTATCTTACAACCACACTCTTCTAGTTTGTTTAAAACTGGGCTAATGTGATCTGGTATAACATTGTTTAATCTTATCTTTCCACCTGTAATTGCAGTCATACATAAAAGACTTCCTGCTTCTATTCTATCTGGCATAATATTATAACTAATATCTTTTAATTTTTTTACCCCTGTTATTTTTATATTGCTAGTTCCTGCACCTTCTATTTTAGCTCCCATCTTATTCAAGCAAGTTGCTAAATCAGCAATTTCAGGCTCCATCGCTGCATTTGTGATATTAGTTACTCCTTCTGCATACACAGATGCTAATATTATATTTTCGGTTGCTCCTACGCTTGGAAAATCCAAGTCTATATTTGCCCCTATTATTTTATCACATTTACATATAATAAATCCAGCATTTTCCAAAATATTTATGCCTAATTTTTCAAAACTTTTTAAATGGAGGTCGATTGGCCTTGCTCCAATGTCACATCCACCTGGGTATGAAAACGTTACTTCCTTGAATCTGCCTAAGATTGCGCCTGCTAGAATAACCGTTGAACGCATTTGATGCATTAAATGCTCTGGTATTTCTTTTTTTATTATATTTTTTGAATCTATTTCTATTTTGTCTTTTGTTTTTTTGACCTTACATCCTAAAAATTTTAATATTTCCTGAGTTATTTTTGTATCCCTTATATTAGGAACGTTATATAATTTAGTAGTCCCTGCATTTAGTATGGTAGATGCGAGTATTGGAAGTGATGCATTTTTCGACCCTGATACATATTCTTCTCCTTCTAATCTTTTTCCACCTTCTATTATGTAACTTGGCATTTTTTTCACCCTTTCATAAAATATTTTTGCTATATTTTATGTTTTCTTAACATAAAATGTGAATGAGGTTTTTGTATTAGAAGAATAAGCATATTAAAAAGTCCTAAAATTTCAAGTCATTTCTTGAAATCTTAGAACTTTTTGTAAACTTCCCAAACTACTCTTCACCAGAATTTAGCTTTCTTATTTCTTTAGCATTTTTATTAGATATAACTTTCTTACCTGTTTCCTTCTCTAGTTGCTCTTTTGCAATTTTGGCAATATTTCCTCCTTTTTTAACTGAATCTTCTGCCTCTTTAAATCCTTTACAATTTTTACTTTTTGATATTTCAGTAGAAGATGTTTCTGCGAGCATATTTAAAACAAGTTCCATATTAGTCATATTATCTCGTAAATTTTCTTTTTTTAAACCTTTTAAGCTTTTATATTCTTTAACAGAATAACCACTCCAAGCTTGTGTTAAAATATTTGTTAATATTGCAAAATCCTTACTTGCACTTATTCCTTTTTCTTTTAATTCGTCTGTAAATTCTTTTCTTATATCAATAGTTTTTAATCTTTGATTTATCCATTCTTCTGAATATCCTTTTTTTCTATATATATCTAACGCTCTATTTATTGCTATTTCTGGATCATATGCTTCATCTATTCTTTCTTTTCCAACTTGTGCTAACCATAATTTAAACGGCTCTGCTCTTTTAGATGGTATTGATTGGATTAAACGTAAAACTTGCTCTGTAGTCATTACATCAGTATTATAATATTTACCATCAACAGATTTCATCTTCAGTTGGTTAGTATCACTAACCAACTCACTCCCCTCTTGAATTAACTTATTTTTAAGCCATTTCCAATAGTTTCTTGATTTTTGGTAATCATTATCTGTTAATACTGCTATCACATCTACAACAGAAAAATACCATTTTTCTTGTTCATCATCCCATTTTGCTCTAATTTTTTTATCTTCAAATAATTTTAATTCATTATTTTGTTCCATTGCTACCTCTTTTCCTTAAGTTGTTCGGAAATTCCGAACAACTTGAAATCTCTTTTATTTCTTCTATTTATATCATAATCCTAACAATTTTTCAACACATTTGCGAAAATTTGTTCTTGTTTGTTTTTGTCGTGTTTTTTCCTCGTATTCTTCCAAAATAATCATCCACGGGTAGAACCCGTGGATTTTCATATCGGCCTATAAGGCCTTGTTACAAGCAACCGCTTAAGCGGTATCGTTTGACGGCTTTACGCCCAGTCGCTTGCGTCTTTACTACTTACCACCCTTAAAAGGGTCCTTATATTCTTTTATTGTTATTTGGTCTGTCATCAAATCTTCCTTGAGTTGATTTTCTACATATCGGTATACTGCTGTCTTGTTATTTCCTACCGTACTAACATAATATCCCGTACACCAGAATGCTCTGTTTCCATATTTATACTTTAAATTTGCATGCCTCTCAAATATTATCAATGTGCTTTTTCCTTTTAAATATCCCATGAACGATGATATACATAGTTTCGGTGGTATACTAACATACATATGTATATGATCTGGACACGCCTCTGCATTTATTATTTCTACTTCTTTTCTTCTGCATAATTCTCTCAATATCAATCCTATCTCCTGTCTTAGTTTTCCATATATTTCCTTTCTTCTGTACTTTGGTGCAAACACTATATGGTACTTGCATTCCCATGTTGTGTGTGCTAAACTATCTGTGTATGGACTTTTCATACGTCCCACTCCTCTCATTTTTAATATTTTAAGCCGTCAAACTTTTAATATTATATCATGTTTGGAGTGGGTATTTTTGTTACTTTGCTCAACGCTAAAAGCTTTCCGTTACCACGGGTATAACCCGTGGTTTACCCTTGAAGTTAATAAAGAAAGGAAGAACCTGAAATTTCAAAGTTCTCCCTTTCTTTTAGTTACTTCTTACGAACAATCACTGGAACAGCATCGCAAATCTGGATGCGATGTAACTGACTACACTCAAACACTTCTGTTTCCGAACTATTTCCATGCTCCATTGTACAGTTGCCAACATATGCCAATGTATTATGCCAAACAACTATTTTGTACCATTTACTATTTTCACTTTCGTTACACAGTTTGCTCCAATCTTCCTCTTTTTTAATTCTCTGTGCCCACCAAAGCGCTATTTCTACCCAATTTGCTATGTGTGCACCCTGTTTATATGCAATATCCCTCATTTCTCTGTAACTTTTTGTTTTCCAGTATTTCTCTTGGATTTTTATTTCAAACATTGCATACTGTGAATCTTGGTCTGCCTTTTCCAAGGCTTCTTGGATAAGAAGTCTTGTTTCTTCTTGCTTTTCATCTCTTCTTGCTTGTTGAAATAGTTCTCTTTTTATTTGAGTTAAATCGACTTGAAACCATTTGCCTTCGATTTTTGTATCGACGTTTCCTTTCAGTTCCTTTCTTTTTTCCAAATGCTCTTCTACTATCTGAACAAGTTCATCCTCCGAAAAGGTCATCTCCCGTCCATTTACCAACAAAGTAACTTTCATAAAGCTTTTTTCCTCCTGTCAATTGTTTATAAAACTTAAGCGAATCGCTTTATACTAGTTATTTTAGCATAATTTTACATAATTATCAAGGATAGGCTATTTTATTACCACTTCACCACAAGCTTATTTACTTTTGAATTTATATAATTCTCTAGTTTTCCCATAAACACATCTGGCTTTATTTCTTTTTTTGCCACCATATCTAACCCTTTCTCCCAACTAGCTGTAAGTTTCGGGTTAAGCATATCTGGCATAGAGCTATTTACAACATCATATATAACCTCTCCTTTTTTAGTTGGAGTAATTATTTGTGTTTTTGTATTTATGGCTATGTAACCTATTCTCTCTAATTTTTTCATTATTTCTGCTCTAGTTGCACTTGTACCAATTCCTGCTCCCTTTATTTGTTCTCTTAATTCCTCGTCTTCTATTAGTTTTCCTGCGTTTTCCATTGCAAGTATTATAGAGCCTGAATTGTATCTTGATGGTGGTGTAGTTTCTGAAGTTTTAATTTCAAAATTTACCACTTCTATTTCTTGTCCTTTTTTTAGCGAATTTAAAATATTTAAGTCTGTTTCTGCATTTTCTAAATCTTTTTTCTCTATGTTTTCCACATTTTGTACATCTTTTTCCTTTTTCTCGCTCGCCACTTTTCTGTCTTTTAGTACATCTAGATACCCTTGTTTTGTGCATACTTTACCACTAGCATTAAATTCTTCATTTTCTATATTTATTGTTACTGAAATTTTGTTAAATTCTGCTGGTGGATAAAATATTGCTAAAAACCTTTTGGTTATAACTTTATATACTTGTTTTTGCAAATCTGGTAGTTTATCAAAATTTTCATATCCTTGTCCAGTTGGTATTATTGCATAGTGATCTGTTATTTTGCTATCATTTACATATTTTGTTTTGGTTAAGTCGGTCTTGTATTTTTCTTCTGCCATCTGTTTTATATAGCCTTGTACTTCATCATCCTTATACCCTTTTGCAATTCCATTTAAGTTTTTTGATATTACTTTAGCAATAGCAGTAGAAAGCACCCTTGCATCAGTTCTAGGATATGTTACCAATTTTTTCTCGTATAGTTCTTGTATTATCTCCAAAGTTTGGTCTGGCTTAATTTTAAATCTTTTTGTACATTCATTTTGTATTTCTGCCAAGTTAAATAAAAGTGGTGCATTTTCTTTTGTTTTGCTTTTTTTAACTTCTGTAATTATTGCTTTTTTATTTTGAAGCGATACGATAAAAGCTTTAGCGTCACTCTCTTTTTTAAAACCGGATTCGTTGTATAATTTTGGTGATTCATACATTACTGACTTTTCATTTACTTTCCATTCAGCTTTTAGAGGATTTTCTGCATTTCCAAATATTCCAATTATTTTATAATAAGGTGTTTTAACAAAATTTCGAATTTCACGTTCTCTTGAAACAATCATTCCTAACACACAAGTCATAACTCTTCCCACAGATATACATATTCGGTCTTCGTCAAGCTCTTTTGCTACTCTTTTACCATATATAATTGATAAAAGTCTAGAAAAGTTTATTCCTATTAGGTAATCTTCTTTTGCTCTTAAATATGCAGAATCTGATAAGCTATCATACTCGGATAAATCTTTTGCCTCTTCTATTCCTCTTTTAATTTCCTCTTCTGTTTGCGAATCTATCCATACTCTTTTTCTATGTTCTTTTTTTATTCCTATTTGATTTTCTACTAATCTAAAAATATATTCTCCTTCACGCCCAGAGTCGGTTGCAACATAAACAGAATCTACATCATCTCTCGAAAGTAAATCCTTTATTATATTGTATTGCTTTTGTACATTTGAAATAACTTCATATTTATATTCTTTAGGCATAAAAGGAAGAGTATCTAGTCTCCAAAATTTAAGCTTTTCGTCATAAGCTTCTGGATAAGACATAGTAACTAGGTGACCAACGCACCAAGTTACTATCCAATTTTCAGATTCTAAATACCCATCTTTTCTTTGTCCATTTATTTTTAATACTTTTGCAAACTCCATTGCAACTGAAGGTTTTTCTGTTATAAGTAATTTCTTTGGCATTTTTTCCTCTACTCTTTTAATTATTTTTTATTACAGTTACACAATTTTTTATTATTAACGGAGCTCAATTTTCTTGAGCTCCAATAATTTTCTTGCATTATTCAAATAATATTATATCCATTTTAGAAGTATACTCTCCATTTCCATAAGCATATACTATATATAATCTTCCCTCTGGTCCTAAGAAATATCCATTTGCATTATCTACTGTATATATATCACTAGTTAAATCTCTTATATATACTTGATTATATCCCATATTTTGTAATGCTTGGTCTTCTGCATCTGCCTCTGTTACCACTTCTTTTATTTTATTATTTACTTCATCTCTATTTAGTTGTTTTTGTGTAATTAAATCAATAAGTGACGCTTCTGTATTTGTAGATAAGTTATAATTGTATGTTTGGATTATTATCCTTTGTGCAGATGTGCTCTCTTTAAGTGTAGACCTTATTACTACTGATAGTATATTACCATTTACATACGCTGTATAATCAATACTATATATTGATTTATTACTTGGATCTGTATTTTGCAATATGTCATTTGCTTTATCCACAAATATTGTTTGAGTCGTATTATTTAACTTTGTTGCTACATCACTTCTTATATTTATAATTGGAATATGAATATTTACCTCATAATTATCTGTTATTTCTAGTCTTTCATAAATTGTATAAACTATATCATTATCTCCGTTTATTTTAGAAATTCCTGTTGTATCAAAACTTCCTAAATTTAAAGTGTTGGTAAATAATTTGTCAAAATCATCTTTTATTTCTACTTGAGATTTGTCTTGCTCCGTAACTGTATTTTGGTCTACTGAAGATAAATTTAGTCCACCATAATCTCCATCTATAAATTGTGCATAAATTCCTGCTAAAATTGCAAGTACACAAAATACACCTATTAAAATATACATTATTTTAGGATCTTTCATTTTTTCACCTTTTTTCTCCTCTATTCTACATATTTATAGTATACAACATTAGTATAAAAATTTCAATTATTATTTTCTCAATCAATTGACTTTCCTGTTATTTTAATGTATCATATAGTATGTATTAATAGCAAAATTTTAAAGAGTATAAACTCGAATGGAGGTTTTTATATAATGTTATGTTCAGACTGTAAGAAGAATAATGCAGTTGTCTTTGTTAATAAAAAAGGGGAAGATGGAAAGAACACTTTAGAAGGCTATTGTTATGATTGTGCCAAAAAAAGAGGTATAAATCCTATAGATAGCTTAATGAAACAAGCCAACCTTTCAGAAGACGATTTAAACAACATGACTCAGCAATTTGAATCAATGTTTAAAGATATGTCTGAAAATATGAACTTTGGAGATATTCAGGAAGAAAGCGATGATTCATACAATCCTGAAGATGCAAACAATGATATGCAATTTGGTGCTATTCCTTTAGGTTCTATTTTTTCAAATATGTTTGGCTCAAATAATTCTAATGAGGATAACAATTCTACTGATTCAGGTTCTACAAGTAAGAAAAAAGTTAAAGTAGATAAGAAGTCTAGTAAGAAGAAAAAAGCATTGGATACATTTGGTACTAACTTAACTCAAAAAGCTAAGAATAATGAACTTGATGCAGTTATTGGTAGAGATAAGGAAATCCAAAGGATTATTCAAATTTTAAATAGGCGTTCTAAAAATAATCCTTGTTTAATTGGTGAACCTGGTGTTGGTAAAACTGCTATTGCACAAGGCCTAGCTATTAGAATTGCAAATGGAAAAGTTCCTGCAAAACTTTTAAATAAAGAAGTATATTTACTAGATATGACTGCGATTATTGCTGGAACACAGTTTAGAGGTCAATTTGAATCAAGAATGAAATCTATTATAGATGAATGTAAATCTTTAGGAAATATTATTTTAGTAATTGATGAAATTCATAATATTATAGGTGCAGGTGATGCAGAACACTCTATGAATGCTGCTAATATTTTAAAGCCATCACTCGCAAATGGTGAAATTCAATTAGTTGGTACTACTACTTTAAAAGAGTATAGAAAATATATAGAAAAAGATACGGCTTTAGAAAGACGTTTCCAACCAGTTATAGTTGCTGAGCCATCTGTAGATGACACAATAAATATTCTTGACGGAATTAAAAAATATTATGAAGATTATCATAAAGTAAAAATTTCTACAGATGTTATAAGACAAGCTGTAATAATGTCTGAAAAGTATATTCATGACAGATTTTTACCAGATAAAGCCATAGATATACTAGATGAAGCATGTTCAAGAATAAACTTAGATAATAAAGAATTATATGAATTAGAAGTTCTAAAAAATGATTTAGCTAAAGTTCAAGAAGAAAAAGAAGAAGCTGCTCAAGCAGATTCTACTGAAGATTATCAAAAGGCTGCAGAGCTAAAGACTAAAGAATGTGCTATTACAGAAAAAATAGATAAAATTTCTAAGGAAATGAAACCTAGAGAATTAACAGTTCAAGATATTGCTGAAGTAATTGAAAACTGGACAAAGATACCTGTTAAAAAAATAACAGAAGCAGAAACTCAAAAGTTATTAAACTTAGAAGCTAATCTTCATAAAAGAATAATTGGTCAAAATGAAGCTGTAGAAGCAGTATCCAGAGCAATTAGAAGAAATAGAGCTGGTTTAAAAAGTACTAAGAGACCACCATCTTTTATATTTGTTGGACCTACTGGTGTTGGTAAAACAGAACTTGCAAAAGCATTAGCGTATGAAATGTTTGGAAGTGAAGATTCAATAATTAGAATAGATATGTCTGAATATATGGAAAGTCACTCTACATCTAAACTTATTGGCTCTCCTCCAGGATATGTTGGATATGATGATGCTGGTCAACTTACTGAAAAGGTTAAGAGGAATCCATATTCAATAATTCTTTTAGATGAGATTGAAAAGGCTCACCCTGATGTTTTCAATATTTTACTCCAAGTATTAGATGATGGAAGACTTACAGATTCACAAGGAAATACAGTAAGTTTTGAAAATACTATAATAATTATGACATCTAACGCAGGTTCTAATTTAAATACAAACTCTATAGGTTTTGGTGGTGGACAAGTAAATAATAATGCTATCCAAAATGCTTTAAAAGAAACCTTTAGACCAGAGTTTTTAAATAGAGTGGATGAAATTGTTATATTTAATAGCTTATCAGTAGATGAATTGATGCAAATAGTAGATTTAATGTTAAATGACACTAGAAAAGCATTACAAGACAAAAATATTACTTTAGAAGTAACAGAAGAAGCAAAAAAATATTTGTTAGATAAAGGTACCGATACTAAATATGGTGCTCGTCCACTTAGAAGAGCTATACAAAGATATGTGGAAGATGAACTTTCTGATAGAATTCTACGTTCGGAACTAATTAATGGAAATACTGTAAAAATAGATTTAAAAGATAATGCATTAAGTTTTGAAATTTTGAAATAAGGAGCAAAATATATGTTAAAAAATATACCTAACGCACTTACAATAATAAGATTTATTTTAATTCCATTTATAGTATATTATATATTAACAGGACAATATATAGCAGGTTTTATTGTGCTAACTATATCTGGTTTAACTGATATTTTAGATGGTTGTATAGCAAGAAAATTTAACTTTATAACTAACTTTGGAAAACTAATTGATCCATTAGCAGATAAAGCTACACAAATTGCTGTACTTGCCTCACTTACATTTAAAGGAATAGTACCTCTTTGGATACTTATGATTGTTTTTATAAAAGAAATAGTTATGGTAGCAGGAGCATCTTTCCTTTATGGTAAAAAATTAGTTGTATCAAGTAGATGGTATGGAAAACTTGCAACTGTATTATTCTATGTAGCAATAGTATGTTCTTTATTTGTAGAATATTGGAATACAACAATAAATCCTGAAGCTCCTTTATTCGGATTTGATGACTACATTTATTACTTAGCAATAGCTACAACAATATTCTCATTGATAATGTATTTCAAGCAATTCTATCAGGACGGATATTTGAAAAAAGAAAATTTAAAAATTTAATTTCTAGCTTCCAATAGGTAGTTAGAAAAAAATAATAGACATCTGTCGGTCCAGCTGATTTTCGTAGAAATTCTATGAGAAATTTTAGTAGCGCCCTCAAAAGAATTTGAGATTCCCTACTAAAATTTTCTTAGAATTTCTATACTAAAATCACTCTCCATTCCAGATGTCTATTATTTTTTTCTAACTACCTATTGGAAGCAAAACCATAACTATTAAACTATTTACTCATATTAAACTATTTACTCAAAATCTTCTAAAAATTCCACCAACTTTGTATGACCTATTATTTCTACACCTGCTTTTAATTTTTGTAAATCCGCTTCTGGTAAATACTGTGTTACAATTTCTGTATCTTCTTTTAATGTCTTTACCCCATATTCATCTGTTGTATATATTCCTATAACACCATTATGTTCTTGCACAAAATAATGTTCCCCACAATTTCCAGTTACTGTTTTATATAGAGTAATTTGAGTTGGTGTATATTCTTCTATTTTCCAGTCAGAGTATTGCTTTTTTACCTCTTCCTCTGTCTTGTTTACTAATGTTTCTGGGATATCTACTGTCTTACGAATTAAGTGATCACACCCCTCATAATACACTTTTTCGATAATAATTGCATTTGGAGAAATTGTATTCTCTTTTGCTATAGTTTCTATGCTATTTACCTCATTATATTCTAGATTAGATACTATATCTTCTTCTGCCAATTCTTTATCACTTACAATATCTATTCCCTCTGTATCTCCATTACTATTTGAAGAATAAATAGCAAGCCCTATTCCTATTGCTAACCCCAGTATTATAGCAATAATAATACAAACAATCCACTTTTTATCCATACTATCACCTATTTCTTTTTGGTATTAGTATGGTTAATTTTAGAAAATTTATACAATTTTAATTTTTATTTTTGTAAATTTGCCTAGAAAAATAAAAAAAGATTACTTTCCTAGTTTTATAATGAAATTACTAATTTTAACATTTCCCTTTTTATCAATTACTATACTTACTTCTCCAGTTTGGTCAGTTCTATATATTTGTGTACCCAATTTTTTTATACGCTCTAAAACTCCCTCATTTGGATGCCCAAAATTATTATCTGCTCCTACTCCAATAAGTGCTATTTGGGGATTTACTAGTTTTAAAAAGCTAAGTGTACTAGAAGTTTTAGAACCATGGTGTGCAACTTTAATTATATCCGCTTGCAATTTATTTGTATTTCTATATAGTTCACACAATCTCTTCTCTGCAATTTCTTCTATATCTCCTGTAAATAACATTGTAACATTGGACGAAACAAACTTTGCTACAATTGAATTGTTATTTAAAACATTATCACTTATTTGTTTTTCTTCTGGAAATAATATTTCAAAATATGATGTGCCATCTATTTTTACATAGTCTCCCCTTTTTACAATTATTAAATTTATTTGTTTTTCGCTCATTATTTGGATAAATTTTTTAAAGTTCTCTGAATTTTTCCCTTGCCTTGAAATAATTATATTATCTACTTTTAAATTTTCCATTATATAAAATAATCCTCCTATATGGTCACTATCAAAATGAGAAATCATCATATAATCAATTTTGTTTATTCCCCTGTTAAGTAAATATGGAAGTAAAATGCTTTCTCCTACATCAAAACTTCCAAATTCGCTTCCACCTCCATCTATTAAAATATTCTTTTTCTCATGTGTTTGAATAAGTGTGCAATCCCCTTGCCCTACATCTACAAAATATATTTTTAGATTTTTATCTGTAACATAAATTATGCTATTTAACAAAATAATTACTGTTATTATTGTTACAAGTATTTTTAGTTTGTGTTTTTTTGCTTTAATAATTAAGAATCTAAAAATAGCTTTTTTTCTAATAAATTGTCTTATTGGTTTTAAATTAAATAGAATAAAAATTACTAAATAGTACATTACACACATTATAAGACTAGGTGTTTTTATATAAATAGATGCTCCCGGTATTATTGAAGATATTTCTGCTATTTTTAGCAAGATTGTTAAAAATAAATTCAATGCTATCGCTAAAAATTCAGCCAGCATTGGAAAAACTATTGATATTAAATAAGTTATGAATCCAAATATTGTAACCACTTCCATTATGGGTCCTGCCAATATATTCGATATCCAAAATGTAAATGAAATTGTACTAAACATGTATGCCATTATTGGAATAATTACTATGTTTGCAGAAATAGTTACACTTAGTGAAGAAATTACATATAAAATAATTTTTTCTATGATAGATTTTACAAATAAGATTTTACTATTATTATTTTGTTCTATATTAAGTAAATTAGGATTTATTTTATTTACGATTATACTGATTCCGTTTGAAATTTTTTTAGAAAAAAATATTATTCCTATTGTTCCAGCATAAGATAGCAAAAAGCCAGCATCTACTAAAAGATATGGATTGTATAATAAAATTATAATAGAAGATATTCCAAGGTTATTTATTGTATCTGATTTTCGATGTAAAATACTTGCAAGTAAAGTTAAAATCCCCATAATGCTTGCTCGTAATACCGAAGCTGTAAATCCCGTAAGTACTGTAAAGAATAACAAAAAAATAATTGTTATAATTAAAGAAAATTTGCGATTTGTTTTGCTAAGAAGTGTAGTTAATGCTACGATTATATATGTAATATGAGAACCTGAAACTGCAAGCATGTGAGTTAAATTACTTTTTTTAAAATTATCCTCTGTTATGTCAGAGATGTTTTCCCTATCTCCTATTAAAATTCCAATGCAAAGTGCTCCCTGTTCTTCATCAAGTATGTTTGACATATTTTCTTTTATATTATTTTGCACATAGTTGATGATATTGCTAATAATATTTATTTTATTATTTGCTATAATTTCATATTGTACACAGTCTATAGTACCATAAATATTTTTACTCTTCAAATACTGTTTATAGTCAAAACCTTTATAATTACGTGCTATATTAGGTTCTTCATATACTCCCGTAATTTCTACAACATCTCCAAACTTTGGACACTTATTTTTTATTTTATTCTTTTTAATATCTAGTATTAGTTGTATGCTTTTTTCTAGCTTTTTTCCATTTATTGTATTAACTTCAATCGTATATGTATACTTATATTCCTTCTCTGTTCCGTCTGAAACCACAAGCGCCTGCAAAGTAATTTCTTCTGGTATTTTGGAAGATATTTTGTCATAATTATTTTCTAAAATATGTATTTGTATAATTCCCACAATACAAACACATAAATATATAATGCATTTTTTTATATCCGATGTTATTAAGCACATAATTATACATATTATTGCTAATATAACGCTCAAAAAGACTATACTTATTTGTAAGTATAGCCCAATCAATATTCCTATTATATAAAAAAAGGAGGCAATACAGATTGGTCTTTTAATTTTATCTCAATCCCTTCAAGTAACCCCCGATTTTTATTTTTTGATTATTTTTAAAGAACTCTTCTTGCAGTACAATATCTAGTATTATAATACTCTCCTGGAAGCAAGCTATTTATCTTTACACAATAGCCTGAACCAGACGATGCATGAATAAAATCTCCATCTCCTATATATATTCCACAATGTCCTATCTCGTCCATTGTTTCATAATCTAAGAAAAACACTAAGTCTCCAACTTCAAGATTTTCTAGTAAGCTTGTTTTTGAATTTTTATTTGCTTCTACTGCTTTGCCTAATCTAGATTGCATTTGTGCTCCGTGCCCCATAGAAATTCCAAAGTGGTCAAATACATACATTGTAAAACCTGAGCAATCAAATCCACTAGAACTTGCTCCTCCATATACATAAGGAACACCTAAGAATTTTTTTGCGTATGCTACAATTTCACTTCCTATACCACTAGAATTATTACTAGATGTTGAAACATTAGAAGTATTTGATGTTGTTGTAGAATTTGAAGTTTCTTTTGTACTACTATAATTTTCTCTATCTACACTTCCTCTATTAGTAGTTTGTATCCTCTCATTTGATAGAGCACTTTTTATAACATAGGCTTCACCTTCGCTAGTATTTACTCTATACCAATCTCCCTCTTCGCCAATAACTTCTAATGCAGTATTTTCTTCTACTGTCATTATTATTTCGGCAGTTGTGCTAGGTTCTTTTCTTATATTAACATAGTCCTCTGTATACATTGTCCTTGCTTCAAAGTCGCTATCATTTGTTTTATCACCTGTATTATTATTCGCATCACTATTTGAATTATTATCTTTATTATCGTCTGAATTGTTATTAGCATTATTTTCATTATCACTACTATTGTTGTCCGAACTATTATCATCACTATTATTATTTATTGAAATAACATCACTTCTTACCCAACCAGAAACTTCATCCGTTTGAATATATACCCAATTATTTATTTGTTCAATTACTGTTACTTCGTCGTTAGCTTTTACATTCTCTAAATTACTTGAACTAATTAGTGGAACTATTTTTATAGTAGTATTTTGTTTTATTCTACCTGTTAATGTTGTACTAGTAGAATTATCTGCTGGTTGATTATCGTTTGTATTAGATGTATTGTCTTCTCCATTATTTGTGCCACTTTCTGTGGTAGTATTTGAGCTAGTATTTGAATTATTATCAGCAGATTTATTTTCATCAACTGTATTTGTGTTATCGCTTGTCTCATTGCTTGTGTTTGTACTGTCTCCAACCAATTCAGCATATTCCTTGCTTATATATCCGGTATATTCTCCATACTCTACTTCATACCAATCTCCTTCATCTGAAATAACATTACACTCTTCTCCAATAGAAATTTGTGCTACTATATCAGAATTAGTCGAAGGTTCTTCTCTTAGGTTCAGTGTTTCTGTTGTAATTTTTACTGTATCTGCATTTGAAATATTAGCCAAAAGAATTACAAATGCAAAAATACTTATAGTTGTATAAAACATTTTTTTTACTATAGCCATATTTTTTCCTCCTAAAATACGAATATAGTATATAATCAATTAGGCGAAAAGTCAAGACTTCAAACATCTATTGCTAACTCAAATTCCATACAAAATCTTATTTACTTAACTTGTATAAGGCATATTGATTTAACGATACACCTTCTTGTTGAGCTTCGAATGACAACTTATAATGTAATGACTTTGGTATTCTGATAACAAACTTTCCACTAAAGTTTTCATATCCTATCGGAAGTGGTATTTCAAAACCAGCTTCTAGTTTTGTCTTTATCCAATCTATCATAGCGTCTTTTATATTTTTATATGCTTCTTCAAATGTATTGCCCGTACTCTGACATCCGTCTAGTTCTAAAATGCGTGCATAAAAATAAAATCCACTTTCATCATTAATTGGTTGAATAATATAATTATATGGTAAGTTAATGTAATCCTCTACTTTGTTCATAGATTTCCTCCTAATTTAAGAAATAAATGCCTAATCATATATAATATGATACTATATTTGATACTATATTTGATACTATTTGTCAATATTGTTTTTTTTCATAGAGTGATTAGACATTAAATTTTTGAAATAATTTTTTAGAATTTTAGTTTGATCTATAACTAGTGTGATAAAAAAGTGTTAAAAGAAAAAAATTAGGGATTATAATTTCTTATAACCCCTAAAATTATATATTATTCAATAACTTCTGAAACTACACCAGAACCTACTGTTCTACCACCTTCACGGATAGCGAATCTTAGTCCTTTTTCAATAGCGATTGGTGTAATAAGTTCAACTGTCAT
>CALXPW010000022.1 GCA_944390365.1 uncultured Clostridia bacterium | reverse complement strand
AAAGCAATTTTTGAATCTTTTTCTAGTATATCTATTAGTTTTATTGCAGTTTTAAATAATTTTGCTTTCATTTTATCAGTTTTAATTAATTGATTAAATGTTATTTTATGTGTTGCAATAAATTTAATAAATCCCATAAAGTCTGGTAATACTACTTCGGCGCCTTCTTCTTCTAATTTATTTGCTATGAAGTTATTTCCAAATGGATGATATTTAATTAATACTTCACCAACAATTCCTACTTTAGGTTTTTCTACAGATGTATCAAGCTCAATTTTCTCAAAGTCATTTACCATATCATAAATACTTTGTTTAAATTCTTTCATTGTAGATTTTTCAAGTAGTTTCTTACATTTTTCCATCCATTCATCAAATAGTTTTTGTGTTTCACCTTTATTTACTTCATAAGCTCTATTTTTTGTAAGCATTTTTTGTAATAAATCTGCATATACTACCATTTTTAATAATCTTTCTATTAATGGTAATGTTATTTTAAATCCTGGCATTTTTTCCATTCCAACAACATTAAATGAGATTACTGGAATGTTCTCAAATCCTGCATCTTTTAATGCTTTACGAATAAATCCTATGTAGTTTGTTGCCCTACATCCACCACCTGTTTGTGACATAATCAAAGCAGTTTTATTTAAATCATATTTTCCTGATTGTAATGCTTCTATCATTTGTCCTGTAACTAATATTGATGGGTAACAAGCATCATTATTTACATATTTTAATCCTGTTTCTACTGTATGGTCTGTGCAATCACGTAATAATTCAACCTTATATCCAGAAGAACGAACGGCTGCTTCTAATAATTCAAAGTGAATTGGAGCCATTTGAGGGATTAATATTGTGTAATCATCTTTCATATCTTTTGTAAATATTTTTTTATTTACTTCGTAATTTCCATCACCTTTTAATTCTTCCTTATTTGCTAGACGTTTGTTCATACTAGCAAGTAATGAACGAATACGAATACGTACAGCACCTAGATTATTTATTTCGTCTATTTTTATTAGTGTGTACATTTTTCCATAACTTGTTAATATTTCTTCCACTTGGTCTGTTGTAACTGCGTCTACGCCACAACCAAATGAATTTAATTGAACTAATTCTAAGTTATCATGTTTTCCAACAAATTCTGCAGCTGCATAAAGTCTTGCATGGAATACCCATTGGTCAACAACTCTAATTGGTCTTTTTACTTCTACCTGATTAGCTATGCTATCTTCTGTAAGAACGCATAAACCTAAACTTGTAATTAGTGTATCTATACCATGATTTACTTCTGGGTCTACATGGTATGGACGACCAGCAAGTACGATTCCTTTTAAATTATTTTTTTCGATGTACTCTACTGTTTCCTGACCTTTTTTATGAATATCGTCTTTGCATTTTTGATATTCTTCTTCTGCTTTTTCAGCAGCTTGTATCAATTCTTTTTTAGTAAAGTTATATTCTTTAAATTCTGGTAACTCTAATATTGTTTTTGCTAAGTTTTTAGCGTCAAATGGTAAGAATGGATTTAAGAATTTTATATTCTTTTCCTTTATTTCTTCCACATTATTTTTTAATACTTCTGAATATGAAATTACAATAGGGCAGTTATAGTGGTTATCAGCTTTTTCATATTCTTTTCTTGAATATGGCATACAAGGATAAAAGATTGTTTTTATTCCTTTATTTATTAACCCTATAATATGTCCATGTGATAGTTTTGCAGGATAACATACAGACTCAGATGGCATTGATTCCATACCTTTTTCATAAGTCTTTCTGTTACTCTTTTCAGAAAGTATTACTCTAAATCCTAAATTAGTTAAAAATGTAAACCAGAAAGGATAATCTTCATACATATTAAGAACTCTAGGTATTCCGATTGTTCCTCTTGGAGCATCTTTTTCTTCTAGAGGTGTATAGTTAAATATTCTTTCATATTTATATTTTACAAGGTTTGGAAGTTCTGTTTTTTCTCCAACAATTCCAGCACCTTTTTCGCAACGGTTACCAGAAATATGTCTTGCACCATTACTAAATTTATTTATTGTAAGTAAGCAGTGGTTTTCGCAACCATTACAACGTACATGTGATGTTTCTATTTTCAATTTATCTAAGTCTTCTAATTTAGTAAGATGTGTTCTGTATTCCATATCTAAGTTTGCTTCATATTGTTCTTTAGCAAGTAAAGCAACACCATAAGCTCCCATAAGACCTGCAATATCTGGCCTTACAACATCTCTTCCTACGATTAACTCAAATGCTCTTAAAACAGCATCATTATAGAAAGTACCACCTTGTACTACTATGTGAGCACCTAGTTTCTTCACATCTCTTACTTTCATAACTTTTTGAATAGCATTCTTGATTACTGAATATGAAAGTCCTGCTGAGATATCTCCAACAGAATAGCCTTCTTTTTGAGCTTGTTTAATTTTTGAGTTCATAAATACAGTACATCTTGAACCTAAATCAACTGGTCTTCTTGCTTCAATAGCTTCTTTCACAAATTCTTCTATTGATAAATTTAAGCTTTTGGCAAAAGTCTCAATAAATGAGCCACAGCCTGATGAACAAGCTTCATTAAGCATAATATTATCTATTGCACCATTTTTCATTTTTATGTATTTCATATCTTGACCGCCAATATCAACTATACTTGTAACATTTGGCATGAATTTTTTAGCAGCTGTATAATGTGCAATAGTCTCAATTTCATTTAAATCTACATTTAATGCAGCTTGAATTAGTTTTTCACCATATCCAGTAACACCACTATATCTAATTACAGCTTTTTCTGGAAGTGCAGAATATAATTGTTTTAACATTTTAATAACACTTTGAAGAGGATTTCCTTCATTACTTCCATAAAGTGAGTATAAAAGTCTTCCTTCACTATCAATTAGTGTTAATTTTGTTGTTGTAGAGCCAGCATCAATACCAACAAAGCAGTCTCCTTCAAATGTTTTTAAATCTGCTCTTTCTACTTTATCTTTATCATGTCTCTTTTTAAACTCATCATAATCAGCTTCTATTGAAAAAAGAGGTGCGAGTGGGTTAGAGGTATCATCATGTGATACTCTTAAAACTCCAATTTTGCTTCTTAATTTTTCTACCGTAATTGGTTTTGCTTCTTCTACTGAATCTAATGCAGCACCTTTGGCAACCAATAGATGTGCTTCTTCTGGAACAATTACTTCATCAGGTGTTAACTGCAGTGTTTCTATAAATCTTTTTCTTAATTCAGATAAATAATTAAGTGGTCCTCCTAAAAAGGCAACATTTCCTCTAATTGGTCTACCACATGCTAAGCCCGATATTGTTTGATTTACAACGGCTTGGAAAATAGAAACTGCTATATCTTCTTTTGCAGCACCTTCATTTAATAAAGGTTGTATATCTGTTTTAGCAAAAACACCACAACGAGATGCAATAGGGTAGATTGTTTGATAGTGTTTTGCAAGTTCGTTTAATCCGGCTGGGTCTGTATTTAAAAGGGATGCCATTTGGTCTATGAATGCACCTGTACCACCTGCACAAGAACCATTCATACGTTGTTCTATTGATTTATCAAAATAGATTATTTTAGCATCTTCTCCACCAAGCTCTATAACTACATCTGTTTTTGGTATGTACTTTTCTACTGCTCTTTTACAAGACACAACTTCTTGAATAAAAGGTAAGTCCAAAAATTTAGCAGCAGACATAGCACCAGAACCTGTTAAAGCTATTGTAAACTCTGAATCTGGGTACTTTTCTGCTAATCCTTCTAAGACATTACATACTGTATTTTTTGTATCTGAATAATGTCTTTGATAATCACTATATATTGTATTTAATTTGTCGTCCATTACAACTATTTTTACAGTTGTAGAACCAACATCTAATCCTACATGTAACAAATTACTCATCTATATTCATCCTTTCACTTTTTTTGAAACGGATAATACTTGTGATATTGTATTATTTATTTCAAAAAAATTATATGCTAAATTAATATGCATAAGTCTAATAATACATTCTTTAGTATATACGGAAATAGGCAATTTGTCAAATGGAAAATGTGTGAAAAAAGGGATTTTTGTTAGAAAAAATGGGATAAAAGTAGAATAAAAAAATATTTCAAAAAATGTCGGATTTTGTCGATAAGTAATATATGAGTAAATATTGATTTGATATTAAAAACAATGGTATAATATTTATGCACCTTTCTTTCTATTATGAGGAGGTGATTAATACATAGAATGGAAGAATTCCTAAAAATACTTGAACTTTATTTGATTTATTTAATCATAAAGAAAATGAAGGAATAGTAACTAAAAAACTAGGTTATTTACGGTAACCTAGTTTTTTTAATACATAGTGAAAGAACTCCTTGCTTAAGCTATACCTATTATAGCTCATTTTTTATTATATGTCAAACGTTTTTTTCTATTATAATTTTTGCTATATAATAAAAAATATAATTTTATTTACTATAAAAATTAGGACAAAATAGTTCTAAAAAAAACTTGTCTTTCATAACAATGAAGAAAGAAAAAAGAGAGGAGAATGTATATGAACAAAAAAATAATTATTGCTATTATTGTTGTAATTTTAATAGGAGTTGGAGTGTGGTATTTTTTATTTTATAACAAAAATGATGAAACAGAAGTAAATGAAATTATTCCTGAAGAAGAAATTTCAGAAGAACAAATGAGACAAACCATTGTGTCTTTATATTTTTATAACGAAAACACAAAAAGTCTAGTACCAGAAGGACGACTTATAGATGTAAAAGAATTAGTAGATAAACCTTATGATAAATTGATAGAATTGCTAATGCAAGGACCAAATAATGGAGAATTATCAAAAACAATTCCAGAGGGAACAAAAGTTAATAAAATAGAATTAAAAGGGGACACACTTTATATTGATTTTTCAAAAGAATTTGTAGATAATCACGAAGGAGGAGAAGAAAAAGAAAAAGCAACAATTTATTCTATTGTAAATACCATGACAAATTTAACAGAAGTCAATTCTATAAAAATCTTAATTGATGGAGAAGAAAATAAAGCATTTAATGATAATAAGATAAAGTTTGATGATCCATTTGTAGTAATAAAAGCAGAAGATGAGAATATTGAAGAAAATACTAATTCGATTTAATAAATTACTTTAGTATTTTGTATAAACATATTGTATTACATATTTTTTTAAAATTGCAAAGAAAATGCTCCACTTCTAACAAAGAGTTTATAGCATTTTCTTTTTTGCATTTAAAATCAAATTTCTTTTTTTTAGAATCTGCATTTCTATTATCCATTAACATCAAACCCCTATTATTGATTTAATAACAAATTTAATATATAATATGTAAAGTAGGAGATTTGGTGATGAATTTGAAAGAAAATGAAAGAATTGATGATTTAGAATATAATAATTTAAAAATAATACAAAACGAAAAAGGCTTTTGTTTTGGAATAGATAGTATACTTATTTCAGACTTCGCACGAGAAATTAAACAAGGTACTATGGGGGTTGATTTAGGAACTGGAACAGGTATAATAAGCATTTTATTAGCATCTAAAACAAAATTAACTAAAATAATAGGTATAGAAATTCAAAAAGATATTGCAGATATGGCAAAAAGAAGTGTGGAATTAAATTCATTACAAGATAAAATCGAAATAAAGAATTTAAATGTAAAAGAAATTGCAGAAAAAGCTTTATTAGAAAGAGAGAAGTTTGATTTTGTAGTAACTAATCCACCATATAAAAAATTAGATACAGGAAAAACTAACGAGAACGAATATAAATTTATTTCAAGGCATGAAGTTACTGCAAATTTAGAAGATTTTATTAAAACTACAAAATATTTATTAAAAGATAAAGGCAGTATGTATATTGTACATAGACCAGATAGATTAGTTGATATAATAGACCTAATGAGAAAATATAAAATTGAACCTAAAAAAATGAGATTTGTGCATTCTACAATAGAGAGTGAACCAACGTTAGTTTTAATTAAAGGAATAAAAAATGCAAAACAATTTTTAAAAGTAGAAAAACCACTTATTATTTATAATTCTAGAGGTGAATATACGGAAGAAATTTATAAAATATATGATAAGAATAAATAATTTTATATTATTATTAAAATGATTGTATATTTTTTATTTTATTTCCGTCCCCCAACATCATACAAACTGTATAAATTTCGTTTAACAGTTTGTATACTTGTTGGTCCCCACCTTAAGACTTCAATAAAATAAAAAATATACAATCATTTTAGAAAAAGGAGAAAAATAAGATGACAGGAAAATTATTTTTAGTAGCAACACCAATAGGAAATCTAGAGGATATAACATTTAGAGCAATAAATATATTAAAAGAAGTAGATATTATAGCAGCAGAAGATACAAGACATACATTAAAATTATTAAATTATTATGAAATTTCAAAACCTCTTATTAGTTATCATAGACATAATGAAGAGGTAAAGTCTGATATTTTAATTGATAAGTTGCTAGAGGGAAAAAATATTGCAGTAGTTAGTGATGCAGGAACACCAGGAATTTCGGATCCAGGAGAAGAGGTAGTTAAAGAGGCTATAAAAAATAACATTGAAGTAATTCCTATTCCAGGAGCTTGTGCTTTAGTAAATGCTTTAATAGCATCTGGATTAAATACAAAAGAATTTTTATTTTTGGGATTTTTGCCATTAAATAAAAAGAATAGAGATAATGCATTAGATAAAATTAAAAAGGCAAAGAGTACGGTAATCTTATATGAAGCACCACATAAATTGATAAAAACTCTTCAAGATTTATTAAAAAATATTGGAGATATAAATTGCGTATTAGCAAGAGAAATTACTAAAATACATGAGGAGTTTATAAGGGGCAATATATCTAATTTACTAGAGCAAATACAAGAGCCAAAAGGAGAGTATGTAATTTTATTAGATTTAAATAATTTAGAAAATGAGAATGAAGATGAAATAAGTCAAAAGACAGTTGAAGAACAATATAAAATATATGAAGCGCAGGGAATGAACAAAAAAGATATAATAAAACAAATTGCAAAAAATAAAAATGTTCCTAAAAACGAAATATATAAATTATTTATATAAAAAAATAAAAACTTTTTATTCTTTAAAAAGTTTTTATTTTTTTCGATATGCCATAATTATTTACTTGATATTTGTTCTATGCATTTATCACAAATAAGTTTTCCTTTATGATCTATTAAATTTTTAGTATTTCCACAAAAGATACAACTTTGTTCATATTTTTTGAGTACTATATTTGAACCATCTACATATATTTCAATAGGATCTTTTTCAGCAATTCCAAATTTGTTTCTTATTTCTATCGGAATAACAACTCTACCAAGCTCATCGACTCTTCTAACAATCCCTGTTGATTTCATAAAATCCTCCCCTAAAATACAAAATTCGACAAAAAAATCTATGTATATAATAACATAAATAAATGCAAAACGCAATAAAAAGGCTAGATAAAGTTAGAAAATCGTTCGACAAAATACTACAAAGTATAATATACCTAATAAATGTTATTGATAAGGAATATAGGAGCATAACCTAAGAAAAAATAGAATAAAATTAAATAGGTGAAGTAGATGTTAAATATATTATGGCCAATTTTTATAATTTTATCAGTAATGTATGCAATAATATCAGGAAATATCGAAGAAGTAAATACTGGAATTTTTAATTCTTTATCAGAGGCAGTAGAACTTAGTATAACGTTTTTGGGAACTATTTGTTTATGGAGTGGGATAATGGAAATAGCTAAAAAAACAAGTTTAATTAACAAATTAAATAAATTATTAAAACCATTTATCAATTTTTTATTTCCAGATTTAAAGAATAATGAAATAGCAAAACAAGAAATTTCTATGAATATGATAGCTAATATTTTAGGATTGGGAAATGCAGCTACACCACTAGGAATAAAAGCAATGAAAACAATGCAAAAGGAAAACAAAAGGAAAGATACTTTGTCTAATTCAATGATGATGTTTATAGTAATAAATACAGCTTCAATACAACTTATTCCTACAAATGTAATAGCAATAAGAACATCGCTTAATTCTCAAAATCCAACATCTATTATAATTCCTGTTTGGATTGCAACTATAATTGCAGGAGTTGTGGGAATTTTTCTAACGAAAATTTTAATAAAAAGGGTGAAATAAATGGAAAATATAATTAACTATATCTCTAATTTGGCAATACCAGTTATAATTGTTACAATTATATTTTATGGACTTAAAGAAAAAACTAAAGTGTTTGATACCTTTTTAGATGGGGCAAAAGATGGCATAGAAATAGTCTTTAAAATGTTTCCAACTTTATTAGGTATTTTTCTAGCAATAGGAACATTAAGAGCATCTGGACTGATTGATGGGTTAGTAAATTTAATTACACCTCTTACAGATTTTTTAGAAATACCAAGTAGCATAATTCCACTTACGGTATTAAGACCAATCTCTGGAAGTGCATCTATGGCAGTTGCAGTAGATATAATGCAAAATTATGGAGTAGATACGTTAACAGGACTTATAACTTCTACAATAATGGGATCAACAGAAACAACTTTTTATACGATAGCAATTTATACAAGTGCTGTTGGAATAAAAAAAACTAGAGGAATTTTGATAGCAGCATTGGCTGCAGATGTGGCTGGAATGCTAGCCTCAACGATAATTTGTCGAATTTTGTCATAATGTTTTTGTTGACAAATTAAAAGAATGGTATTAAAATGTATACATAACATTTTTAAGTAAACTAAAAGGAATAATTATGTATTTAAAATTTTTAATCATATTTTTTGTAATATTTTTAATATTAAAAATATTATTCATTAAATTTTTATCAAGAAAAATAATCAAAAAAATCAAATATAATTTAAATTAAATAATAAAATGTTTTTAATCTTGTAGAGGAAATTCTTTTTAATTATTTGCCCCCGAAAATAAAAATATAATAAAAAAATAATTAAAATAAAAAGTTAAGATTTTTTCATAAATTCTTTATTCAATAATAATTATGATAAATTCTAGTATGAAATTTCACTTCCTTTCTAGAACTTAATATTTCCTCTACAAATTTATATAAAAATTTACCTATGATAAGTTTCATTATTTTGTATTTTAAAGGCTCTAAATAATTGCTCTAAAAGAAATACTCTTATCAATTGATGAGGAAAAGTCATTTTAGAAAAACAGATTAATTCATTTGACTTTTGAAGAACTTCTTGGGATAAACCAAGAGAACCACCTATGATAAAAGTAATATTACTATTTAATAATGCTATATTTTCTAATTTAGTAGAAAAATCTTCTGAAGAATATTGTTTACCTTTTAAGTCTAAGGCAATTACATAACTATTTTTAATATGTGATAATATTTTATTACCTTCAATTTCCTTTATATTTTCAGAAATTTTAGTGTTTAAATTATTAGGAATCTGTTCATCATCAATTTCAACAAAAGATAATTTACAATATTTAGAAAGTCTTTTAGAATATTCTAAAATAGCTTCTTTTAAATAGCTTTCCTTAATTTTTCCAACACAAACTATGTTTATATGAATCATTTTATGTGATGCCTCCCATTAAGATATGTTAATTATAGGACTTGGATTACTCCTATTAGCTACGTTTACTTTAATTTTACTACAATCTCTGTTATCATCAATTAATTCATTTACAACAGTTTTATATGCAAGTTCTGGAAAATTATTTTCTTTACTTAAATGTCCAAGAGTAACTTCTTTTAAACCACTATTCATTAAAAAAGAAATTGTTTTTGCAGCATCTAAATTTGCTAAATGTCCATTTGGCCCAGCAATTCTTTGCTTTAATAAATATGGATATGGTGAACATTTTAAAATTTCAGGATCATAATTTGCTTCTAGTAAAACAAAAGCACTATCCTCTAATTTGTGTGCAATATTAGAAGTCATATGTCCTATATCTGTTGCAATACTTATTTTTTTATCATTATGTATAATATTAAATCCACATGGATTTACAGCATCATGAGGAATTTTAAAAGGGTGTATTTTTAAATCTCCTATTTCAAAATTCTCCTCTATTGTAAATTCTTTAATGTTTTTTTCATCAATTTTATCTGTTTGTTTTAATATAGCATCCCATGTTTTGCTATTTGCAAAAATAGGAACATTATATTTTTTAGAAAAAGTACCTAACCCCTTTGTATGGTCAACATGTTCGTGAGTTACAATTATTGCATCTATTGTATCAGGTTCTATTTCTAAAGAAGAAAGTGCAGTAGAAATTTTTTTACAACTTTCTCCTGCATCAACTAATATTTTAGTGTTGGAAGTTTGTACAAGTAAACAATTACCAGAACTTCCACTATATAAACTACAAAAATTAAACATAATACTTCAAATCCTTATTCATTTACCCTTTGTATATTTGCACCTAATTTTCTAAATTTTTCTTCTATATTTTCATAACCTCTATCTATATGGTTAATGTTATATAACTCTGTAGTACCATTCGCAACAATACCAGCAATTAGAAGTGCGGCGCCTGCTCTTAAGTCTGTTGCATAAACTGGAGCACCAGATAATTCTTTTACACCTTCGAAAATAGCTGTTTTTCCCTGTGCAGTTATATGTGCACCCATATTATTTAGTTCATTTGTATATTGAAATCTAGAATCCCATATACTTTCATTTATAATACTTGTACCATCTGCAATAGATAATACTACTCCCATTTGAGGTTGCATATCTGTTGGAAAACCAGGATATGGAAGAGTTTTGATATTTGCTTTTCCTGGTCGTTTATTTGACCAAACTCTTATGGTATCACCTAAATCTTCAACATTTCCGCCAATCTCTAATATTTTTGCAGTAATACAATCTAAATGTTCAGAAATACAATTTTTTATTAAAATATCTCCTCTTGTTGCTATAGCTGCAAGCATAAAAGTACCTGCTTCAATTTGATCTGGAACAACAGAATAGCTACCACTGTGTTTTAATTCTTTTACTCCGTTAATTTTAATAACATCAGTACCAGCCCCACGAATATCTGCACCCATAGTATTTAAAAAGTTAGCAACATCAACTATATGTGGTTCCTTAGCAGCATTATCAATAGTTGTAGTTCCTTCTGCAAGTACACTTGCAAGCATTACATTTATTGTAGCACCAACAGAAACAACGTCCATATAAATAGAATTTCCTACTAATTTTTTTGCCTTAGCAGATATTTTACCTTGACCTACATCAACTTTAGCTCCAAGTAACTCAAAACCTTTTATATGTTGGTCAATAGGTCTTGCACCTAAGTTGCATCCACCAGGAAGTCCAACTTCTATTTGTCCGCGTCTACCAAGCATTGCACCAATTAAATAGTATGATGCTCTAAACTTGCTTGTTTTATCAATTGGAGCTTCTTTACCATCTATTTCTCTAGTATCTATAGTTATTTCGTTTGGTGTATTCCAAGTGATTTTAGCACCTAAATCTTGTAAAATATCACAAGTTATTTTTACATCACTTATATTAGGCAAGTTGTTTATTGTATATATTCCATCCAATAATAATGTTGCAGGAAGAATTGCTACTGCTGCATTTTTTGCACCACTTATAGATACTTCACCATGTAATCTTGTTCCACCATTTATTACTAACTTTTCCAACTCTATTTACCCCCAAAACAATTTATAAGTTTTAATTTTTAGATAAAAATAGAGTTTAATTTATTTTAAATTTAAACTCTACCTATAATTTATAACACATTTTCAAATAAAATACAATACTTATTACAAACTAGACTAGTTAGAAGCTTTTGCAAAGCTTATACCCTTAAAAAACTCTATTAAACTAAATTTGAATTTTATAGTTGGGCTTTCAGTATCACTAATTAAATCATATTCCTCGTCATTTAGATTTTCTTTAATAGTTTCTTTAGACTCGTCAGGAACAACACCGGAAGTTACATCTACAAAACATAGTGGAGGAAACATTACACACCACCAGTTTTGACCACCAGCTTCTCCAATTTCTACTCGTAGTGCATCATAATTCCCAGCTGGAAAAGAAATATCTCCATAAGTTTTGGTAGGAAATTCAAAATTACCAATACTAATATTTACATCATAATCATAACCGTTTTCTTCTATAACTTTTTTTGCAATATCATGAAGAGCTTCTTGTTTTTCTGTAGCTAAGGCTATTACTTCATCCTTTGAAGAACAGTCTACGGCTAATTCATTTATATATTCTAAAATACTATCACGAATTTTATATTTTAAATCTTGATCTTCTTTGCTATCACTATTAGCTATTACATGTAATCTAAATACACTTTCAGAAAGATCTTCAGAAACAGCATTTACATAGGAAATAGCTGATATAAAAACAAAAACTGAAAATAAAATTAATACAATAAAAAATCGCTTTATAAAACCAAAATCAATAAACTTAAAAATATTTCTCATATAAAACCTCCGATAGAAAAATTTTGCTTGTACTAAAATTATTAGCTATTTTAAAAAATTTATACTGTTTTTCCAAAAATTTTAAATAATTTTAGTAAAAATTATAAATTTAGAAAAAAACAACAATAAATATAGAAAAATAAAAGAAAAAAAGAATAAATAATAAACGAAGAAAATAAATAAAAAAATAAGTAAAATAATATAAAAAACCGTTGTCGAAATAAAGGGTACGATTTAGCTTGACTTACGGAAATACGGATGGTAAAATTTACCATATCGAAGATTAAAGGAGGCTTTTATTTATGGAGTTAGTAAAACCAACAATAGAAAAAATTTGTAGTTTTTATGTGAGTGATTGGCACCTAGTTACAATGTTGCTTCCATATATAAATAAAGAAATAAATGAGAAAGCCAATATTATAACTGTTCTAGAAAAAGATATAGAAGAAAATATAGTAACTTTAATAGATAGACTTAATTTAAAAAATAGAGAAAAGATACTTAAAATAAATTGGAAAAAGTCAAATGGTATAAAATATTCAGAAATAAAAAATAAAATAAAAGAGGAAGTTAAAGAGGACAAGCTAAATATAATATTTATAACTGGAAATAAAAATTATATGGATATAACTAATAAAAATATAGAAAAATTTTTACAAGAAAATAGTAAAAAATATAAGGAAATAAATATAAAAATAATAAATTGTTTTGAAGTTGGAGATTTTAACACAAATATAATTGATATTCTATCTGAGCATACAAAAATCTTAAATACATCAGGGGAAAAGGCGATAAATGACGTGTTTGATGGGTACGAAGAAAAGATAAATTAAAATAATATAATGTACTTGATTTTTAAGTTAAAATGATATAGAATAACCGTATTCTATATCATTTTAGTATAATTTTATATAATCTTATACTATAATACAAATAATATAGGGCACATAAAGAAAATTATGTCAAAGTAATAGGAGGAAAAAATGAGTGTAAAAAAAGCCGTTATACCAGTTGCTGGATTTGCAACTAGATTCTTACCAGCATGCAAGAGTGTACCAAAATGTATGCTTACAATAGTAGATAAACCAATTATTCAATATTTAGTTGATGAAGCAGTAGCATCTGGAATAGAAGAAATACTACTAGTTGTAGGAAGAAAAAAAGAAGTAGTAGAAGATTATTTTTCAGAAGATAAAGAGTTAGAAGATTTCTTAAAAGAAAGAGGAAAAGAAAGCTTTATTCCTCAAATTTCAAACTTGTCAGGAAAGGCTAAAATTCATTTTATAGAGGAAGAGGGAGGAGCAAAAGGTCTAGGACATGCAATATATATGGCAAAGGACTTTGTAGGAAATGAACCATTTGCTATTATGTATGGAGACGTAATAATGCAAGGTGAAAAACCATGCTTAAAAGAAATAATAGAACAACACGAAAAATTAGGAGCATCTATAATAGGTGTTGAAAAAGTTGACTGGAAAGATGTGCCAAAATATGGTAATGTGTCAGGAGAATTAATTTCAGATAGATTATATAAAGTTGAAAAAATGCAAGAAAAACCAAAAGTAGAGGAAACTAAGTCAAACTTAGCTATATCAGATAGACATGTTTTAATGCCAGACTTATTTGACTTCTTAGAGAAAACAAAACCTGGAAAAGGTGGAGAAATACAAGTAACAGATGCATATAACAGTATGGTAAATACAAAAGAAGGCGTATATGCTTATGACTATAAAGCAACAAGATTTGACTCAGGAGACAAATTAGGATTTGTAAAAGCATCTGTAGACGAAACTTTAAGAAGACCTGAATTAAGGGAAAGTATGATTGAATTCTTAAAATCATTAAATATATAGTTAGATAATTTTTTAAGGCAGAGAATTTAGATTCTCTGCCATTTCTTATTAAAAATAAAAAACATATAGTAATTTAAGAAAATATGTGATATACTTGCCATACTAACAAATAGAAATAAAAATAGGGAGGTTATGTTTAATGAAGGATTATGAAATTAAATATAGTGAATGGTTAAATAATCCAATATTTGATGAAAAAACAAAAAAAGAATTAGAATCAATTAGAGGAAATGAGGCTGAAATAGAGGACAGATTCTATAAAGATTTAGAGTTTGGTACAGCAGGCTTAAGAGGCATTATTGGTGTAGGAACAAATAGAATGAATAAATATACAGTAACAAAGGCAACTCAAGGCTTAGCAAATTACATTATAAAAAAGGGAGGACAAGATAGAGGTGTAGCTATTGCTTATGATTGTAGAATTATGTCTGAAGAATTTAGTATGGAAACAGCTCTTTGCTTAAATGCAAATGGAATAAAAACATATAGATTTGATTCATTAAGACCAACACCTGAGTTATCTTATGCAGTAAGAGAACTTGGTTGTATAGCAGGTATTGTAATAACTGCAAGCCACAATCCACCAGAATATAATGGATATAAAGTATATTGGGATGATGGTGCACAAATAGTAGAGCCAATAGACAAAGAAATTATAAATGAAGTAAATAACATAACAGACTTTGGAACTATTAAGAAAATGGATTATGATGAAGCAGTAAAAAAAGGATTGTTCAATACTATAGGAGAAGAAATTGATGATAAATATATAGCAGAATTAAAAAAACTAGTTGTACATAGCGATATAATAAAAGAAATGCAAAAAGATATTAAAATAGTTTATACTCCTTTACATGGTACAGGTGGAAAACTTGTAAAAAGAATTTTAAAAGAAATAGGATTTGAAAATGTATATGTAGTAAAAGAGCAAGAAGAAGGAGATGGACATTTTCCAACAGTAAGCTACCCAAATCCAGAAGATCCAAAGGCTTTTGTACTAGCATTAGAATTAGCTAAAAAAGTGGATGCAGATATAGTTTTAGCTAATGACCCAGATGCAGATAGATTTGGAATATATGTTAAAGATACTGCTTCAAATGAGTATATACAATTTAATGGAAATATGTCAGGTAATTTAGTAGCAGAATATATTTTATCTCAGAAAAAAGCAAAAGGAGAATTACCAGAAAATGGAGCAATAATTAAAACAATAGTATCTTCAAATATGACTGATGCCATTGCAAAAGAGTATGGAGTAAAATTATTCTCAACATTAACAGGATTTAAAAATATTGCTAAAATAATAAAGAATTTTGAAGAAGAAAACTCATATAAATGTTTATTTGCTTATGAAGAAAGTTATGGTTGCATTATTGGAACGCACGCAAGAGACAAAGACGGAATAGTTGCAGTAATGACTACATGCGAAGCAGTTGCATACTACAAAAAGCAAGGGTTAACTTTATGGGATCAAATGAACAAAATGTATGAAAAATATGGATATTATAAAGAAAAACAAATGTCTATAACATTAAAAGGTGCTGATGGTGCTGAGCAAATAAAGAAAATGATGGAAAATATGAGAAATAATCCAGCATCTGAAATAGCAGGACTAAAAGTAAAATCATTTGGAGATTATCAAAAACAAGAAATAACCTCTCTAGAAAATAATGAAAAGAAGTCAACAGGCTTACCAAAATCAAATGTATTATACTTTGATTTAGAGAAAAACGCCTGGGTATGTGTACGTCCATCAGGAACAGAACCAAAAATAAAGTTCTACATGGGTGTATGTGGAAAAACAATGGCAGATGCAGATAAAGAATTAGCTGAATTAGAAAATGCTGTAAAAGAAATGGCAGAAGAAGCAAAGAAATAACAAAATCCAGCAAAAGAGACAGGGATTGTTTGTAAGTTTTCTTTTATACAAGTACAAGTATTTTTATTTTCGGTCTTCGGCCCCCAACTGCGTACAAACTGTATGAACTTCGCTAAAGCTACGTTTTACAGTTTGTATACTTGTCGGTCCCCACCTTAAGCACTCCGACCAAAACTAAAAATACTTGTACTCGTAATAAAATGTAATTACAAATAAACCTGTCTCTTTTGCTAAATCATTTAACTTCTTTCCAACCATTGATACCAGCACGCTTTATGGCTCCAATTAAATTTGCTCTAACATTTGGAATTTCTATAGTTAATTTATAAAGTAAATCTTTCATATATTCTCTCTTAGAAACTCCGTCCATAGGACAACTTTTAGCCATTACTTTAATATCATTTTTTTTAATAAATTTTCTAATTTCCTTTTCTGGTGCATAAATTAAAGGTCTTATCAATGTAATTTTAGACCTGTCCATATAACTTACAGGTGCGAAAGTATTTAAATTTCCAGCATACAACATATTTAGAAAAAACGTTTCTAAAACATCATCTTCATTATGGCCAAGAGCAAGCTTATTACATCCATATTCAATAGCCGTAGAATTTAATATGCCCCTACGTAAATTGGCACATAACGAACAAGGATTTTTTTCTTTTCGTATATCAAAAACAATTTCTTTTATATCACTTCTTGCTTCTACAAATTCTACACCAATTTCTTTACAGGTATTTTCTAAAAAAGAGGTGTCAAAAAATTCAAAACCAGGATTAACACTAATGGCAATTAAATTAAAAGATTTTGGATAAAACCTCTGCAATGCTTTAAGACCTTTTAAAAGTGTAATGGAGTCCTTGCCCCCTGATAAAGCTACTGCTATTTTATCTCCTTCTTCTATCATATTATAATGTTCTATTGCTTTTCTTAAATAACCTAATATTTTTTGCATAAAAATCTCCTAAAAAATATATAATGTAATAATTATAACATTTATGTCAAGTATCAATTTCAAAAAATACTTGATTAAATTAAAAAAATAATATAAAATATATAAGCATTGAAAAATGTTTCAGTAGCTCAGTAGGATAGAGCGTTCCCCTCCTAAGGGAAAGGTCGGAGGTTCGATTCCTCTCTGGAACACCATAATTATTAACAAGTAGTCGACTAAAATCGACTATTTTTCTAATACTTGCAAAAAAAACAAAAGTATGTAATAATGGATAAGCAATATATTTTTGTGGAGGCACACTAAATGCAAGAACAATTTATGAAAGAGGCTCTAAAGGAAGCAAAAAAAGCATATAATAAATTAGAGATTCCAGTAGGAGCTATTATAGTAAAAGATGGAAAAATAATTGCAAGAGCTCATAACATAAAAGAAGAAAAACAAGATACAACAAAACATGCAGAAATAATAGCAATACAAAAAGCAAGTAAAAAACTAGAAACTTGGCGTTTAAATGATTGTGAAATGTATGTAACACTAGAGCCATGTGCAATGTGTGCAGGAGCAATTATACAAGCAAGATTAAAAAAATTATATATAGGAACAATGGACCCAAAAACAGGAGCTTGTGGCTCAGTACTAAATTTATTAAAAGACTTTAAATTTAATCATAATGTAGAATTAGAAACTGGAATACTTAAAGATAACTGCGAGCAAATCTTAAAAAATTTTTTTAAAGAACTTAGAGAAATAAAGAGTAAAAAGTAAAATACGAAGTGGTATCGAAGAGGTCATAACGAGGCTGACTCGAAATCAGTTAGCTAGCTAATTGCTGGCACGTGGGTTCGAATCCCACCCACTTCGCCAAAATATATTGAATCTATTAAAAACATTAGTATAATATTCGCTTTTATAGCATAAATAATAGATGAATGGAGGAAATGAAAATGGACAAAGAAAAGAAAAAACAAATGATAAAGCTATGTATAGCCGTTAGTACATTTGTAATAATTCTTCTTTTAGTTGGTATAACAATGATAAAATACCAAGTAGAGGGTGATAAAAACATGCCATTTAATCTATCCAAAATAATTATGGTAAGTACAGCAGAAGGACAAGAGGCAGAAGGCGATAAAAAATGGAATTTTAAAATATACCAAAACAATGATGTATACATATATATAGATAAAAACGAAAACTATAAAGGTGAAGAAAGAACCATAAAAAGCGTAAAAATAGAAAATATAAATATTACAAAAGCACCAAATGTAGGTGAAATACAAACATATATGCCTAATAGTGTTGAAGGAAGACTTTTTGATTATAGTGATGAGTACTTAGTAAATGAAAAACTAGAATACAAGGGAGCAGAAGAAAGCAATCCTCAAACATTGGAAATAGGTAGTAATGGTGGTAGTTTAATAATAAGTTTTAGTAATACTGGATTAGACACATATAGTTCAGACGAGGATAAAGAAATTACACATGACGGTACATTATTAGAAAAAATAGATGTAACAAATGAAGATATTACATTTGATGTGTCTTTTGATATTGTTATTACTGTAGATAATTGTAGCTATAGAGCCAATACTACATTGCAGTTGCCTTGTGGAAACATAATTGAAGAAGGAACTTGCAATATAGAAAAAACAGACATGAGTGATGTTATATTTAAAAGAGAATAAAAACTTACTAATAACTCTTGATAAATTGAATAAAACATTATATAATACAAATGGTATGAAAATTTTAACTATTGTATGGAGGGGACCAACAAGAAGCTGTGAACCTTGTCAGGTCCGGAAGGAAGCAGCAATAAGCAGTACTTCTTGTGTGGAAACTTCCATAGAGTAGTTAAAATTATCACACCATTTTTTAAAGACAGAGGGTGATATAGATTGTCGTATACAGCATTATATAGGAAATTTAGACCACAAAGGTTTGACGAAATTGTAGGACAAGAGCATATTACAAAAACACTTAAAAATCAAATAATTGCAGGAAGAGTTGGACATGCATATCTTTTTAATGGAGGAAGAGGAACAGGAAAAACCAGTGCAGCAAAGGTTTTAGCAAGAGCTGTTAATTGCTTAAATCCAAAAGACGGAGAGCCTTGCAATGAGTGTGAAATCTGCAAAGCAGCACTTTCTGGTTCACTTACAGATATAGTTGAAATGGATGCTGCATCAAACAATAGTGTAGAAGACATTCGTTCAATAAGAGAAGAGGTAAACTTTTTACCAACTCTTGCAAAGTATAGAGTATATATAATAGATGAGGTTCACATGTTATCTACAGGTGCATTTAATGCTTTACTAAAAACATTGGAAGAGCCACCAGCACACGTAAAATTTATATTAGCAACAACAGAACCACAAAAACTACCAGCAACAATACTTTCAAGATGTCAAAGATTTGATTTCAAAAAAATATCAAATCCAGATATAATTAGAAGACTTGAATACGTTGCAAAAGAAAGCAATATAGAAATAACAGAAGAGGCACTAAACTTAATTGCTACACTTTCAGAAGGAGCAATGAGAGATGCTTTAAGTATTTTGGAAAGATGTTTGCAAGATGGAGAAACTAACATAGATGAAGATAAAATTAAGGATCTAGTAGGAATTCCAAAATTAACATATATTCAGGCCACTGTAAAAGCATTTTTGGAATACAACGTGGATGAAGCTATAAAGGCAGTAGATACTGTTCTAAATGAAGGAAAAGACTTAAATAATTTACTTTGGGAAATTATAAAATACGTTAAAGATATTTTAGTATATAAAGCAACAAATAAACTTGATATATATAGTAAAGACGAAATAGAGCAAATAAAAGCATTAGCAGAAGGTACTACAAAAGAAAGACTTTTATATATAATTACAGACCTATCAAAACTAGAAAACGATATGAAATGGTCTTCACAAAAAAGCATACTATTTCAAGTAGAAATTATAAAGCTATGCAGTGAACATTTAATAGAAACAGTTGTTGAAACTGTAGATAAAGGCAATGAAAAACAGGCAAAAACTGCAGATAAAAATGAAACAGCAGTAAATAAACAATATACTAGTACAAGTAGTGGAAATACACAAAATATAAACAAAAAAATTGATGATAAAGCAAATTTTGCTCAAGCAATTTCAGGATTTGGTGAGGCAAAAGGCTGGAAAAATGTACTAGATGACCTTAAACAAAATGGAAAAATTATGATGTATTCTAATTTGCTAAAATCTAAGGCAATAGAATTAAATGATATGACTATTGGAATAAGCTTTCCAGAAGGAATAAATGCCTTTGGAAAATCTATTTTAGAAAAACCAGAAAATATAATTGAACTTTCAAAAGCAGTATCAATGGAATATGGTAAAGATATGAAAGTTAAAATTATTGAAAATGTAGATTCTCTTCCAAAGAAACAAGAACAAGGTGAGAGTGGGTTAGAGAAGATGGTAGAGGAACTTGATATTCCTCTAAACATAATAGAATAGTTTTAAAAATAATTTATATGTAGGAGGAATGAAAATGGCAAAAAGAGGTGGATTCCCTAATATGGGAGGATTTGGTGGTATGAATATCAACCAACTAATGAAAGAAGCAAAAAAAATGCAATCTGATATGGAAAAATCACAAGAAGAACTTGCTGCAAAAGAATTTGAAGCAACAGCAGGTGGAGGAGCAGTAGCAGTAAAAGTAAGTGGAGATAAAGTCCTAAAAGAAATTACTATAAAAAAAGAAGTAGTAGACCCAGATGATGTAGAAATGTTACAAGATTTAATATTAACATGTGTAAATGAAGCACTAAGAAAAGTCGATAGTGAACAAGCTGCATCACTTGGAAAATACAATATACCAGGACTAATGTAAAGGAAGAATAAAAATGTCGTATTATTCACCATCGATAGAAAAATTGATAGAAGCATTTGAAAGATTACCAAGTATAGGAAGCAAGACTGCTGCTAGGCTTGCTTTTTATATTTTAAATGCAAGCAAAGAAGAAACAGACGAATTTATATCTGCAATTCAAAATGCAAAACAAAACTTAAAATACTGCTCTAAATGTTTTAACATATCGGATACAGACCCTTGTGAAATTTGCTCAAACCCAGCAAGAGACAATTCTACAATTTGTGTGGTAGAAGATGTAAAAGATGTAGTTGCAATGGAAAGAACACATGAATTTAAGGGCGTTTACCATGTACTTCATGGTAGTATATCTCCAATGAATGGAGTAGGACCAGATGATATAAAAATAAAAGAACTACTTGCACGTTTAATGGGAGGAGAAGTTAAGGAACTTATTTTAGCTACAAACCCAAGAGTTGAGGGAGAAGCAACAGCAATGTATATTTCTAAATTAGTTAAACCATTAGGAATAAAAGTAACTAGAATAGCACATGGTATTCCAGTTGGAGGAGACCTAGAATATACAGATGAGGTTACTCTTTCTAAAGCATTAGAAGGAAGAAGAGAACTATAAATCAATATCGTCTGTAGATATGGCATCATCAACTTTATCCACTGAAAGAAGTGCTAAAATATCAGCAAGAGATGTAAAAAAAGCAACTAACTTTGCAATGTCAATTGCAGAATAATTTTTTGAAAAATATAGAGCAAGACTATTTGCTAGTGCTGTTAATTCAGCACCAGATATGTTGGATAAAGAATTCATAAAAAGCCTCCTCTTTATAATATATGTAAGAGGAGGCTTTTTTGATATAGTTTTTTAAAAAAATATTTAATCCAAACTCATTATAATTCTGCAAATATCTTTAGTAGAATCTTTTTTGGCTAAAAGCTTAGTATTTTCTTTCATTTTTTCTAATTTGTTTTTATCATTAAATAATTCCTGAATAACTGTATCAGGATTATCTTTTTTCTTGAGCCATACACCAACATTGTGGCTTTCCAAAAACTCAGCGTTTTCTTCTTCTTGTCCAGGTATTGGATTTATAATAAGAAGAGGTAAGCCAGAAGCTAAACTTTCGCTAGTTGTAAGACCACCAGGTTTAGTAACTACCAATGTAGAAATACTCATTATTTCGGGAACTTTTGTTGTATAATCAAAAACCCTTACTCTATCTTTAGAATTTGTCTCCTCCACTATATTATTAAACCCTAAATTCATCCTTTTGTTTCTACCCGAAACTGCAATAATTTGGTAAGTGGGTAAATTGTGGATAAGTGACTTTAAAATCTGCAAAGTCCTGTCTTTACCAAGACCAAATTCTCCACCACCGAAAAATAATATAACAGGTTTAGTCTCATCTAAATTGAATTCTTTATATATTTCAGATTTATTAAACTTTTGCGAAAACTTTTCAGATAAAGGAATTCCAGTAGTATGTACTTTTTCCTTATCTACACCATATTGGATTAAATATTTTTCCATTTTTGTATTAGATACACAAAAAGCATCTGTATATTCATGTCCGATTAACCACTGATCATGTGGTGCAAAATCTGTAAGAATTGTAACTAATTTGCAATCAATCTTTCCTTTTCTTCGCAAATAACTTATCATTTGGCTACTAAATGGATGAGTAGATACAACAATATCCGGATTTATTTCTTTAATTAAATTCTTTATTTTTACTGCCATCATTTTGTTAGCCCTAGAACTTATATGTGCAAGTATTCCTTTCTGAGACTTGTCATAAATTCTACCCCATAAATTAGGTGCACTTTTAGCCATTTGGTTATATGCACCTGTAGTTGCTCTATCTAAAATTTTATTAACGTATTTTATACAATCAACAATTTCAGTTTCTACATTATAATTATCATCTAAATACTTTTTTATAGCTTTAGCAGCAGAAAAATGACCACCACCATAAGCAGCATAAAATATCAATATTTTTTTCATAAAATCCCCTAAAAATTAAAAATTTGAAAATATTTTACCACAAAAAATATAAAAAGTCTAAAAATTAAGAATATTTTAACAAATTTTACACAAAATATGAGAAATATAATTCAAATGCATATAAAGAAAGAGTGTATAATAAAAATTTTATTTGCATTCCTCGGCTCAATACAAAGCTAAAGAAATTCTAAACTTATTTTATGGCACTCTTCCATCATAGATGAACTCTTTCCATAAAATAAGCCTAAGAATTTCTAAAGCTTTTCCAATCACATTTCGGAATTTAATAAAATTTTATTATATACTCTTTCTTTTAAGATTTATACGAAGAAGCTATAAAGTAAAGAAAGGATTGATTTTTGTGGGTGCGATTAAAAACAAATTGAAAGATTGGAAAAATAGATTAAAAGATAGGCACATGCTTAGCATTGTAGTAGTTCTATTTACAATAATAGTAGTCATGGCAATATATATTTATAAAAAACAAACAGAGTATAGACAAGCTTCAGAGAATGCATACAATATGGCGTTTTACGAGGTTGTAGATTATGTTCAAAATGTAGAGGTGTTTTTGGCAAAATCGTTAATTACTAATTCACCAGAAAGTAGTGCCGAGAGTCTAACTAATGTATGGAGAGAGGCAAACTTGGCTATGGGATACTTATCTCAACTTCCAATTAGTTCACACGAATTAGAAAATACTTCAAAGTTTTTAAACCAAGTAAGTGAATATAGTTACTCTTTATATAGAAAGAATTTAAAAGACGAAGAATTAACAGATGACGATATGAAAAATCTTAAAGAATTGCATGAGTATAGTGTGGAATTGGAGAATGTATTAAATCAGTTATCTGCAGATATAAATGATGGAAAAATAGCGTGGGGAGAACTAACGGATGAAGGAACAGTAGTATTTGCACAACAAGTAAGCAATATCTCCCAAGACAGTTTTGGAAATCTAGAGGAAACTTTTCATGAATATTCTGGGCTAATATATGATGGGGCATTTTCAGAACACATTACTAAAGCAGAAAAAGTAGGTCTTACGGGCGAAAATATTGATGAGGAAACTGCAAAAAATAAAGCAAAAGAATTATTTAGTGTAAATGTAAAAGAAATAGAGTCGTATGGAAAAAGTGAGGGAGATATTACATCATATAATTTTGGACTAACATTTGATGATGATTCGACTGCAACTGTATCAATTTCAGAAAAAGGTGGACATGTAATATACATGGACAAAAACAGAGATGTTTTATCCGAAGTATTGTCGCAAGAAGAGGCAGATAACAAGGCAAAAGAATATTTAGAAAAACAAGGATTTAAAAACATGAAAGAAACATATTATTTAAAACAGAGTGGAATTGTGACAATAAATTATGCTTATGTGCAAGATGACGTAATAATGTATCCGGACCTAATAAAAGTAAAAGTAGCATTAGATGATGGAGAAATACTAGGAATAGAAACAACAGGGTACTTAAATTCACATACTGAAAGAGATTTAAAAGAGCCAAAGGTAACGGTAGAACAGGCAAAGGAAAGTTTAAACAAAGACTTAACAATAGAAAGTGAAGAATTAGCAATAATACCTACAGAATGGAAAACAGAGGTACTTTGCTGGGAATTTGAAGGAAATGTAGAAGGTTTAGATTTTATAGTATATGTAAATGCAGAAACAGGCAAAGAAGAGGATATATTGATAATTACAAATACTCCAAATGGAACCTTGACGCATTAGGGAATAATAAAAAGATAATATAAAAAATAAAGGCATTATAATTGAGTAATGTCTTTATTTTTGTTAGTTTGATTTCTAGGATAAGGTACAGGTGTATCTGTTCTGAAAAGTAGATAATCTACACTAGTGTTATAAAAATCAGCTATTTTAGATAAAAGCTCTAAAGGTATACTTCTTTTATCAAGCTCGTAATAAGAATAAGCTACTTGAGAAATATTTAACATTTTACTTAAATCTTTTTGTGTAAGATCACTATCTTCTCTTAAATTCCTAAGGCGAGTTTTCATAAAAAAATCCTTTCTATAAAATCTAAAATTATTTGATGAAATTATAGAATAAAACAATTTGTTATATTGGCTTTTAAAACAAATTGTTTTAAAATGAATTTACAATGTAAAAACCGAAAGAAAAAATTTAAAAGAATGTAAAACGCCAGACAAAACCTAAAATAAATGAGGAGGAAACACATAGTGAAAGAAAGAAGAAAACAAAGTGGTATAACATTAATAGCACTAATAGTAACAATAGTACTAAATAGCTCGTACCTCGCTATGGAACGAATGAATAAAATTGAAAAAATATAAAACCTCGTGTAT
>CALXPW010000021.1 GCA_944390365.1 uncultured Clostridia bacterium | reverse complement strand
AATATAATTTCTAGTCTGCTTTTTGTTATAATTTATGATTCTATTTAGAAGTCAAAGAATGTATGTTTTGATTTTTTATTGGAGTGCTTAAGGTGGGGACCGACAAGTTTACAAACTGTTAAACTGAACGAATGTAAAGTTTTTACAGTTTGTACGTAGTTGGGGGCCGGAAATAAAAAATCAAAACATACATTCTTTGTAAAAAAATAAGTTATAAATCCTAATGATTTTCAAAAAAAATAAAAAAATTTTACAAAAATACTTGCATTTTCTAAATACTTGTATTACAATTTAATCGAAGTGGAGAGAAGTGGTAGAAAGTGGTTTAAAAATGGAGTGAGGTGAAACAAAGTGCTTATCGGTGAATATGAACATTCTCTAGATGCAAAAGGTAGACTAATAATGCCAGCAAAGCTTAGAGAAGACTTAGGTGAAAAGTTCATAATAACAAAGGGACTTGATGGGTGCTTGTTTGGATTTTCACAAACAGAATGGACAAACTTTGAAGAAAAATTAAAAACACTTCCACTTACAAACAAAAACGCAAGAGATTTCGTAAGATTTTTCCTATCAGGAGCAACAGAATGCGAAATAGATAAACAAGGTAGATTTCTAATTGCTAGTAACTTAAGAGAGTATGCAGGAATGGAAAAAGAAATTGCAATAATCGGTGTAGGTACTAGAATTGAAATTTGGAACAAAGACAAATGGAAAAAATACAATAGTGATGAAAATATTTCAGCTGATGAAATAGCAGAGAACATGACAATGTTAGGTATATAACTTTTATAAAAAAGTTTATATAGAATCAAACCAAAGATGAAAAATTAAGACACAAAAGATGTTAATCCTCATTTGTTAACAAAAGATAAAAAAATAAAGTTAAACTAAAGAAAAACTTAAAACCACAAAAGACAAGTTAAACAAAAGATAATTTTCACTAAAGATAAGATTAAAAAATTACAAAAGATAAACTAAAAGAAAGATTAAAACAAAAGCTTTTATTAAACAAAAGATATTTTAATTCTCAAAAGATAAAATGTTGATTGTTTATACATAAATATTAACTAAGGATAAATTATTAATAAACCAAAGAAGACTTACAAACTAAAGAAAAGAATTACTTAAAACAAGTAATTTAAATTGGCACGCAGTTGGTATATTTTTATACCAACTGATTGTGCTATAATAAAAATTTTGCTATGAGGTGTGCAATTTGGAGTTTAAACATAAACCAGTATTATTAAATGAAGTAATAGAAGGACTAAATATAAATCCAGATGGAATATATGTAGATGGTACTCTTCGGAGGAGCAGGTCATAGTGAAGAAATTTTAAAAAGATTATCAAAAAAAGGACTACTTATAGGAATAGACAGAGATGAAGAAGCTTTAGAAGCAGCTAAAAAGAAATTAGCAGAATACAAAAATGTAAAATATATCCATGGAAACCATGATGAAATAAATAATATATTATCTTCTATAGGGATAGAAAAAGTTGATGGGATTTTGTTAGACTTGGGAGTATCTTCATACCAGTTAGATGAAAGAAACAGAGGCTTTAGCTATATAGGAGATGCAAAGCTTGATATGAGAATGGATAAGACTCAAAAATTAACAGCTGAAGATGTAGTGAATGAATACACAGAAGAAAAGCTTGCAGATATTATATACAAATATGGAGAAGAAAGATTTTCTAGAGTAATTGCTAAAAATATATGCAACCAAAGAAAAATTAAAAGAATAGAAACAACAGGAGAATTAGTAGAAATAATAAAAAATTCTATTCCAAAATCAAAGCAAAATGATGGACATCCAGCTAAAAGAACATTTCAAGCAATTAGAATAGAAGTAAATAACGAACTAGAGCCATTATATAACACTACATTAGAATCAATAAAACTATTAAAAGAACATGGTAGGTTAGCTATAATTACATTTCATTCATTAGAAGATAGAAGCGTAAAAGAAGCATTTATAGAGGCAGAGGGCAGATGTACTTGTCCAAAAGATTTGCCATATTGTGTATGTGGATATAAATCTTATGGGAAAATAATAACTAAAAAGCCAATTTTACCAAGCAAAGAAGAACAAGAAGAAAACGCAAGAAGTAAAAGTGCTAAACTAAGGATATTTGAGAGAATTACTAAAAATTAGAAAAACATATAAAATACAAAAGGAAAGAGGTGAAAATAACTTATGGCAAATTATAGGTATAGTAGATACCAATATGAAACTAGCCCAAGAAAACTAGAACCAGAATATGAACCAATAAAAACTCCATATTCAAATAAAAAGTCATCAACGGTAAAGAAAAAACAAGAAAAAGTTCAACCTAAGAAACACTTAAAAAGCCAAATTAAAATGGTCATATATATAGGCTTAATATTTGCTAGTTTAGTTGTTATAAGTTATAGAAATTCACAAATAAATGAAAGCTTTAATGAAAACGAAAAGCTAAAAACAAGTTTGGCGGCTATACAAAAAGAAAATGAACAATTAAGAGTAAACTTAGAAAACAGTTTAAACTTATCTAATATAGAACAAATAGCAGAAAAAAAATTAGGAATGCAAAAGTTAGATAATAGCCAGAAAGTTTACGTGAGCCTAGATAAACAGGATTATGTAGAACCAGCTAGTGAAGAAGTTGTTATGGAAGAGGAGAAAAGTTGGCTTGAACAATTACTAGATACTTTATTAGGAAAGTAGAAGACTAAAATATGTGAAAATATTTTAGTCTTTTTTTTGCCTATGTGAATACAATTATTTTAGGATTATATTATTAGGACAGTACATATTTTTATTTATATTTACGCCCCCCTACATCGAACAAACTGTAAAAACTACGTATTCACTTCGTTTAACAGTTTGTAGCTCGCTGGTCCCCACCTTAAGGACTCCAATATAAATAAAAAATATGTACTGCCCTATAAGGAGAAAAATTGAAAGGTTTAGCTATTATGGGGAATAAAAAAGTAAGGCAAAAGAAAAAGATAGAGAAACCACTAAAGTCTAGATTTGATAGAGCAGAGATTGATAAATTAAAAAAATCTAAAAAGAAAAAAGATAATAGAGATAGTTTAGATAAGTTAAAGAAGAAGTTTGAAAATAAGCAGAATAAGATGTATAAGAAGCAAATTAAAGAAGCTAAAGAGGAAAAGTTTAAGCAAGAGGCAAAAAATAGTGATATAAGTAGAAAAAGAAGAATGAAAATATGGCTCATTATAGTTATTATTATTAGTATTTTATTCATGATTAGAATCGCATGGATACAATTTGTAGATGGAGATAGGCTAAAACAAATGGCTTTAGAGCAACAGAGCATTGATAGAGCAGTAAACCCACGAAGAGGTACAATTTATGATGCTACAGGTAAAAATGTATTAGCCATAAGTAGTACAGTAAATACAATAACAGTTAATCCAAATAATATATCAAAAGAAAACAAAGAAAAGGTGGCAGAGGCACTAGCTAATATTTTTGATTTAGATTATGAAACAGTTTTAAAAAGGGTTAAGAAAAACAGTTCAATAGAAAATATTGCCAAGAGAGTAGATAAAGACAAGGCCGATGAACTAAGAATATGGATGGCAGATAACAATATTGATGTGGGAATAAACATAGACGAAGATACAAAAAGATATTACCCATATAATAGTTTGGCTTCACAGGTAATAGGCTTTTGTGGCTCAGATAATCAAGGCTTAGATGGAATAGAAGCAATATATGAAGAAGAACTACAAGGAGAAAAGGGTAGAATAACCAAAGTTACTGATGCAAATGGAGGAGAAATAGATGGAGAGGGAGAAAACTATATACCTGCAACAGATGGAAATGATTTAGTATTAAGCATTGATGCAACCATACAAGGAATAGCAGAAAAATATTTAAAAGAAGCATGCATTGATAATGAGTGTACAGATGGTGGAAACATAATAGTAATGAATCCAAAAACTGGAGATATTTTAGCTATGGCAGGTTATCCTGACTATAACTTGAATGAACCATACGAGACTACCATAGAAGAATTAAAGCCAACTTGGGATAATCTATCTGAAACAGAACAAGTACAAGAAATGCAAAAGGTTTGGAGGAATAAGGCTGTAGCAGATACTTATGAGCCAGGTTCTACTTTTAAACTAGTAACTGCATCAGCTGCTTTAGAAGAAGGAATCACAACTACAGATAAGGAAGGAGAGTTTTGTTGCACAGGTGGAATTACCGTAGCAGGAGTTAGAATTAGTTGTTGGAGGTATTATAATCCACATGGCCCAGAAAGTTTAAGAGAGGCACTAAAAAATTCCTGTAACCCAGTATTTATAGGACTAGGGCAAGAATTAGGAGTAAGCAAATATTATGACTATTTAGAAAAATTTGGTTTATTAAGAAAAACTGGAATTGATCTTCCAGGAGAAGCTGGTAGTATATTCTTAAAAGAAGACAAAGTTGGTCCAGTAGAACTTGCAACCATATCGTTTGGGCAAAGATTTGAAATTACTCCAATACAAATGATTACAGCAGTAAGTACCATAGCAAATAAAGGCGTATATGTAAAACCTAGAATTGTAAAGCAAATAATAGATAGCAAAACAGGAGAGGTAACTGATGTTCCAGTAGAAGAAGGAGAAAGAGTAATATCTAAAGAAACGGCAGAAGGTGTACTTAGCATGATGGGAACAGTTGTTGCAGAAGGAACAGGAAAAAATGCGCAAGTACAAGGTTATTCTATAGGAGGAAAAACTGGTACTTCAGAAGATGGTGTAAACACTGGAAAATACGTAACATCATTTGTAGGAGTTGCTCCAATATCTGACCCAGAAGTAGTTGTACTAATTACATTATACAATCCTACAGGAGAAGGGGGACACCAAGGAGGAGGTGTGGCTGCACCAATAGGTTCACAAGTATTAGGTGAAGTGCTTCCATATTTAGAGGTGCAAAAGGATAATGTATCAGAAGAAGATGTAAGAATAGAAGTCGAAACACCTAATGTAGTTGGAATGACAGTTCAAGAAGCCAAAAAAGAGCTTGAAAAATTAAATTTAGGAATAAGTTACGAAGAAACAGAAGATGATATTTCAGATAAAATTATAACAAATCAAGTACCAACAGGTGGAGTAAAAATATATGAAGGGACAAATGTAATTGTTGAATATTAGTAAAATATTGCGAAAAATAAAAAGAAAAAAATGTCAAACTATATACAAAAAAAGAAATTAGTTATATAATGTAAAAGGCGTATTCTATAATTAGAATACGAGTTATATTACTATTCGTAAGGATTTATATTAAACGGAGGTTAATAATGGAATTAAAAAGTATTTTATCAGGATTAGAAGGGCTTAAAGTAAGAGGAAATCTTGATGTAAACGTAAAGGAAATAAAAAACAACTCTAAAGCAGTAGAGGAAAATGATATGTTTGTTGCCATCAAAGGTTTTGATGATGATGGACATAACCATATAGTGGAAGCAATAAAAAATGGAGCCAAAGTAATACTTGCACAAGAAGATGAAATAGATAAAAATATTATAAAAGAAATTCCAGAAGATATTGTTTTAGTATTATCCAAGGATACCAGATATGCCCTAGCAATAGTTGCATGCAATTTCTATAAAAATCCATCTAAAAAGATGAAACTTATAGGAGTTACAGGAACAAAGGGAAAAACGACTACTACATACATGATAAGAGATATACTTGAAAAACATGGAATAAAAGTAGGTTTAATAGGAACAGTTGCATCTTATGTAGGAGACAAAAAAATTGCAGATAATGAAAATACAACACCAGAGAGTCTAAAATTACAAGAAATATTTAGTAAAATGTTGGAAGAAAAGTGTGAAGCTGTGGTAATGGAAGTATCATCACAAAGCTTGAAATTAGAAAGAGTTGCTGGATGCGATTTCGATATAGGGGTATTTACAAATTTTGCAGAAGACCATATTAGCACTAAAGAACATCCAAATATGGAAGACTACTTTAATTCAAAGGTAAAGTTATTTAAAATGTGCAAAAAAGGATTTATAAATGCAGATGATGTATATTCTATTATGATTCCAAAACTAGTTCCAGAATGTCAATTCTCAACTTATGGAATAGATAATCATTGTGACTTATTAGCTAAAGATATTACTGTAACAAATCAATATGCAGACTTTAAAGTAAAAATAGGGGACAAAAATGAAAGAGTAAAAGTATCTATTCCTGGGAGATTTAGCGTATATAATAGCTTAGCTGCAATAGCAGTGGCTATGCAATTTGGATGTAATAGTGAAGAAATAAAAGGAGCACTAGAAAATATTAGAGTGCCTGGAAGAAGTGAACTAGTAGACAATAAGCTTGGCTTAACAATTATGATAGACTATGCACACACTCCAGAAAGCTTAGAGAAAATATTATCAGCAGTTAAAATATATACAAAAGGAAGAGTAATTTCTGTATTTGGTTGTGGTGGAGATAGAGACAAAATCAAAAGACCAATGATGGGAGAAGTTTCAGGAAGAGTAGCAGACTATACAATTATTACCTCAGACAATCCAAGAACAGAGAATCCAGAAGAAATTGTAAAAGATATAGAAGAGGGCATAAAAAAGACAAACGGGAAATACGAGTGCATTGTAGATAGAAAAGAAGCAATAAAAAAAGCAATAAAAATGGCTAATAAAAGGGATATGATAGTACTTGCAGGAAAAGGACATGAACAATATCAAGAAATAAATAAGAAGAGATATCCATTTGATGAAAGCGAGATTGTTAACAATATAATTGATGAAATGATGCAGTAGAAGATAATTTTTTTCTATTGTAGGTAAGGTAAAGGGAGCATGTCCCCAAACCCGACAAGTATGTCGGAAAAGAGCCTGTCCCTAAACACGACAAAGGAGGAAAATGTATGCAATACCAAAACAAAATACTACTATTGTCTTTTGTAGCAACTGTAGTATTGTCTTTGATAATTGTACCAATTTTAAGAAGATTAAAGGTAGGTCAAATTGAAAGAAAAGAAGGACCTGAGTCACATTTAAAAAAACAAGGAACACCTACAATGGGTGGAATAATAATGATTATAGTGCTAATAGTAGTAGGTGCATTTTTATATATAGATTTTTCAAAAGATCAACAGAATGTAGCAAATGCAATTTTGCCATTGATAGGCGTTGCAGTAGGTTTTGGGTTAATTGGATTTGTAGATGATTCCAAAAAGCTATTTTTCAAAAATACAAAAGGACTTAGTCCAAAAGCAAAAATGTTAGGACTATTGATTGTAGCAGTAGCATATACTATAGTACTTATAAATGTATTTAACATAGGAACAGACATATTTATACCATTCGTAAAAGAGTATATTACACTACCTATATGGGTATATATTCCATTTGCTGTGCTAGTAATGTTAGCCACAACAAATGCCATAAATTTAACAGATGGAATAGATGGTTTATCAACAAGTGTAACAACTATAATTATTACTTGCTTAACAGTAATATCTGTGCTATTAGGAATAAAAGAAGTTACAGCAGTAGGAGCAATACTAATAGGAACTTGCCTAGGGTTTTTACTATTCAACTTACACCCAGCAAAGGTAATGATGGGAGATACTGGCTCACTTATGTTAGGTGGAGCAATAGCAGGAATCGCATTATATTTAAAAATGCCACTACTATTGCTAATTATAGCCATTATACCTATAATAGAAACATTATCTGTAATGATACAAGTTACATATTATAAAAAAACAGGAAACCGAATATTTAAAATGACTCCTATACATCATCATTTTGAATTATCAGGTTGGAAAGAAAACAAAATCGTATCTGTATTTAGTTTGATTACATTAGTGTTTTGTATAATCGGACTATTTGCAATATAGTTTGGAAAACAAAAGAACACTCAATTCGGAAAGGATTGATTTATAGAATGCAAAATAAAACCAAAAGTGTAAACAAAGAAAAAAAGAAACAAGTAGATTTTTATTTAATAATAATTATATTGATTTTATTGGCGTTTGGAATTGTAATGGTTCTATCAGCAAGTGCACCATCAGCATTAGCTGAAACAGGAAATAGCTATACATATTTTACAAGTCAATTACAGTTTGCAGCACTAGGATTAGCTATTATGTGGGTTGCATCAAAAGTTGATTATCATTTATATTTAAAATTCTACAAGATAATATATATTTTCTCAGTTTTAATCTTACTTTTAGTATTGATTCCGGGAATAGGCTCAGAAGGTGGAGGTGCAACAAGATGGGTATACCTTGGTTTTGTTAGTTTCCAACCATCAGAGATTACTAAGGTAGGTTTAATAATAGGATTAGCAGGATACTTAACAGAGTATAAAGGTGAATTAAGAAGCTTTGTAAAAGGATTTATAATACCTCTAGCAATGGTAGGAGTACCAGTACTAATTGCACTATTTATTCAAAACCACTTAAGCGTTGGTATTGTAATGACATTGATAACATTCGTTATGATGATAGTTGCTGGTTGTAGATTATTGTACTTTATAGCTAGTGGTGCTATAGTCGGAGGAATAGGTGGAACAGCTTTAGCCGTATACTTAGCTACTGCTGGAGAAGCAGCATCTGAATCAAGCTTTAGATTTGGAAGAATACTTACATTCCTAGATCCTTGGCAGGACCCTACAGGAACAGGATGGCAAACTATACAAGGTTTATATGCGATAGGTTCTGGTGGACTATTTGGAGTAGGATTAGGAGAAAGCAAGCAAAAATATTTATATGTTTCAGAACCACAAAACGACTTCATATTTGCAATATTAGCAGAAGAATTAGGATTTTTTGGTTGTGTATTAGTAATTCTTCTTTTCGCATTATTCATTTGGAGAGGTATACTCATTGCAATGAAAGCTAAAGATATGTTTGGAAGTTTACTTGCAACTGGAATTACAGCACTTGTAATGATACAGGTAGTATTGAATATAGCCGTTGTAACTAACTCTATGCCAAATACAGGTATTTCGCTACCATTCTTTAGTGCAGGAGGTACAGCACTTATAATTTTACTTGGTATGTGTGGTATATTGCTTAATATTTCGAAATCAAGAGCAAAGGAGTGAGGTTGAAAAATGAGAGCAATAATTGCAGCAGCAGGAACTGGTGGGCATATAAACCCAGGTATTGCAATAGCAAATAAAATAAAAGAAAAAGAAAAAGATTCTGAAATTATATTTGTAGGAACCAATAGAGGTTTAGAAAATGATTTAGTCCCAAGAGCTGGATATGAATTAAAAACTATAAATGCACATGGACTTGAAAGAAAGCTAAGCCTTGAAAATTTTAAAAATTTGTTTGAAACATATAAGTCTATAGGTGAAGCAAAAAAAATAATCCAAATATTTAAACCAGATGTACTAATTGGCACAGGTGGATATATTTGTGTACCCACAGTAATAGCAGCAAGAAAACTAGGAATACCAGTAGTTTTACACGAAAGTAATGCGTTTCCGGGAATTGCAGTAAAATTGTTTAAAAAGAAAGCTAATAAAATATTAGTAGGTTTTAAAGATGCAAAAGAAAGACTTGATAATAGAGAAAACGTTGTAGTAACAGGGAATCCTATAAAACTAAAAAAACAAAATTATACAGAAGCCCAAAAAACAAAAATAAAACAAGAATTAGGATTAAAACTTGATAAACCAGTAGTGTTAGTTTTTGGAGGAAGCCAAGGAGCGCAAAGTATAAATAGAAGTTTTATTGAGATTATTGTAAATAAAAAGAATAAAAACTATCAAATAATGTGGGCAGCTGGTCCAGAACAATATGATAAAATAAAGAACAAACTAAATGAAGTAAATATAGATATAGACAAAATAGAAAATGCAAAAATAGTTCCATACATATACAATATGGAAGAAGTAATGAATACAGCTGACTTAGTAGTTTGCAGAAGTGGAGCAATGACAATTACAGAAATTTCTGTAGTAGGAAAGCCTGCAATATTTATACCATTTCCATTTGCAACAGAAAACCATCAAGAGTATAATGCAAGAGTTCTAGAAAAAGTAGGAGCAGCAAAGATAATATTAGATAAAGACTTAAATTCCGAAATTTTAGGAAATACAATAAACAGAATGGTAAAAGATAAGGATGGACTAAAACAAATGGGAGAAAATGCAAGTAAAGTTGCAATGCCAGAAGTAGAAAATAGAATATATGAGGAAATAAGAAGTGTTATAAAATAGAAAAAAGAGCTTCATAAATTAGATGAAGCTTTTTTTATTGCCTGGTTATATACTAATGTCGAATTGTGTCGAAGCCTGGAACACGAAAGTTCTTGCTATTTTAACCTATTTGTATTATATTAAGGAGGTACGCTATTCAAGAAAGGGGGAAATAGAATGGAGTATTCAAAAAGTTTTTTTGGCAGAACTGTAATTGATTGTTCGGATTCAGAAGACATGAAGACAGATGAAAAAATTGAACTTGAATATTACGAAACCCACAACTTAGCGGAAAAAAGCGAAAGAAAGTATGGAATTGAAATTATCAAAAGAAAGGAAAAATGCGAAAAATTTAATATTGAATCGAAAGTAGTAAACAATTTATCCAACGAAGAAAAAGTAATAGATAGATTATTAGAAATTTTAATGTTAAACAAAGTAACACCTGTATCAGTAGATGATATAATTTCAGACATATCAGTTTTGGAATAACCCAAAACTGATTTTTCTGCTTTATGTAAAAATTGTGTAAATTGCTTGCAAAAATAAAAAAAGTACGGTAATATAATAAATAGTCTATTTTTGTTGCTTACTTTATAACAATAAAAATAGTTAAAAAAGGTTTATAGGTAAAGCCAAAAAACCTAAATCTGTTGTAGAAGGAGAATATGATAATAAATATTATCATTAAAAATAATAATGGCAGATAAGTTAATAATTGTGGAATCACCAGCGAAAGCTAATACAATAAAGAAATTTTTAGGGGGCAATACAAAAGTTGTAGCTTCTATGGGGCATATAAGAGATTTGCCAAAATCAAAAATGGGAGTAGACATAGAGCACGATTTTGAGCCTGAATATATAAATATACGTGGAAAAGGAGATTTAATAAAGTCTTTAAAGGCTGATGCAAAAAAAGCAAAGCATGTATACCTAGCAACTGACCCTGATCGTGAGGGAGAGGCTATTGCATGGCACTTAGCATATATATTAGGAATACCAGAGGATAGTGTTTGTAGAGTAACTTTTAACGAAATTACAAAAGAAACTGTACAAAATTCCATGAAGAATCCAAGAAAAATCGATATGAACTTAACAAATGCACAACAAGCAAGACGTGTATTAGATAGAATAGTGGGATATAAAATGAGCCCTATACTTTGGAAAAAAGTAAGAAGAGGATTATCAGCAGGAAGAGTGCAGTCTGTTGCAGTTAAGTTAATTGTAGATAGAGAAGAAGAAATAGAAAAATTTATACCAGAAGAATACTGGAATATATTTGCTACTCTTCTAGACGAAAACTCTGGCAAAACCTTTATAGCAAAACTATATGGCAAAGACAAAAAGAAACTTGAAATTCATAATAAAGAAGAAGTAGATGCTATTTTAAAAAACATAAATAATGGAAAATATATTGTAACAGAAGTAAAAAAAGGAGAAAGAAAAAGAACTCCAGCACCTCCATTTACAACTAGTACAATGCAACAAGAGGCATCTAGAAAATTAGGATTTACCCTAAAGAAGACAATGTCTGTAGCACAAGGATTATATGAGGGCGTAAAAGTAGATGGAAAGGGTACAGTAGGTTTAATTACCTATATGAGAACAGACTCTACTAGAATATCTGAAGAGGCAAGAGCAGCAGCTAAAACAGAAATTATAAAACAGTATGGAGAACAGTATTACGAAAATAGATATTATAAAACAAAACAAACGTCTCAAGATGCACACGAAGGTATTAGACCAACATATATTGATTTAAATCCAGAGAATATAAAAGACAGCTTAACCAAAGACCAATATAAATTATATAAATTGATATATAATAGGTTTTTAGCAAGCCAAATGAGTGCAGCAGTATATGATACAATTTCAGCCAATATTGATGTAAATTCATATAATTTTAGAGCAAGCGGACAATCACTTAAATTTAAAGGATTTATGGCACTATATGTTGAAACTTTAGACACAAAAACAGACGAAAACGAAGAATCATTTGTACCAGATTTAAAGGAAAATCAAGAAGTAATAAAACAAAAAATAGATTCGAAACAAAGCTTTACAGAACCACCACCACGTTATACAGAAGCAAGCTTAGTAAAAGCATTAGAAGAAAAAGGAATAGGAAGACCAAGCACATACTCACCAACAATTACTACAATACTAGAAAGAAGATATATAGAAAAAGAGCAAAAGCAATTAGTGCCAACAGAACTTGGAAAAGTAGTAAACAAATTACTTACAGAAAACTTTTCAGATATAGTTAACGTGGAATTTACAGCAAAAATAGAAGAAGAATTCGACGAAGTAGCAGAAGGAAAAGAAAACTGGAAGCAAGTAATACGTGAATTCTATGGACCATTTGAGCAAGAAGTAGAAAAAGTAGACAAAGAGCTAGAACACGTTGAACTAAAAGAAGAAGTGTCTGATGTAAAGTGCGATAAATGTGGCAGAATGATGGTAATAAAATATGGAAGATTCGGGAAATTCTTAGCTTGCCCAGGATACCCAGAATGTAAAAACACAAAACCATTTGTAGAAACAATAGATGTGCCTTGCCCAAAGTGTGGAGGCAAAATTCAAGTACGAAAATCTAAGAAGAAAAGAAATTTCTATATTTGCGAAAACAATCCAGATAAGTGTGACTTCATTTCTTGGAATAAGCCAAAGAAGGAGAAAGACAATTAGTTCTAAGCTTACAAAGATTTTTTTGCAATTAGGGACGGGTTTGTTTTACTAAATTTGTCTAAAAATAGTAAGTGTATATATTTTTTAGTTTAGTCGGAATGCTTAAGGTGGGAACCGACAAGTTTAAAAACTGTTAAACGAAATTTCTAATTTCGTTTTTACAGTTTTTACGCAGTTGGGGGCCGAAGACTAAAATAAAAAATATATACCCTTACTATTAAATTAGAGCGAATTTTTGGCAAAACAAGCCCGTCCCCAATTGCAAATTTTAAATCTATGTGATATAATTTTTCATTAGTGAAAATATAAAGGAGTTATTTACAAAATGAACAGAAATGATGACCAATATAAAGTTTTTAAACAGCTAATACACACATTTTATCATAATGAAGCTACAAAAACTAAGGATATTCAAAATAAAGTAAATAATTTAATAATTGAACCAAGACTCATCTACGATACATTTCATAAAACCTTAAAAGCAGAGTTTAGAATAGGAGATAGTCAGCTATATAAAATAAAAAGTCTGCCAGAGTTTTTTGAGAGAATGCTTAATCACGAGGAATATAAATATGGTGCCAAACTAAGTTTTGTGCACGATAAATCAGCATTTAGAGAAGAGGACGCACGGATTATTAGAATTTATTTTAAAATATGCAGAAATTATTAAATACTCAAATGAGACTGTAGGCAGTTATGGAAAATATATGAGAACTATGAGCAATGAATATATAACCATATCTAATACGGGGTTAGACGAAATTTTTGAAGTATTAAAAAACAAAAAAATCTTATTTAAAAGAGATGCTTTAGATGAGGAAATTGTCTTTGAAGCTCATAATCCGGACATTAAATTTACAGTAGATCAGGAGAGCAATGGAGACTATATTTTAACTCCAAATATAGATGTGTTTTCTTATGATATTTTGCAAGGCTCAACATATTTATATATGCTTACTAAAAAGGCTTTATATAGGTGTGATAAAACTTTTGAAGAGACTATACTAAAACTTTTAAATGTGTACAGAGAAAATTATACTCCACAAATAAGGTTTAAAAGAGAAGAATTGCCAAGCTTTTGTTCATTAGTTTATCCAAAACTAAAAGGCGAAATTTCATTAGACAAATTAGATGAGGGTATAATTAACAAATACGTGCCACAAGAATTATATATAAAACTATATTTAGACTACGACAAAAATAACTACATCACAGCAGATTTAAAATTTGTATATGGAGATGTAGAATTTAATCCATTAAAAGACACAAATATCTCTGTAGCAAGAGATGTTTCAAAAGAAAATGAGTACCTATATATATTTGTAAATACAGGCTTTATGCTAGATAAAGAAAATGGCAGATTGATTTTAGCAGATGAAGAAAAAATATATAATTTCCTATCAGAAGAAATTGGGTTATATATGCACAAATTTGAAGTGTTAGCTACCGATACATTTAAGCAAAGAGAAATAAGAAAGCCTAAAATCGGAAACATAGGTATAAAACTAGAAAATGACTTATTAAAAATAGATTTGTCTAAAATAGATTTTGATATAGAAGAAATTAGAAGCATAATGCAAAAGTATAAACTAAAAAAGAAATATCATAGACTAAAAGATGGAAGTTTTTTAGATTTAGAAGAAAACGAAACAATGGATTTTATAGGCAGTTTGTTAGAAAACGAAGACATAAGTTACAAACAAATACAAGAGGGAGAACTAGAAATACCTATATCGAGAGGTATGTATTTAGATAGACTTATACAAAACCTTAACACAAATGTAGAAAAAAATGACGAATACAAAAAGATGGTAAATCAAATATCAAAAAGAGAAATAGAAGATAAAATAGAATTACCAAAAGGTTTGAAGTCAGAACTTAGACAATACCAAGTAACAGGTTTTAAATGGCTAAAAGTTTTAGACAAATATAAATTCGGAGGAATACTTGCAGATGATATGGGATTAGGAAAAACAATTCAATTGTTAGCAGTAATTCAGTCTTACTTAGAAGAGGAAAAAAATCCTAATCCAAGTATTGTTGTATGCCCAAGTTCGCTTTCACTTAACTGGAAAAACGAAATAGATAAATTTGCACCTAATATAAAAACTCTTGTTATACATGGCAATGCAGAAGAAAGAGCAAATCAAATTGAAAATATAGAAAAATATAATTTGGTAATAACTTCGTATGATTTACTAAAAAGAGATATAGAGGAATATAAAGCGAAAGACTATAAATTTAAGTATATAATTGCAGATGAAGCACAATACATAAAAAACAACAATACTCAAAATGCAAAGGTAATAAAGGAGATTAAGGCAGATACAAGATTTGCATTAACAGGAACACCAATAGAAAACTCTTTATCTGAACTATGGTCTATATTTGATTTTATTATGCCAGGATATTTGTACAGTTATAGAAAATTTAAAGAAATTTATGAAGTACCTATTGTAAAAGACAATGACGAATGGGTTTTGAAAAAATTAAAAATGCTAATTGAACCATTTATCTTAAGAAGAACAAAACAAGAGGTATTAACAGAATTGCCAGACAAAACAATAAGTGTACTAAATAACGAAATGCAAGATGAACAATTAAAAATATATACATCATATATGGCAAATGCAAAAAGAGAAGTAAGCCAAGAATTAAAAGAAAATGGATTCGAAAAAAGCCAAATGAAAATCCTAGCATTACTTATGAGACTAAGACAAATTTGCTGTCATCCATCTTTATTTATATCTAACTATACGGGGGAAAGTAGTAAACTAAACCAATGTATAGAAGTAATAAAAGATGCAGTACTTTCTGGACACAAAATCTTGTTATTCTCTAGCTACTCAAGTATGTTAGAAATAATAGGAGAAGAATTAAAAAAGGAAAATATAAAACACTTTAAACTTACAGGACAAACCAAAGTAGGAGATAGGTTAAAACTTGTAGAAGAATTTAATAGCAACGACGAAATAAAGGTGTTTTTAATATCACTTAAAGCAGGAGGCACGGGCTTAAACTTAATCGGAGCAGATATGGTTATACACTATGACCCATGGTGGAATCTATCTGCTGAAAACCAAGCAACAGATAGAACCTATAGAATAGGGCAAAAGAAAAATGTGCAGGTATATAAACTAATTACTAAAGATTCAATAGAGGAAAGAATATATGAGCTTCAAGAGAAAAAAGCACAGCTTGCAAAATCAATGCTTTCTACAGAAACTACATTTATAAACAAGCTATCAAAAGAGGATATAATGTCACTATTTGATTAAATGAGCAAAATGTATAACAGAAAGTGGTGGTAATATGGAAAAAAAGAAAAGTATAGATAAATTAAATGAATTAGCAATTAGAGACATAGATACACTAAAGCATGTAAAGGAAGAAGAAATAGATTTTATAGAATATATCGCTAAAGGTTGTAGCCAAGAAGTGCCAAGACTCTATGATAGAGTACCACCAATAATAAAATACAATCGAGGAAATGAAGAGCTAATTAGAATTGTATTAGACTATTATAGAACATTAGATAGTGAGATGTATGAACAAGCAAAAAGTATAATAATGGGACAAAACGATATACCGATAGCGATATATAATAGAAAAGATATTACACGCAAGAGAGGGCAAGTAGAAAAAGAACTAAGTGGATATGATAAATTTTTACAAGGTTCACAAATCCAATGGGATGAAGGATATAGAATGGTATATAGAAATAAAGAACGTGTTATACCAATAGGGAAAATTTATGTACAACGTAGAGAAAATGATTATGACATATATTCACTAGCACATGAAATTTCGCATACTTTTGATAGAGATAAAAGAGATTTATCAAAAACCAGTGTATTATTAGCCGAAATAACTCCTGCGTGCATTGAAGAAATGCTTAGTAGATATTTAGAAAAAAAGAAAATTATGACTCCAGATGGTATTTTAAGAAGAAGAACTGAAAGAGCAAAAAGTATATACATAGATAGTATAACCACATATACACGTATGCAACTTATTAAGTTATATCAGAAAAACGGAAGACTAGAAAAAGATGATATAAAACGAATAGAACAAGAAAATAATATGTCAGATAATCAGATGAAATGGGTACTTAGCTATTTGCTAGATGAAAAATCAAGCATATACTATATTTCAAAATATATAATTGCAGATTTGATAAGTACGCCATATTTCGGAAAAATGTATGATGAAGATTCTGGTAAGGCAATTAAAATGTTAAAAGATTTCTTCAAAGAAATGAAATACGGTTCGCCTGAAAGCAGTTTGGAAGCATTAGGAATAAGCAGTAAAAAGGATATAGATGGCTTAATTAAACAAAAAGCTGAATACAATAGAGAATTACATAATGCTAATGTTAAACCAAAGAATAAGGAAAGAGAGGAAAGATAGGTTATATGCTAGTATAGCACAAATCTAATATTTGCCTAATCTAACAAAATGTGATATAATGGTTGCACAACTTTTGTTGTAGTAAACTGAAAGGAGCACGTTTATGGACATACGGAAATTTGCAACCTATATCGACATTGAAGTTTCAGGAATTGAAGTAGCAATGTTACTAAGTAAAGAAAAAATACTGGATAAGTATTTGGAAGTAATGGAAGGTGAAACAATTAGTAGGAAGAAGAAGGAATTATTGAAAACTCTAAATCTTTTTGCCAAAAGCTTATACCTTAAAGAAAGGGTTGATGAGGAGACTCTGGAGCAAGTAATCTGTTTTAATGTTATTACTGGTGCTTTAGCTATCAGTTTTAAGGCTATCATACTTAGCAAACAAAGAGTAGAAGATATTCTGCCAGAACTTATTTCTGAGCAGTTGGTTCTCGATGTGTTAGAGAAAATTAAAACGGCATATATTACAGAGTGGTCTCATAGTGTACCTATGAAGAAGCCACAGACAATTGTCGAGGCATTATTTGAGGACATTTATTCGTAATTCATAAAATAAACGTGATTTAAGCAGAAGGCATATACTACATGGTAATTAACTTGTGGTATATGCCTTCTAAATAATTATAATTTGAAGTAGAAAATAATATTCAATACTAAAAATAAAGAAAGGCAGGAAACGAAAAAATGGAAATATCAGTTATAGGTGGAGGATTAGCAGGTTGTGAGGCAACATATCAGATAGCAAAAAGAGAAATAAAAGTAAAGCTATATGAAATGAAGCCTAATAAATTCTCGCCAGCACATAGCAATCAAAATTTAGCAGAAATTGTATGTAGCAATTCTTTTAAATCAAACTTGCATACAAATGCTTGTGGTTTGTTAAAAGAAGAACTAAGAATGTTAGACTCACTTTTAATAAAAACGGCAGACGAGGTATCTGTTCCAGCAGGACAAGCATTGGCAGTAGATAGAGAAAAATTTGCAGAAAAAGTAACAGAGAAAATAGCAAGTTTAGAAAATGTGGAAATTGTAAGGCAAGAAGTTGGCAAAACTGTAGATGCAGAAGAAAATAGTGATGCAATTACATTAAAAGAATTAGCAGAAAAGGGAATAGTAATTATAGCAACAGGACCACTTACCTCAGATAGTCTTTCTAATGAAATTAAGGAACTTACCGGGGATAACGGTTTACACTTTTATGATGCTGCTGCGCCTATAATAGAAAAAGATTCAATAGATATGAATAATGCCTTTTGGGGAGATAGATATAGTGAGGAAAGAGGAAAAGACGAAGATGTAGATGTATGGAAAGAAAGAATAAAAAAAGAAGATAACAATAGCTATATAAACCTACCTATGAACAAAGAAGAGTATGAAAACTTTTGGAAAGAACTGGTTAATGCTGAAGTAGTAGAATTACACGAGTTTGAAAAGCGAGAAATATTTGAGGGTTGTATGCCTATTGAAGTTATGGCAAAAAGAGGAATAGACACATTAAGATTTGGACCACTAAAACCAGTTGGGTTTACAGATTTACGAACAGGAAGAAGACCTTATGCTGTTATTCAATTAAGGCAAGATAATAGTGAAGGAAATCTGTTTAATATGGTAGGATTTCAAACCAACTTAAAATATGGAGAGCAAAAAAGAGTATTTAGGCTAATACCAGGACTAGAAAATGCAGAATTTACTAAATATGGAGTAATGCATAGAAATACATTTATAAATTCTCCAGAATTATTGGACGAAACTTTTAACTTAAAGCAAAATAGAAACATATTCTTTGCAGGACAAATTACAGGAGTTGAGGGGTATGTGGAATCTATTGCTTCCGGATTAGTAGCAGCTTTAAATGCTATAAAAATGTATGAGGAGGAAAATAGCAATATTTCTATAGAACAATCAAAAGAAAATTATATAGACCAAAAAAAGGATAAAACGCAAAATAAAAATAGCAGAATAATCTTCCCAGAGGAAACAATGATAGGAGCTTTATCAAAATATATTGCTACACCTAACGATAATTTTCAGCCAATGAATGCAAACTTTGGAATATTACCTAGTTTGGATGAAAAAATAAAAGATAAAAAACTTAGATATACCAAACTTTCAGATAGAGCAATAGAAAAATTAAGCAAAATATTACAATAAAATTACAAAAATATGACATTTATGTTACATTTTCTAAAGATTATTGATTTTGGTAAATTATATTGCTACAATCATTTTGAGAGAATATATCAAATAAAGTTAACATAACTTGCAAAAAGATATAATTTGTTATATAATAGGAATAGGTTGTGAAAATTTAGGAGGAAAATATATGGATGAAAAGTTGAACGATTATTTAATTCAAGAAATTAATAAATCGATTGAGAGTTTAAATCAAAATAAAGACCAATTAATAGAAGAACTAAAAAAATATGAAGGACGATATGGAGCTTTAGAAAAGGCAGAATTTGAGCAAGATTTAAGCAAAATTGATAGTGAACTAGAATCGAGAAGATTGGATTTAGCCAAAATAGAGACTAGAAGAGAAATAATGGCTCAAATAAGAGAAGTACAAGAAAAAGAAGAAGCAGATTATCAAAAATTACTTAAAGAAAGGGAAGACTGCAAAGCAGAAATAAATGGATTAGCAGGTAAAAGAGAATTTGTTAATGGAGCATTAGGCCCAATAGAGAAGCAACATAATCTAGAACAAGAACTTGAAAAAATGAATGCATCTATAGCAAAATTTGATAAGTTGAGAGAGCAACATAAAAACGACTTAAATGAGCATACAGCTGTAATTGAAGAATTATTAAAAAAGTATAATATTCGAGAAAAATATAAAAGCGAATTAGAAACAAAACAAGATGCACCTGCTCCAGAAACCAAGAAAGCAGAATCTACTGTAGTTCCTTCAGAAGAAAAGAAAGAACCTACACCTGTTATAGACGACACTCAAAAAGATAATAAAACAGAACAAGTAGAAACAATAACAGTAGAAGGTCCAGCAGAAAATGAACAACCACATAAAGAAACTGATGCAAGTGATGTTCTTAAAAACATAGATAAATCTTTGGAAGACTTAAAAAATCCAGCTCAAAAAGCACAAACAAATAGAGTGGTTGTACCAAAAAGTGTAGAGCCAAAACAACAGCCTAGTACAGAACCAAAGGTTGCAAAACAGGAAACAACAATCACAACTCAAGAGCCAAAAGAAAGTACAACAGAACAGAAAGAGCCAACAAATCCATCTACTCAAACTACAGAGCCAACCCAAAAAACAACAGATGGACAAACACAAGAAGAGTCAATAACAGTAGAGCCTGAGGAATTCTTTACAAGTGCACCTAAAAAAATTCAAAATATAACATGTTCAGTTATAGATGGAAAATTAGTATATACAATAAGTGGGATAGATGAAGATGGAAAACAATTTTCAGTTGACAGAGAGACTACTCCAAAGAAATTAACAAGAGAAGAAAAAAGAAGTCTTAGTAAAAAAATAGATAAATATAGTATTGGAAATATTGATGCACAAATTTATAGAATTTTAAAAAATGACAGTTTCTTTAAAAATACTAGCCTAATTTATGATTATATGGATCAAATAGATAGATTATCATCATTTGAAGAAGGTGCAAAAGAAGATGATATGATGATAAAATATGACTTACAAAATCTTCATTCTACTAAGCTTAGTTTCTTACAAAAGGGACAAATAAAAAGTATAGCAAGACGTAATTTTATAGAGGGAATTGCTGAATATATAAAACCAAAATCAAGATTTAAGGAATTTATAGATAGATTCAAACAAAAAGCACTTCCAGAAGGCAAAGAAAAAGAAACAAAGAGAGAAGAAAAAGGTGCTAAACATGAAAAAAGCAAATTAATGACAAACGAAGAACGAATATATCTTTTATATAAATATGAGAGTAAAGATAAGGATTTTGATCTTAATCAATTTTGCGAAACCTTTGGAGTTACACCAGAACAAAGAAAAGAATTAGAAGTATATGAAAAAGTAAATGCAGATTCAAAAACATTCCATGAAGGCATAAAGAATCCTGTAACATATAAAGAATCTGGGGCGCAACCAGATAAAGAAACAGAACAAAAAGTAAATGAGCAGACAACAAAAGAGCAAGATGATAAAGAATTATAATAAATAAGTCAATAGAAAAAACCATATTTTGTATTGACTTGTTAGGTAAAAAGTGGTAAAATAATACCGTTAGTATAAAATGCTTATACTGACGGTATTTTATTGTATAAAAATATAATTTTTGAAAAGAGGTGAAATTTAAGTGCCAACAATCAATCAATTAGTAAGAAAAGGAAGAAAAAGTTCTACAACTAAATCTACAGCACCAGCTTTACAACATGGATATAACTCAAGAAATAAAAGAGTAACAAATAAAAGATCACCACAAAAAAGAGGTGTTTGTACAGTTGTAAAAACAGTAACACCAAAGAAGCCAAACTCAGCATTAAGAAAAGTTGCCAGAGTTAGACTTTCAAACGGATATGAAGTAACTTCATATATCCCAGGTATAGGACACAACTTACAAGAGCACAGTGTTGTTCTAATAAGAGGAGGAAGAGTAAAAGACCTTCCAGGTGTTAGATACCATATAATAAGAGGTACATTAGATACTGCAGGTGTTAAAGACAGAATGCAAGGTAGATCTAAGTACGGAGCAAAGAAACCTAAAAAATAGAAATTTTAGTGAAAAGCATCGTCTTGCGTTGTCAAGCGTCGCTTAAAAATTTTTCGATGTACAACTCGTACTATCTCAAAATTTTTAGCTAGCTTTCCTAGCAATACTCGCTTTTGACTAAAATTTGATGCTGAAACTAAATAACAATATTTTTAGGTGAATGGTGCATATATGAAATTACTAATTTAAGGTACTTAAATTTATAATAGAATATATAGCACTATACGGAAAAGAAATAATCTTTTCAGAGTAACTTAGGTATTTGTTTAAATACCAAAAGATATTAAAAAATATCAAGAAAAGGAGTGAAGAATAGTGCCAAGAAGAGGAATTATAGCAAAAAGAGATGTTTTACCAGATCCAATATACAATAGCAAAGTTGTTACAAAACTAATAAACAATGTTATGTTAGATGGTAAAAAGACAGTTGCTCAAAACATAGTTTATGATGCATTCGAAATCATAAAAGAAAAAGAACAAAAAGACCCATTAGAGGTTTTTGAAGCAGCTCTTGAAAATGTAATGCCAGTTCTAGAAGTTAAAGCTAGAAGAATTGGTGGAGCTACTTACCAAGTTCCAATCGAAATTAGACCTGAAAGAAGACAAACTTTAGGTTTAAGATGGTTAGTTGTTTATGCAAGAAATAGGCATGAAAAAACTATGGCTAGAAAATTAGCAGCTGAAATAATGGATGCTGTAGCTGGAAACGGTGGAGCATTTAAGAAGAAAGAAGATATGCATAGAATGGCTGAAGCTAATAAGGCTTTTGCACATTACAAATTCTAAAATTTTAGTGAAAAGCTTCGTTCTACGTTGTCAAGCGTCGCTTAAAAATTTTTCGATATACAACTCGTATTATCTCAAAATTTTTAGCTAGCTTTCCTAGTAGTACTCGCTTTTGACTAAAATTTACGATTCGAATGATAAGCTACGTCTAACTTCGAATATAGATTAAAAAATTAAAAGGAGGATAAAAATGGCTGGAAGAGAGTTTCCTTTAGAGAAAACAAGAAATATAGGAATAATGGCTCACATAGATGCAGGTAAAACTACAACTACAGAGAGAATACTTTTCTATACAGGAAAAACTCATAAGATAGGTGAGGTTCACGAAGGTGAAGCTACAATGGACTGGATGGTTCAAGAGCAAGAAAGAGGTATAACAATTACTTCTGCTGCTACAACATGCCAATGGTTAGGTCATAGAATCAATATCATTGATACTCCAGGACACGTTGACTTTACAGTTGAAGTTCAAAGATCATTAAGAGTACTTGATGGTGCTGTTACAGTTTTAGCAGCTAAAGGTGGAGTTCAACCACAAACAGAAACAGTTTGGAGACAAGCTGACAAATATCAAGTTCCAAGGATGGTATATGTAAACAAGATGGACATTACAGGTGCAGATTTTATGCTATGTGTTCGTCAATTAAAAGAAAGATTAAATGCCAATGCTGTTCCAATTCAATTACCAATTGGTGCAGAAGACAATTTCCAAGGAATTGTAGATTTAATCAAAATGAGAGCTTTTGTTCATAAAGATGACCTTGGAAAAGTTATAGAAGAGGGAGAAATTCCTGCAGATTTAAAAGATCAAGCTGAAGAATATAGAAATAAAATGATAGAAGCAGCAGCTGAACAAGATGATGAGTTAATGATGAAATACCTAGAAGAAGGTACATTAACTGAAGAAGAAATCAAAAAAGGTTTAAGAATTGGAACAATAAATAACAAAATAGTTCCAGTTGTATGTGGATCATCATATAAGAACAAAGGTGTTCAAGAATTATTAAATGCAGTTGTTGACTATATGCCATCTCCACTTGATATACCTCATATCAAAGGTGTAACACTAGATGGAGAAGAAGTTGAAAGAAAAACATCTGATACAGAACCATTTGCTGCATTAGCATTCAAAATTGCAACAGACCCATTTGTTGGAAAACTTTGCTTCTTTAGAGTTTATTCAGGAACATTAGAAGCAGGATCTACAATTTTAAATGCAAATAAAGGTAAAAAAGATAGAATGGGAAGAATACTTTTAATGCATTCAAACCATAGACAAGATATAGACAAGGTATATGCTGGAGATATAGCTGCAGCAGTTGGATTAAAAGAAGTATCAACAGGTGATACTCTTTGTGATCCAGACCATCCAGTTATACTAGAATCTATGGAATTCCCAGAGCCAGTTATAGATATAGCTATTGAGCCAAAAGATAAGGCAAATAGCGAAAAAATGGGAATCGCTTTAGCAAAACTTGCTGAAGAAGATCCAACATTCAAAACATACACAAATCAAGAAACAGGTCAAACTGTTATAGCTGGTATGGGTGAGTTGCACTTAGACATTATCGTAGATAGATTAAAAAGAGAATTTAAAGTTGAGTGTACAGTAGGTAAACCACAAGTTTCTTACAAAGAAACAATTAGAAATAAAGTTAAAGTTGAAGGAAAATTCATTCGTCAATCAGGTGGACGTGGACAATATGGACATGTTTGGTTAGAACTAGAACCATTAGAACCAGGAAAAGGTGTTGAATTTGAGAGCAAAATCGTTGGTGGTGTTGTTCCAAAAGAATACATCAAACCTATTGAAGAAGGAGTTAGAGAAGCAGCTGAAACTGGTGTTCTTGCAGGATACCCAGTTATAGACTTCAAAGCTACTTTAGTTGATGGTTCATATCATGAAGTTGACTCTTCAGAAATGGCATTCAAGATAGCAGCTTCAATGGCATTCAAAGAAGGATGTAAACAAGCTAAATCAGTTATCCTAGAGCCAATTATGAAAGTTGAAATAACAGTTCCAGAAGAATACATGGGAGATGTTATAGGTGATGTTAACTCTAGACGTGGTAGACTAGAGGGAATGGAACCAGAAGGTGGAAACCAAGTTATAAGAGCATTTATTCCATTATCAGAAATGTTTGGATATGCTACAGACTTACGTTCAAAAACACAAGGTAGAGGAACATATTCTATGGAACCATCTCATTATGAAGAAGTTCCAAAATCTATACTTGATACAATAGTAGCTAGTCGTGCTAAGAAAGACTAGGAGTGAAAGATAATTGGTTTTGGCGTTGTTAAACTTCACTGCGAAAATCCTCAGCGTACACAAAGTACGCTTCCGGTTTTCTTGCTCGTTTGCCTAGCCAAAACGCAATTCTATTTCACTCTATAGAATAGAAAAATAATAAAAAATTATTAAAGGCTTGCTTTTTTGTAAGAAATGATGTAAAATGCAAGTGTTAAAATAATTAGATTTTAATTTTAAAAATATATTTAAAAAGTTATTAGGTAAAACACCTATATAACCTAAAATTTAAAGGAGGATTTAAAATGGCTAAAGCTAAATTTGAAAGAACAAAACCACACGTTAACATTGGTACAATCGGACATGTTGACCATGGTAAAACAACAACAACAGCAGCTATTACAAAATATTTATCATTATTAGGTAAAGCTCAATATGAAGCATACGATCAAATCGATAGTGCTCCAGAAGAAAAAGAAAGAGGAATCACAATTAACACAGCTCACGTAGAGTATGAAACAGAAAAAAGACATTATGCTCACGTTGACTGCCCAGGACATGCTGACTATGTAAAGAACATGATCACTGGTGCTGCTCAAATGGATGGTGCTATATTAGTTGTTTCTGCAGCTGATGGACCAATGCCACAAACAAGAGAGCATATCCTACTTGCTAGACAAGTTGGTGTTAAATATATCGTTGTTTACTTAAATAAATGCGATATGGTTGATGATCCAGAATTATTAGAATTAGTTGAAATGGAAGTTAGAGACCTATTAACAGAATATGGTTTCCCAGGAGATGAAATTCCAGTAATAAAAGGATCTTCATTAAAAGTATTAGAGAGCGATTCAAAAGATCCTAACGATCCTGTATACGCTCCAATCAAAGAGTTAATGGATGCAGTTGATAGCTATATCCCAACACCAGAAAGACCAGTAGACCAACCATTCTTAATGCCTGTTGAAGACGTATTCACAATTACAGGTAGAGGAACAGTTGCTACAGGTAGAGTAGAAAGAGGAACAGTTAAACTTCAAGACGAAGTTGAAATCGTTGGACTTTCTAAAGAAGCTAGAAAAACAGTTGTTACTGGTGTAGAAATGTTTAGAAAATTACTAGACCAAGCAGAAGCTGGAGATAACATAGGTGTATTATTAAGAGGTATTGATAGAAAAGACATCGAAAGAGGTCAAGTTTTAGCAAAACCAGGAACAATACATCCACATACAAAATTCAAAGCACAAGTTTACGTTCTAACAAAAGAAGA
>CALXPW010000020.1 GCA_944390365.1 uncultured Clostridia bacterium | reverse complement strand
TGGTTAGCCAGAATGAAAATAGTGGTAAAAAGGAAATTTTTTTATTGGCTAACCATCAGTAATTTCCTATACATAGTTATTTTAATCATACTGGCAACAATAACAATAGATGTAGCATTTGGAGAAGGAGGGCTAATAGAAAAGGCACAACAAGCGAAAAATTTAACAGAACAAGCAACAATAACAGAGCAGGATAAATTAAATAGCCTAATGGATGAGTATGCAAATATAATGGCGGAAGAGCCAGAAGTGCCAGATCCAGAGCCAGTAGTAAACGATGTAGATCCAGAACCAGAACCAGTTCCTGAACCAGATCCAGAGCCACAGCCAGGAGATCCAATAGATGGAACATTAGCAGTAGGACCACAAGTATCGGATGGAATGACGCCAGTAAAATATGTAGATAATGTAGGATGGGTAAAGACCACAGCAGTAGATACAGAATGGTATAATTATGGAGAAAAGAAGTGGGCAAATATCGTACTAGGGGATGCAACATTTACTACTAGTGGAGGATATGAAGTATTAAATGAAAGTGCGACATATAGTATGTTAGTGTGGATACCAAGATATGCATATAAAATAACAAGTATGTATCATCAAGGTGGAAGTGAAGCAGGAGGAATAGAAATAGTGTTCATAGATACAGAAAATAAAGATAAAGAAGGAAAAAAGACATATAGTACAACATATCCAGAAGCAGCAACAGGAAGTGGAATGGAAGATTATGTATTACACCCAGCATTCAACTGGGATGGAGAGCCATTAGCAGGATTCTGGGTAGGGAAGTTTGAGACAAGTAGTAACGGAGGAAAAATCCAAATAATGGGAGGAAAGCAAAGTTGGAGCAGTATAAATGTAAGCACAATTCATAATACATGTATAGAAATGAATAATAGTGGAAATAGCTATGGATTAAGTACAGACGATAGTGTAGTAGATCCACACATGATGAAAAATACAGAGTGGGGAGCAGTAGCATACTTAAGTCAAAGTAAATATGGAAAGAATAGTGAAGTAGAAATAAATGACAATAGTAATTATTATACAGGAGGAGGAAGTGGAACATCATATAGAAGTAATGTAGGACAAAGTACCACAGGAGACGTAACAGGAATATATGACATGAGTGGAGGAGCATGGGAATACGTAGCAGGATATTATAATAGTTCAAATGCATCAGAATACGGATCAAGTCTAGTAAGTGCACCATCAAGGTATAAAGACATTTATTCATCGTACACAGCACCAGCATCAGGAGGACACTACGGAGACGCAGTGTACGAGACATCAAAAATAAACTGGTTATCAAGCAGTAGCTGGTACAGTGATTACACTCGCTTCCCGTCTTCTGACGCTCCGTTCTTCGGACGTGGTGGTTACGACGGTTATGCTAATGCGGGAATGTTCGCTTTCGACGACCTCAACGGTGGCGGCTACGCCCAAAGTTTCCGCGTTGTCGTGCCCGTACTTTAATGTGGAAGACTGCTGGACAAACAAAAATTAGAACAACAGGCTTAGAAGCAAAAATGGAAGGCAAACATAATGTAACGTTAACATAATATAAAAGTTATCCACGTTTTTTACTATTTAGATAAATAAAAATCTTAAAAATCATTAGAAAAATAAGTTGTAATAAGTTGTAAATTATAGTATAATGGGTGTGAATTTAATACAAAACAAGTAAAAGGAAGGATAGTATGTACAGAGATCATAATTGTGGAGAATTAAATATAAAAAATGTTGGAGAAGTAGTAACAATTGCAGGTTGGATACAAAAAATAAGAAACTTAGGTTCAATGAAATTTATAGATTTGCGTGACCAATTTGGAATTACACAAATAGTAATAAGCGATAACGAAGAACTTATGAACTTAGCAAACGACTTAGTAACAGAGTGTGTAATTAGTGTTAAAGGAAAAGTAGTAGAAAGAAGTAATAAAAACACTAAAATTCCAACAGGTGAAATAGAAATAAATGCTGAAGAAATAAAAGTTTTAGGAAAATGCAAAAACGTGTTACCTTTTGAGGTTAACTCTGAAAAAATAGGAGAGGCAAGAGAAGATTTACGTTTAGAATATAGATTCTTAGATTTAAGAAATGATAAATTGCATAAAAATATCTTATTACGCTCAGCCATAATGAAAACATTAAGAAGAAAAATGGATGAACTAGGATTTACGGAAATTCAAACACCAATTCTAGCTAATTCATCACCAGAGGGAGCAAGAGACTATCTAGTTCCTAGTAGATTACATCCAGGTGAATTTTATGCACTTCCTCAAGCACCACAACAATTTAAACAATTACTTATGATAGGTGGATTTGATAAGTATTATCAAATAGCACCTTGCTTTAGAGATGAAGATCCTAGAGCAGATAGAGCACCAGGAGAGTTTTATCAATTAGACTTTGAAATGAGCTTTGCAGAGCAAGAGGATGTATTTAAGGTATTAGAAGACATATTTACAACTGTATTTAAAGAGCATACAAATTGGAAAGTAGACGAAGCACCATTTAGACGTATTCCATATAGAGAAGCAATGGAAAAATACGGAATAGACAAGCCAGACTTGCGTAATCCACTTATAATCCAAGATGCAACAAAACTATTTGAAAATACAGAATTTAATGCATTTAAAGGAAAAACTATAAAAATAATTGTAGTGCCAGAGGGTGCTAGTCAAGGAAGAAAATTCTTTGATAGTATGACAGATTTTGCCAAAGAAGAGGCAGGAGCAAATGGATTAGCATGGGTAAAAGTAGAACCAGAAGGATATACAGGTGGTATTTCAAAATTCATAACAGACGAAGCAAAAGACATTTTGGCAAAAGAGTATGGAGTAAAAGAAAACTCTGCAATATTCTTTATAGCAGATGAATTAAAGGTAGCACAAAAAATTGCAGGACAAGTTAGAATAGAACTTGGAAAGAGATTAGACTTATTAGAAAAGGATGTATATAGATTTTGTTTTATAACAGATTTTCCAATGTATGAGTTATCTGATGAAGGAACAATAGACTTTAACCATAACCCATTTTCAATGCCACAAGGTGGAAAAGAAGCTTTAGAAAATAAAGACCCATTAGAAATTTTAGCATATCAATATGATGTGGTATGTAATGGATACGAAATGACATCAGGAGCAGTTAGAAACCATGACCCAGAGCTAATGGTTAAGGCATTTGAAATAGCAGGGTATAGCGAAAAAGAGGTAGAAACAAAATTTGGAGCATTATATAATGCATTCCAATACGGTACACCACCACATGCAGGAGCTGCAGCTGGCCTAGATAGAATGGTAATGCTTATAGCAGATTCTGATAATATAAGAGAAGTTATAGCATTTCCAAAGAACAAAAAAGCAAGAGATGTGCTTATGGGAGCACCAAGCAAGGTTACAGAAAAGCAACTTAAAGATGTACATATAAAAATAGATGTAGAAGACAAATAATTATAGGAGAAAAAAATGGAATATAGATATAAACCAAATGGAGTTTGTTCAAGAGAAATAATAATAGAAACTGATGGAGATATAATAAAAAAAGTTACAATAGTTGGTGGCTGTCAAGGTAATACACAAGGTGTATCAAGATTAGTTGAAGGTATGCATATAGATGAAGTAATAAAAAGATTAAAAGGAATACTTTGTGGTACAAAAGGAACATCATGTCCAGACCAATTAGCAAAGGCTCTAGAAGAGTTAAAAGAAAATTATAAAAATTAGTAGAGAAAGGGCACTTCTAAAATGCAAAAAATTGCAAAAAAGAGGTGCCCTAAAATGCAATAATATAAAAAAATTAGAAAAGGAGCGAATTAATGAAAAAAGTACTAATAGGAATGAGTGGAGGAGTGGATAGCTCTGTTTCAGCATTATTACTGCAAGAACAAGGTTATGAAGTAATAGGTGCCACAATGAGACTATGGGAAGAAAATGAACAAAGTGATTCTAGGGAAATTATAGCAAATAGTAATTGCAAGGAAACTATAGAAAATGGTGAAAATAAACAGAATAATGCAGTAGAAGATGCAAAAAAAGTATGCGAAAAGCTTGGAATTAAGCATTATGTAATAGATTTAAGAGAAGAATTTCAAAGAAGAGTAGTTGACAATTTTATATGTACATACTTGTGTGCTAAAACTCCAAATCCTTGTGTAGAGTGTAATAAATTTTTAAAATTTGATGCATTTTATAAAGTTGCACAAGAACTTGGATGCGAATATATAGCAACAGGACATTATGCTAAAAATTTCTACTCAAATGAGTTTAATCAATATGTGCTTGCAAAGGCAGATGCAATAGAAAAAGACCAAAGCTACTTTTTATATGGAATAAATAAAGACATTTTACCATACATAATATTTCCACTATCAGAATTTAAAGATAAGGCAGAAATTAGAAAAATTGCAGAAGAAAATGGCTTAGAGGTAGCACAAAAAAAAGACAGTCAGGAGATATGCTTTATACAAAATAATGATTATATAAGCTTTTTAAAAAAATATAATGATAACGTAAATAACGAAGGTAACATTGTCTTAAGCAATGGCGAAATTCTTGGAAAACATACAGGACTTATAAATTATACAGTTGGACAGAGAAGAGGTCTTGGAGTATCATATAAAGAGCCATTATACGTTATAAAGCTAGATAAAGCAAAAAACGAGGTAATAGTAGGTACAGAAAAAGAATTGTATACAGATGAACTTATGGCAAATGAACTAAACTTTTTAGTAGATATAAGTTCTCTAAGAAGCGAAACCAAAATACAAAACAATTTACAGAACAATGAACAACAAGAAATAGAAATCGAAGCAAAGATTCGTTATAGGTCAAAACCAGCAAAAGCAACTCTAAAGATAGAAGATAATATTGCAAAAGTAAAATTTTCTGAACCACAAAGAGCAATAACACCGGGACAATCTGTGGTATTTTATTTAAACAACATAGTTTTGGGTGGAGGAAAAATAATATAAAAAATGAACAAATTTTCGTAAAACTATTGCATTATTTGTAAAATGATGATAGAATAATTACACAATAAAGTTGAGGTGATTATATGTCTAAAGTTAACAATGAAAAAGATGAACTTGAAGCAATAATTACACAAATAAACGAACTATTAAACGAAATAAAGAATGAACAAAAAAACTTGCAAAAAACCATTGAAAACAATCACAAGGTAAATATGCAAAAGTTTTCAAAATTGCTAGAGTACAACAAAATTGCAGATATGACAAATACTGTATTTGAAAGAAGAATAGCAAGAATAGAGAATTTACTTTGTGAAGTACTAAAGAAATAATAAATAGGGGGATTTAACTTATATTATGTAAGAAAAAATCCCTCCATTTTTTCATTTTATTAAGTTATGTTCTTGCTTTAAATACATATTTAATATATAATAGCCATGTACAAAACATTAGCTTATGCATAGAAACTTGTAAGTATAAAAAAATAAAGAAAGGTTATAAGAAAATAAAATATGGTTATAAAATTCATATTAAATAAATCTTATAACCATATTATACGAGGGGAAAATTATTATGAGAAAAGGATTTAGATTTTACATAGCTTTATGGGGGGCAAAATTTGGAACTATGATATTAAAATTATTTAGAAGAAATGCAACATTTTTTCCAGGTAAATTTGCACTTAAAGTATGTCCAGATTTTATAGGAAAAATAGAAAAGCCTCGAACAATTATAGCAGTTACAGGAACAAATGGAAAAACTACAGTATGTAACATGATAGAAGATATATTAAAAGATAATAACTATGTATTTATAGACAATAAATATGGTTCAAACATTGATGCTGGAATAGCAACTACATTAATAAGTGGAGCAAGTCTTATGGGAAAAGCAAAAAAAGATTTAGCTGTATTAGAAGTGGACGAAAGAAGTGCACCAAAGGTGTATCCATATTTAACACCTACATATTTAGTATGCACAAACTTGTTTAGAGATTCGCTAATGAGAAATGCACATACAGAGTTTATATCAGGAATTCTTACCAAATATATTCCAAAAGAGACAACACTAATACTAAATGGAGATGACTTAATTGCAAGCAATATAGCTCCAGAAAACAAAAGAATATATTTTGGCATAGATAGGTTACCTACAGACACAGAAAAGTGTGAGAATATTGCAAGGGATATAATTGCATGTCCAAAATGTAATACTAAACTATTTTATGATTATGTAAGATACAACCATATAGGAAAGGCGCATTGCCCAAAATGTGATTTTAAATCACCAGAAATAGATTATTTAGCTACGAATATAGATTTGAAAAATATGAAATTAACTTTAAAAAATGGAAACTTAATAGAAGAATACGATTTAATAAGTGATAATATTATAAACATATATAATATTGTTACTGTTATTACTGTGCTTAAACAAATTGGTCTTAGCCAAAAACAAATAAATGAGTCATTAAAAAAGCAAAAAATTGTTGATACTAGATATAGCGAAGAAGTAGTAGATGGCATAAAAATTATTACCCATCTAGCCAAAGGTATGAATCCTATTGCTTGCTCTAGGGTATTTGATTATGTACGAAAATATAAAGGTAATAAGGTTGTAATACTATTTTTAGATGACTTACACGAGGCTGCAAATGGAAGCGAAAATATAGCTTGGCAATATGATACAGATTATGAATTTTTAAATAATGACAGTATAAAACAAATTATTATTGCAGGTGCAAGATATTTAGATGGATATGTTAGACTTCAAATGGCAGGAATAGACAAAGCTAAAATTTCATGTCAAAGAGACGAAATGTCAGCCTTAGATAATATTAAGCTAAATGGAATCGAAACAGTATTTATATTACACGACTTATACTCAATGGAATTAAAAGAATCAGCAAAGAAAAAAGTAGAGGTTATGATTAGAACCAAAATAGAGAATAAGGCATAGAAAGAGTAATAAAAATCATAAAAAAATAAATTAAAATACAATATAAGCAAATGTAATGAAAATTAGTCTAGAAATAGACGAAGAAGAATAGGAGAACTTAAATGAAAATAGAAATTTTATTTCCAGAATTTTGTAACTTATTTGGAGATATGTACAATATGAAATACTTAAAAATGTGTATACCAGATGCAGAGTTTATAGAAACAGCTTTAGAAGAAGAACCAGCATTTGTTAAAGAAAATGTGAATTTTATCTATTTAGGACCAATGACAGAAAATACACAAGAAAAAGTGATTGCAAAATTATTACCATACAAAGAAAGAATAATTGAATTGATTGATAAAAATGTTGTATTTTTATTTACTGGAAATGCTGTAGAAGTGCTTGGCAAATACATAGAAAACGAGGACGGAAGCAAAATTGATGGATTAGGAATATTTGATGTATATGCAAAAAGAGATATGTTTCACAGGCATAATAGCTATTTAATAGGTAAGTATGAAGATATAGAAGTAATAGGCTTTAAGAGTCAATTTACAATGATGTATGGAGACAATACTAAAACTCCATTTATAGAAGTGGAAAAAGGAATAGGAATAAACAAGGATAGCAAAATAGAAGGAATTAAAAAGAATAACTTTATAGGAACATATTTAATAGGTCCACTTCTAATTTTAAATCCTTTATTCACAAAAAAAATATTAGAAATGCTTGGTGTAGATAACGAAGTAGCATTAAAAGAAGACACAATGGCAGCCTACGAGGCACGAATTAAAGAGTTAAGAAGATTGTAGTTCTAGAACAAGATTATGGTTTATAATTTACAATTATTGTGGCTTTTATTGTAGGTTAGAGTGGGCTTATAAAAAAGTATGAAAATATGGAATGGAGAGTACTTTGAGTTAGAAATTCTTAAATAATTTTATGGAAAGAGTTCATCTCTGATGGAAGGGTGCCATAAAATTATTTTAGAATTTCTACGATAAAGTAGCTGGACCGACATATTTGAAATACTTTTTTTAGAAGTTTACTCTAACCGTAAATAGAGTTATAAGAATTTAAAATTATAAAACATAATCTTGTATATAAAAATAAAGTAGAATAAAAACCCTATTGAAAAATACTATAAAATGTGATATAAGTTAGAAAACATCATAAAAGAGGAATGAACTTACAGTGAAAAATATAAAAGAATATAATTTAGACGAATTACAAAATGAGCTTGTCGCTTTAGGAGAAAAGAAATATAGAGCAGAGCAAATTTTTAAATGGATATATGTAGATAAAGTAAAAGAATTTGACGAAATGACTAACTTATCTATAGAACTAAGAGAAAAGCTAAAAAAAGAATACACAATGTGCAATTTCAAAATCCTAAAAAAGCAAGAAGCTTCGGATGGAACAAAAAAATACTTATTTGATGTACTAGATGGCAATGCAATAGAAAGCGTTTTAATGGAATATCATCATGGAAAAACAATATGTGTATCTTCACAAATAGGTTGTAAAATGGGGTGCAAATTTTGTGCTTCTACAGGAATAAAATTTATAAGAAGCCTAACTTGTGGAGAAATTGTGGAACAAGTCTTAGCAGTAGAGCAAGATATTGGAGATAAAATATCAAATATTGTATTTATGGGAATAGGCGAGCCATTTGACAACTACGATAATGTAATGAAAGCAATAAAAATAATAAATAACCAAAAAGGACTAAATATAGGAGCAAGGCATATAAGTATTTCAACTAGTGGTTTAGTACCTATGATATACAAATTTGCAGACGAAGAGTTACAATGCACATTGTCAATTTCGCTTCATGCAACTAATGATGCAAAACGTAGTAGTATGATGCCAATAAATAACAGATATAATATAGAAGAACTAATGGAAGCATGCAAATATTATATAAACAAGACCAATAAAAGGATTTCATTTGAATATGCTTTAGCGAAAGACAATAATGATAACTTAGATGATGCAAAGGAATTAGTAAAATTACTTAAAGGTATGTTATGCCATGTAAACTTAATTCCAATAAATAAAATAGAAAATGGAAATTATGTAAAAAGCACAAATGAAAATATTATAAGATTTAGAGATTACTTAAACAAAAATGGTATTGTAGCAACTATAAGAAGAGAATTGGGCTCGGATATAGATGCAGCATGTGGACAATTAAGACGTAAAAGCTTAAAAGAAGAATAAATGAAAGGTTAGGTTTAATTATGGTTTTTGCCAAAACAGACATAGGAAAAGTTAGAGAAATAAACCAAGACTATTACTATACTTCTGAAGAAAATTCCATACCAAAATTGTGCATATTAGCTGATGGTATGGGGGGATATAAAGGTGGAGAAGTAGCAAGCAAACTTGCTGTTGACTCTGCTAGAAAGTATATAGAAAATAACTTTAGTAATAATTTTAGTGAAAAAGAAGAAATATTAAAACTTATAGGAAATGCTGTAGAATATGCTAATATGGTAGTATACGAAAAATCAAAAGAAGTACAGGAATTAGAAGGTATGGGTACTACTTTAGAGGTTTGCTTAATATATAATAATAAAGCATATATTGGACATGTAGGAGACAGTAGAATATATAGAATAAGAAAAGATGTTATTCGTAAGCTTACAAAAGATCATAGTTATGTACAACAATTAGTTGAAGATAAAAAGATTACAAGAGAAGAGGCAAAAATACATCCTAAAAAGAATATGTTAACAAGAGCACTAGGTTGTACACCTTATGTTGAACCAGATTTAAGAGCAAGAAACTTTGAAAAAGGCGATATATTTATAATGTGTTCAGATGGTTTAACAAATATGGTAGAAGAAAAAAGAATATATGAACTAGTAAAACAAGATATAAATACAGCAGCAGGCAATTTAATAAATGAAGCAAATTCAGCAGGTGGATATGACAATATTACTATTATTATAATAAATTAAGAGGAGAAGATTTTTTATGAATCTAGAAGGAAAAATAATAGGAAATAGGTATGAAATACTAGAGATAATTGGTAAAGGTGGTATGGCTACAGTATATAAGGCTCAAGACCAAGTTTTAAAAAGATATGTGGCTATTAAAGTCCTAAGAGAAGAATTTACAACGGATGAGGAATTTATAAGAAGATTTAACACAGAAGCACAATCAGCAGCAAGCTTGGCTCATCAAAATATTGTATCTATATATGATGTAGGACATCAAGACAATATCTACTATATTGTAATGGAACTAATTCAAGGTAAAACATTAAAACAAATAATAGATGAAGACGGTGTGCTTCCATGGAAATGGTCACTAAACATTGCAATACAAATTGCATCAGCTTTAGAAGTAGCACATAAAAACAATATAATACATAGAGATATAAAACCACATAATATAATAATTACAGAAGATGGAATTGCTAAAGTTACAGACTTTGGAATTGCAAAAGCTGTATCAAATTCAACAATAACAGCATTCGGAACAACCATAGGTTCAGTACATTATTTCTCACCTGAGCATGCAAGAGGAGGATATACTGATGCAAAATCAGATTTATACTCATTAGGTGTTGTAATGTATGAAATGCTAACTGGTAGAGTACCATTTGATGCAGATACACCTGTATCAATAGCACTAAAACATATGCAAGAAAAACCAATAGAGCCAATAAAACTAAATCCATCAATTCCGTATTCAGTTAATAAAATAATAATGAAAGCAATGGAAAAAGATGTGAACTTACGTTATCAATCAGCAACAGAAATGTTAAAAGATTTGAATATGGCACTAAAAAATCCAGATGGAGATTTTGTACATACATCATCAAATGAAATGGCATATACGCAAAGAATAGACACTATAAAAGATGTGGAACAAAATAATAAAGATAATTCTAAAGAACCTGAAAATGGAAAGAAGAAAAAAGGTAAATTAGGTCAATTCTTTGCAAAACATAAAGCAGTGAAATATATATTGATAATCCTTTTATTAATACTAATACCAGTAATAGGATTCTTTGGAACACAGGCAATATTAAATTGGGGGAGAGTAGATGATGTAAACCTACCAAACTTTGTAAATATGACAAGAGAAGAGGCAGAACAGGCTGCAACAAATGCAGGTCTACAATTAGAAACTACAGAAGAATTTAGCTCGGATGTAGAGGCTGGAAAAGTAATTTCACAAGAGCCACAATATATAGAAGGATACCTAGTAAAAGATGGTTCAACAGTTAAAATTGTAGTTAGTAAAGGGGAAAATATAAAGATAGTACCTGATGTTGTAGGAAAGACAAGAGAAGAGGCAGAGCAAGAAGTTAAAGCAGAAGAATTTGAAGTAAAAGTTGTTGAAGAGGCAAATAGCAAAGTTCAAGCAGGATATGTAATAAGACAAGACCCAGAAGCAGATGAGGAAGTTAATGCAGGCGAAACAGTTACAATATATGTAAGTACAGGTATAAAACAAATAACAATGGAACATGTAGTTGGTGAGAAAGAAGCAGATGCAAAGAAAACATTAACAGACTTAGGATTTGATGTAGACATAGTGTATGAAGAAGATACAAGCAAAGATGATGGCGTAGTATTAAGACAAAGCATAGATGTAGGAACAACTGTTGATGATGGAACAAAAGTAACACTTACGGTGAATAAGATACAAGAAATAAAAAATGGAACTGTAAATATAAATCTAAAATCTTTAATTGGAGAAGAGATAGAAATTGCTGATGACGGAATAACAGAAATAGATCCAACAGTGCAAGTAAGAGTAACTGTAACATCAGAAGGAACAGAGGAAACGGTGTATAATCAATCTCAAAGAAAAGATGTAACTGATTTAAGTGTTCCTGTATCAGGAAGAGGAACAATTACTATAAAAGTATTTATTGATGATGTTAGAAAAGTACAAGAAACATTAAACTTAAATTCTGAAAATCCTGTATTAAATATAGACTAGAATATGAAAACTAAAACTTGGGAGAATAGTATATTAGTTATTTTCCCAAGTTTTTTTGTCGCCTAAGAGTAATATAATTTTAATAAAGATGTAACTCAAAACAAAAATATCTTGCTTGAAATTATTTCTTTATATGATATAATGTATAGGAAATGTTTAGAAATAAACAAATAGGAGGGAATTAGTGCAAAAAGGAATAGTTACAAGCAACATATCTGACTTATACAAGGTAGAAACCAATAATATAGTATATAATTGCAATGCAAGAGGAAAATTTAAAGCAGGAGACATAAGTCCAGTAGCTGGAGATTTAGTAGAAATAGACATAACAGATGAAGACAAGAAAGTAGGAGTAATAGAAAAAATACTAGAAAGAAAAAATTATATAAAAAGACCTAAAATGGCAAATTTATCACAAATAATTTTAGTAGTATCTATGAAACTTCCAAAACCAGATTTATTATTATTAGACAAGCAACTTGTATATGCAGAATATATGAATATAAAACCAATTATATGCTTAAACAAAATAGACTTAGAAGATGAAGAAAAAATAGACTATATATATAGTCTATATAGTACCATAGGTTACACAGTAATAAAAACAGATGCAAAAAATAATGTAGGAGTAGACCAAATAAAAGAGCATTTACAAAACAACATAACTGCTTTTTCAGGAAACTCAGGAGTGGGAAAATCTACTTTAATCAATTCTTTACTAGGAAAACAAATAGCAGAAGAGGGAAACATTAGTAGTAAAAATAAAAGAGGAAAAAACACTACTACACAAGTGTTACTATACAAAATAGAAGAAAACTCATATATAGCAGACACACCAGGATTTTCAACATTTGATGTAAGTGAAATAGAAAAAAACGATTTAGCGAAGTATTTTATTGAATTTAGACCTTATTTAGCAGAATGCGAATATGCAGACTGTAGTCATAAAAAAGAAGAAAACTGTGGCATAAAAAGGGCTGTACAAGAAGGCAAAATTTCAAAAGATAGGTACGAGAGATTTTGTGAAATGTCTTAAATAAGCCTGTCCCCAAAAGTGCCAAATGGCACTAAAGTGACAGGCACCAAAGTGCCAAGAGGAGGAAAAAAGATGGAAGTTTCAGCTTCAATTTTAAGTGTGAAAAAAGAAAATTGTATTAAAACATTTTATAATTTAGAAACATCAGGAATAGATTATTTTCATATAGATGTAATGGATGGCAAGTTTGTGGAAAATAATACAACAAGTCTTATGACAGAGTATACAGAATACTTGAATACTATAACAAATATACCATTAGATGTGCATTTAATGGTTAAGGATGTTATGTCATACATAAAGAGTTATATGATATTTGAACCACGAAATATCACTGTTCATTATGAATCGGCAAATAGTGAGGAAGAGTTAAAGCAATGGATTGAGTATATTAAGGAGAATAACTGCAAAGTAGGAGTAAGCATCAAACCAAATACAGAAGTGGAAAAGATATATAGTATACTTCCTTATGTTCATACGGTGCTTATTATGACTGTGGAACCAGGTAAAGGTGGTCAGAAGCTAATACCAGAAACTATAGAAAAAATAAAGACATTAAAAGAATATATAGACAAAAATGGACTTGAGGTAGATATAGAAGCTGATGGTGGTATAAATGAGGACAACGTAGAAGAATTGAAAGAAGCAGGGTGCGATATTGTTGTTGCAGGAACTAGTATAATTGATTCAGATAATTATAAAGAAACGGTAGAAAAATTAAAGGGAGAGTAATCACTATAACATTACATACTGTAGAATTACAAAAAAACTACATTTTAACTAAGTTTATTAGTTAAAATGTAGTTTTTTTCCTTATAGAATAGACCTGTCCCTAGGTATGACACCTCTGTCTTGTTTAGACCTGTCCCCAAACCCGACAACATTGTCGGAAAAGAGCCTGTCCCCAAACCCGACATTATTCTGTTTTGCCTGAGACTAAGTCTTTTCTCTTGTATGCATTTATGCAAAGGATACCTAAACCTACTATTGAAGCGATGAATTTTATAGGTCCTCCTATGTATGGTATATATCCAATTAAGTTAAGTGCTAGTACAACTAATAAAGCAAAAAGTACATAAATGCCAACCTTTTCAGATTTGATTTTTTTAGCAATCAATGCTCCAATAGACATACTAAATACTGTACTAGATGCAATGTATGACATAATTACTATAGCTACTAAGAATACTCCAATGCTTGCACCAAATCCGTATGTAAATAATAGCAAGATAAGTGCAGCTAGTATTCCACCGAAGAAAACAAGTAGTCCGAAACCAAATGCTGATAAATTTTTCTTTTCTACTATTTCAGCTGCTCTGTCTTTGAATTTTGGAGCAAACCATAAAGATACTAGTATTATTGCAACAGAGAAAACTAATGATACTACAGCACTATAAACAATATTAAGCACTATAGTTCCGATGCTTTGAACACTATTTTCAAATTGCTTGAAATTTACCTCTCCACTAACAACGCCTTCGTCTAGTTCTACTTCGTTATATGAACTGTAATTCAAATCACCTTTTATTACTTCTTTAGCATCCTCGCCAAAACTTAAATCTCTTGTAGAAATATAAGCATCTCTAGAAACTTGACCTGACAAATTAGTAGCACCAGACATTATGTATATATTTCTACTAACTATAGCTTTTTCTTCTAAATTAAAGTTGTTACTCATTGAATATACATCAGAAACAATACCAGAAATTGTTATATTATTTGCTAGTGCAAATATACTTCCTTGAATTATTGCATCTTCGCTAATGTCCAAGTTCTCAGCAAGTACAAAAAGGTTTCCACTAATTGCACCTGTAACTTTAACTGTTCCACCATAAACAAATACGTTTCCGTCTACAACTTGTGATACCTCTACATTGCTATCAAGCAAGTACATATCTGAATAAACTAGGTCGTAATTAGTTTCATAAGTTGCCAATATTTCTCCACTTTCAGATGTAGTATTGATGTTCTCATCTGTAGACACAACTTGATTTTCTGGTATGTTTTCGTCAGTTGCAAGAACGAAAGTAGATGAAACTACCAGCACTAAAAAAATGCATAATATTATTTTAAATAAATAACTTTTCAAAAAAATCCCTCCTTAAAATACATACATATAATATAATTTAAAGAGAGGTTTGTCAATTATTTTTTTGTGTAATAAATACATTCCTTATTTAAAGGATTTACAGTGATTTTCTGAGATTTAACATCTTGTAAAAAACATTTGCCGTCAATTTGATATTTACAATCACAAGAACAATTTATATTTATCAAAATAAAGCACCCCACAATTTATATTATGAGGTGAAATTGAAAAAATATGTAAGAATTATAATTTTTTTAATTTAAAATATAATTGCAAAATAGAGCTTATAAATACTATAATTACAATTTATTAGCTTTAAAACTTTTACAATATGAATTTATAGGGCAAGAATCGCATTTTGGTGAGCGTGCAGTACAAATTGCTCTACCATGATATATTAAAATATGATTTATATCTTTCAAATACTCATAAGGGAAAAGTTTTAATAAATCTTGCTCTATTTTTTCAGGAGTTTGTTCAGATGAAAAGCCAATTCTGTTAGATAGTCTTTTAGCATGAGTATCTACTGCAATGCCTTGAGGTTTGTTAAAAGCTTCTAACATTACTACATTTGCAGTTTTTCTTCCAACTCCAGGTAAAGATAATAAATCTTCCATATTATCTGGCACTTTTCCATTAAATTCCTCTACAATTTTCTTAGCTGTAAGCTTTATGTTTTTTGCTTTGTTTTTATAAAATCCACAAGGATGTATAAGTTCTTCTAACGTTTCCAATGGCATGTTGTTAAAATCCTCAGGAGTAGAATATTTGCAAAATATTGATGGAGTGGTTTTGTTAACTCTTTCATCTGTGCATTGAGCAGAAAGTATAACTGCAACTAACATTTCAAAAGGAGTACTGAAATCAAGGCTACACTTTGCATCTGGATAGGTTTCTTTCAAAATATCTATTATTTTTATTGCTACATCTTTTTCCATAACTAATTCCTCCAATACTACTATTAAACCACAAAATTAGCAATTTTACAATACTATTTCTATTATGCAAAGCAAACTAACATAAAATGGTAACAAACCCAAAAGAAAACTAATATAATATACAAATGATAGGAGGTAATAATGTGAAAATGTGTAAAATCTTAAAAAAAACATTAGCAGTTTGTTTAATTGGATTGGGGTTGGGTATGCTTTTAGTATTATTACTTCCACTATCAGGATGGTTATTTATAATAGGAATAATAGTTGTGGCAGTAGGACTAATGTGGCTATGTTCTTAAACTATTTATTGCTAAGGAGGGAATAAATATGACTATAGTTGTAAAAAAAGTTCCAAAATTCCTAAGAGGAATTGTAAAATTTATCTTTGGGATTAAGGATAATACATAAGAAAAAGCGTGGACAAAAGAAAGTAGACCCTTTTGTCCACGCTAAACTATTGCAATTTGTTAAATTATGTAATATAATTTTTATGTCTAATAACAAACATTAGAATAGTTTAACAAAGAATAGGGGAATATATATGAAGGCAATAGAAATAAGAAATAAATACTTAAATTATTTTAAAAATCACGGACATAAAATAATACCAAGTGCACCACTAATACCAGAAAATGATCCATCTGTATTATTTACAACAGCTGGTATGCAACCATTGGTACCATATTTATTAGGAGAAAAACATCCAGAGGGAACAAGGCTTACAGATTATCAAAAATGCTTACGTACTAACGATATAGACGAAGTAGGAGATAATAGACACCTAACATATTTTGAGATGCTTGGAAACTGGTCATTAGGTGATTATTTTAAAGAAGAGTCTATAGCAATGAGTTTTGAGTTTTTAACAAAAGAACTTGGAATACCAGTAGAAAAACTATCTGTTACTTGCTTTGCAGGAGATGAAGATGCTCCAAGAGATAATGTAACTGCAGAATGCTGGAAAAAAGCAGGAATTCCAGAAGATAGAATTTACTATTATGGAAAAGACGATAACTGGTGGATAGCAGGAGAGGAAGGACCATGTGGACCAGACACAGAGATGTTTTACGATACAGGAAAGCCAGCATGTGGACCAGACTGTCAGCCATCATGTGATTGTGGTAAATATGTCGAAATTTGGAATAATGTATTTATGGAATATTATAAATCCAAAGACGGTACATACACAAAACTAAAACAACACAATGTTGATACAGGTTTAGGATTAGAAAGAATGACAATGCTATTACAAGGCAAAGAAACACCTTTTGATACAGAACTTTTTGCACCAATAATGGACAAACTACAAGAACTTGCAAAAGCAGATAGTATAGAAAGTAGAAGAATAGTAGCAGAGCATCTAAGAGCAAGCATGATGGTTATAGCAGATGGTGGAAGACCTTCAAATATAGATAGAGGATATGTTTTAAGAAAGCTAATAAGAAGAATGTCTAGACATCTAAATAAATTACAAATAGACTTAAGTGAACTTGGAAATTTAATCGACCTAGATATAGATATTTTAAAAGAAATGTATCCAGAACTAGAAAAAAATAGAGATACAATAAAGCAAGTAATTATAGAAGAAAAGGACAAATTTATAAAAACACTTGCACATGGAGAAAAAGAATTTGAAAAATATATAAATAAAGCAAAAGCAGAGAATAAAAATGTAATAGATGGACAAACTATATTTAAACTATATGAAACTTATGGATTCCCACCAGAAATTACCGCAGACTTAGCAAGAGAGCAAGGCTTTACAATAGATAACTCTGAGTTCGATAAATTATTTAAAGAGCATCAAGCAAAATCAAGATTAGGTAGTGAGCAAAAATTCAAAGGTGGACTAGCAGAACAAAATGAAAAAACTATTAGCTATCATACAGCTACACACTTACTTCATAAGGCATTACAAATAGTTTTAGGAGAACATGCAACACAAAAGGGGTCAAACATTACAACAGAAAGATTAAGATTCGACTTTTCTCATCCAGAAAAAATGACAAAAGAGCAATTAAAGCAAGTAGAAGATATAGTAAACGAACAAATAAAAAGAGATTTACCAGTAACATGCGAAGAAATGACATTAGAAGAGGCAAAAAAATCTGGAGCAATGGGACTATTTGAAAACAAATATGGAGAAAAAGTAAAAGTATATACAATAGGAGATTTTAGCAAAGAAATTTGTGGTGGACCTCACGTAACACATACAGGAGAATTAGGACATTTTAAAATATTAAAAGAAGAGTCAAGCTCAGCAGGAGTAAGAAGAATTAAAGCAATTCTAGAGTAATGTCATGTTTAGGGACAGGTCTAAATGGGACAAAGTTGTCATATTTGGGGACAGGTCTAAACGAGAAAAAAATTGTCAGGCTATGGGACGTACTCTAAAGCATATTAAAAATTAAAGAGTGTGGCTAATAAAGAATTAGTCGCTAAAAAAGGAGAAAATAGAATAATGGATAATTGCATTTTTTGTAAAATAATAAATAAAGAAATACCATCAAAAATAGTGTATGAAGACGATAAAGTTATAGCATTTCATGATGTAAATCCAGCAGCACCAATTCATATACTAGTTATACCAAAAAAACATATCGAAACATTGCTAGATGTATCAGAAGAAGATAGCAACTTAATCGCATATATTTTTCAAATTATAAACAAAATAGCTAAACAAGAAGGCTTTGCAGAAAAAGGATTTAGAGTAATTTCAAATTGTGGTGAAGATTCAGGACAAGAAGTTAAACATATTCACTTCCATGTTTTAGCTGGAAAAAAGCTTGGAGACAAGATTGTAGGCTAAATATTAAGTTATTAAACTTTAAAGTAAATAAAAAAAAGTATAGATTATATTAGAAAAATGTGTTATAATATATATAGTGATGTAAAAAGGAGGAGTAGATATGTTTAATAATAAATATAGTAAAACATTAACAGTTGTCCTAATATTAGTTATAATTTTGATTATAGCTTTACTTATCTTTTTTGGAATACGAGTATATAGGAAATATTATATTAAACAAGCAGCGACAGATGCAGTAGATCAATTTAAAAATATGTTAAATGAGACTGTGGACGAGCCAACAGAAGATAATAATTTAATACTAAATGACGTAGGACCACAAATAGACTTAAATACATTATACCAAGATACTCCAACAACTGATGATAATGATGACGAATCCGGAACAGGAGTTACATACATGGGATATGATGTAATTGGTTATATAGAAATACCAGAAACAGATGTTGAATACCCAATAATACCAGATTATCAAGGTAGTATAAATGCATTGAACGTAGGTATTGTAAAACTTTATCCTGGAAATGATAGCTTAAATAAACCAGGAAATACAGTCCTAGCAGGACATAACTATAGAGATGGTAGTTTCTTCTCAAATAATAAGAGACTAGAAAAAGGAGATAAAATATATATAACAGATGTATCAGGAGAAAGAGTTGAGTACGAAATATATAATAAATATGAAACAAGTACAAGTGACTCATCATACATGAATAGAGATACAGAAGGAAGAAGAGAAATTTCGTTAACAACTTGTACAGACGATACAACGATGAGATTGATTATATGGGCAAAAGAAGTTTAGAACATAGAACTAAATGTATAATAAATGATATGAGTTCTAATAATAAAAACTAATTGCAATGTACTAATTTTAGTACATTGCAATAAAATCGTAAAAAACAGTTGACAAAACTTCTTAAATGGGGTAAAATAATATCTGCAGTTGCATTATGGTGGATGTAGCGCAGTTGGTTAGAGCGCCAGTTTGTGGCACTGGAGGCCGTGGGTTCGAGTCCCATCTTCCACCCCATAAATTTTATCCATTAAAAGATATGTAATTGCAAAACAAATAATATATTGGGCTGTAGCCAAGTGGTAAGGCATTAGACTTTGACTCTAACATGCGCTAGTTCGAATCTAGCCAGCCCAACCAAGAATTTATAGCGACTTTCAATAGATAGTCGTTATTTTTTTGGCTCAAAATGAATAATTGAGTTAGAGTACGTAAAAAGTATTTCCAATTCAATTTTTTTATTGTTGAAAAATAAAAAATACTTCCATTTTATCTACTTATATGGTAATATATAGTAGCTTTAAAATAAAAAGTATGAAAGGGGATAAAAATGGGACTAAAATTAGAAAATGTTTCAAAAAAGTTTGTTGGCAAACAAGCTGTAGACAACATTTCTTTTGAAGTAGATAAGCCAGGCGTATTTGGATTACTCGGAACAAATGGCGCTGGAAAGACTACAACAATTAGAATGTTGCTAGGAATTATAAAAAAGGACACAGGCGAAATTACATGGAATGGTAAGCCAGTAGAACGCAAAAGTGTAAACTTTGGATATTTGCCAGAAGAAAGAGGTGTATATCCTAAAACCAAAATATATGACCAGTTAATGTATTTTGCTCAGCTTAAAGGAATGAACAAAACAGATGCAGACAGAGAAATAAAAAAATGGGCAGAAGTATTAAAAGTACAAGAATATTTACCTATGCAAGCTGAAAAACTATCAAAAGGAAATCAACAAAAGATTCAGTTTATGACGGCAATAATTCATAATCCAGAACTAATCGTATTAGATGAACCTTTTAGTGGTCTAGACCCAGTTAACACAGAAATCTTAAAAAACGTAATTATAGATTTAGTTAAGCAAGGTAAGTACATTATAATGTCTAGCCATCAAATGGCATCTATAGAGGAATTTTGTACAGATATACTAATCCTAAATAAAGGAAAAACTGTTTTAAAAGGAAATCTTAAAGAAATAAAAGAAACATACAAAGCTAATAGGCTTGAGCTAATAACAGATAAAAATGTGGATGAAACTATAAAAGAATTTAATATGAATATAGAATTTTCTAAAAACAACGAGTATTCTATTAAAATAGATTCAGAAGAAAAAGCTCACGAATTACTACAAAAGTTGGTAGATAATAAAGTTCAAATAAGTAAATTTGAAATTAAGAAACCAACACTTAATGACATTTTTATAGAAAAGGTGGGTGAATAAAATGAAGGATTTAAAAACAGTAGTAGGTTTTACAATTAAGGAAATGGTAAAAAGAAAATCTTTTATAGTATCAACAATAATTATATTGTTAATTATTATAATAGGTTTTAATATACCAAATATTATGAAAATTTTTAATGGAGACGACCAATCAAGTGGAGGAAGTAAATTACTAATTGTAGATAGCACAAACCTTTTTGAAGGTAGCTTGGAAGGATTAAACAATATGGAATTAGGGTATAATGTGCAAACTACAACAGATAATTTAAGCTTTGATGACATAAAAGAAAAAATAAATAATGACGAGATAGATGAGGCAATTATAGTAGAGAATAATGAAGGTACATATAAATTAAGATATATAGTAAAAGATATGACAATGCTTGTAAGCATGCCACAAAATTTGATGGATGCAATAAACACAATATATACAAACCTTCAAATTTCTAAACTTGGGCTTACAGAAGAGCAAATTCAAAGTTTAACACCAAACTTTGAATATAGTATTGAACAAACAGAAGAACAAAAAGTAAGTGGTAATGTTTTAGCAATGATGATGCTATCTATAGTGTTGTTCTATGCAATATATTTCTGTGCATACCAAGTTTCAAGCTCAATTACAACAGAAAAAACATCAAAAATAATGGAAACATTAGTAACTTCAACTTCACCAAGAACTATAGTATTAGGAAAAACTATTGGTATTGGTCTAGTAGGATTATTGCAAGTATGTGTATTTGTAGCAGTAGCACTAATATCTGCTAAATTGTTCTTAGAGCCAGGCACATTAGAATCTGTTTTAGATATGTCTCAAATGACACCATATTTAGCAGTTATAACAATCATTTATTTTATATTAGGATATTTTACCTATGCGTTATTATATGCTTTAACAGGCTCTACAGTAAGCAAACCAGAAGATATACAATCTGCAAACACACCTGTAGCATTACTGGCTGTAATAGGATTCTACCTATCATATTTTACAATGATGAATCCAACCAGTGATTTAAATACATTTGCAGCATTATTCCCAATATCATCACCATTCTGTATGCCATTTAGAATAATGATGGGAATTGCAAGTGGAGTAGAAGTAGCTATTTCTATAGCAATTTTATTAGTTACAATATTAGTTATTGCGAAAGTAGCTATAAAAATTTATTCAAATGCAATCTTAAATTATGGTACAAAAATGAGCTTTAAGGATATGATAAGAATTTATAGAGATAAAAATAATTAAGCACAACAAAAAACAGTCAAGTAATTAAAACTTGGCTGTTTTTATTTAAACTATTTATACAAGAAATTATTATCTACCTAATTTTTTTATGCGAATATATCTTGTAGCACTAATTATAGCAAGTGTAATGAATGTTATAAGAAATAATACAAATAAAATGTCACCTGTTTGAGGTATTGGGTCTGGAGCAATAGTATCATCTGGTTCTTCTGGTTCTGGTATAATAGGATCTGGCTCTGGCTCTGGCTCAGGTTCTGGTTCAGGTTCTGGTTCAGGTTCTGGAACTATAATAGGTTCTTCATATTCAACTTTAATTGTTGGGGAAACATCAGAACTCTCGTTTACAGGACCATTTGAATCTTCTCCAGAAATATCTACATGGTCATTAGTTTTTAAAATTACATCTATTATATCTTTATTATAATCATCTTTTAAAGTTAATTTATAACTTAATGTTGCTGTTTCACCTTCACTTAATAATTCAATATTCCATGTAATAGAATTGTTTTCAGTATTTATTGTTTGTGATACTGTTCCTATATTTGGACTTGCTACATATTCAAAATTAAAGTTATCAATTATTTCTTGTGGAAAATAGTCTGTAATTGTAATATTTCTTAATGTGTTATCAGTTGTTATTACTAAGCTATCAAAAATATCGTTAATAATTGTATTTTCAATTTGAGTATCATCTATATAAAAATATTTGCTTGTTGTAGGGTTTGACTCTGTTCCAAATACAGTTTCGGCAAGTTCTCTATATGGTTTTTGAGTTGTAGGTTCTATAGTATCGTTTAAGTTAATCATTGCACTAATTATACTAATTCCACTTGCTTCAATAGACTCTAATTTTGATTTTGTACCTAATAAAACTGTATCAGAATAGTCAAGAAAATGTCCATTTGTATCGTTATTTGGTACTCCATCTGTTAAAAGAATAATATATCTTTTAACATTCTCATTTGATGTAAAATTATCTCTGGCAACTGTTACACCTGCATCTATATTTGTTCTAGGACCAACATTAAGATTAGATAAACTTGAAATAGCGTTTTTTACATCATTAGAATTATTACTTAATTTATTAATTAGAGTTGCATCATTTATAGTTCCTTCTGTTTGACCGGCAGTAGTATCTAAACTAGAGAAACCTACTACACCAACTTGAACTTTATTGTTTTGTGCATATATCTTATCTACAAGAGAACTTGCTGAGTCTAAGACAGCTTGTTTTCTAGTTTTATCTCCGACATAAGCAGTAGTCATACTAGCTGAGTTATCTATAACAAGAAATATTTCAACATCCATATTTCTTTCTTCTACAGTTTTTAAGTTGGTTAAACTTAAAGTTAGTGTTGCAGATTTTTCAGTTTCGTCAAAAGCTGTAATTCTTTTTTCAAATCTTGCTAAATCATCTACTTCAATAGTACATACATTATCTTCTACAATTTCTAGGGTAGTAGTTCCTGTAGTAGAAGTTTCAGAATTTTCTGCTTCGGTATCAGTATTTACATCTGGAGGAGTTATGTCAGAAGCAAAAACATTTGTGAAAATACTGAATACAAAGGTTAAAGCTATTAAAATAAATAAAATCTTCTTAGAAATTTTACTCATAATATCAAATCTCCTTAAAAAATAAACTTCAACATCTATTATACTACAAATTAACTAGGATTTTCAAGGTATTTCTCTATAAACATATTAAAAATTCATTACAAAAATTAATATAAAAGCTAAAAATACATTTAAAAAAGCAAAATTATATGATACAATTATAATGCAAAATAAATAAAAAGGAGACAAAAACTTGAACAAGCAAGAAATACTAAATAAAATAGCAAATGAAGAAGATAAATTACTAGTATCCAAGATGCTAGATAAGATAGAATTTACAACCAAAAGAAATTCCATTGAATATACTGATTTTCTAGATATGAGACAAAGACAATTGCTAGAAAAAGTTTTAAAAGACATAAAATATACTAATTACATAGCATTTGGTGGCTATAAAATGGCAGAGAGAACAGCCATTATTACATATCCTGAAAAATTAGAAGAGATTTTCATAGAAAATAGATTTGACTATAACTCTGTATTTGGAGTAATACGAATAGTTTTGCCAAATGAATTAAAAGGTATGTATGCACATCGAAACTATTTAAGTGGTATTATAAAAATAGGAATAAAAAGAGAAAAAGTGGGAGATATTATTACAAGGTTCGATGGCGCAGATATAATAGTATTAAAAGATGCAGAAAAGTATGTACTAGACGGTCTTAAAGAATTAACCAGATTTAGTAAAGCGGAATTTACAACTGCAAAATTATCAGAATTACAAGTAGAAGAGCCAAAAACAGAAAAAATAAGCATAATTATACCATCAATGAGAATAGATAGCATTGTGTCAGAAGCAATTAGAACATCCAGAGCAAAAGCTACAGAAGTTATTAAAGAAGAAAAAGTATTTATTAACCATGAATTGGTTGTAAAAGGGTCTAAAGAAGTAAAAACAAATGATTTAATTACTGTAAGAGGAAAAGGAAGATTTAAAGTAGGAGAAATATTAAACAGTACAAAAAAAGGCAACTTAGTAATTGAAATAGAAAAGTATGTATAGATTTGTAGTGAAAAATATACAATATAAAGTTATAAAAAATTAAAAAATCCATTCAAAAAATAAAAATAATATGGTACAATAATTCCGAAAACAAAATAAGGTAAACAATAGATAGACTAACACAAAAACTATGGAGGAAGCAAAATAAAATGGAACTAATAAATGGAAAAGAACTTGCCAAAAAAATAAGAGGAGAACTAAAGTTAGAAGTAGATAACTTAAGAAAAGATGGCATTATACCAAAGCTAGCAGTTATAATGGTTGGAAATGATAAAGCATCAGAAGTATATGTACGTAACAAAAGTAAAGCATGCAATGAAATAGGCATAGAATTTGAAGAATTTTTATTAGATAGCAATATAAAACAAGAAGAATTGATTGAACTAATAAAAAAGCTAAATAATAGAAAAGACGTACATGGAATTCTATTACAAAGTCCAATACCAGAACATTTAAACATAAGAGAAGCCTTTGATACTATAGACTACAGAAAAGATGTTGATGGCTTTAACCCAATAAACATCGGAAAATTAGCCATAGGAGAGGATGCATTTGTATCGTGCACACCTTATGGGGTTATAAAAATGCTAGAAGAATACAATATTCCAATAGAAGGCAAAAGAGCAGTTATTATTGGTAGAAGCAACATTGTAGGAAAACCCTTAATTCAATGTTTACTAAATAAAAATGCTACGGTAACTATATGCCATTCAAGAACTAAAAACATAGATGAAATTACAAAAGAAGCAGATATTTTAATAGCAGCACTAGGAAAACCAAAATTTGTTAAGGAAAATATGGTCAAGGAAAATGCAGTTGTTATTGATGTAGGAATTAACAGAAATGAGGAAGGAAAATTAGTAGGAGATGTGGATTTTGAAAATGTTTCTAAAAAAGCATCATACATAACACCAGTGCCAGGTGGAGTTGGACCTATGACAATAGCAATGCTTATGAACAATGTGGTTAAAGCTGCTAAGCAACAATAAAAAAGCAATACAAACAAAAGTAGAAATTATAAAGAGGAAAAATTTAATTCGGGGGCAATTTCTTTTAAGGAGAGATTGTTATGAATATAAATTTAGACACAAGTAAAATAAAAACAATAAAATTAGAAGATAACTTATATCCAGAAAAATTAAGAAATATATATGCACCACCAAAAACTTTATATTTGCTAGGAAATGCAGAATTACTAAATCAAGAGACAATAGCAATCATAGGTTGTAGAGATTGTACAAAATATGGTGCTGAAAATGCATACAAGTTTGGCTATGCACTTGCTATATCAGATGTTTGCGTGATTAGTGGCTTGGCTAGAGGCATAGATTCATATGCACACCAAGGTGCTATAAAGGCTAAAGGTAAAACAATAGCAGTGCTAGGTTCAGGACTAGATATTATATATCCACCAGAAAACGCGAAGCTATATAAAGAAATAATAATGAATAATGGAGCAATTATAACGGAATATCCGCTAGGAAGCAAACCAGAAAAATATCATTTCCCAGAAAGAAATAGAATTATTAGTGGACTATCTGATGGTGTTTTGGTTGTAGAGGCAAAAAAGAAAAGTGGGACTATGATTACAGTAGACTTTGCGCTAGAGCAAGGCAGAAATGTATATGCTATTCCTGGCAATATTTCAAGTGATAGTTCTTATGGAACAAACGAACTTATAAAAGAAGGTGCAATACCAGTAACTAATGTAAACGATATTATTTTAAATAGCTTTAAATAACAAAGTAAAAAGTGTTAGCATTATACACATAAAATATAAATAACAAAGGGAAAGAAAAGATGGAAGATACAAAAGCAAAGAAAACAAATGTGGATTTGTACACACGATATAAAACTTTTTCATGGGATTTATTCTTTTATTATGCAATAATTTTTTTATTCTTTACAGAAACTAAAGGAATAAGTGCTGCAGATGTTCTTTTAGCAGAATCTACATATCCAATATTTAA
>CALXPW010000019.1 GCA_944390365.1 uncultured Clostridia bacterium | reverse complement strand
TATAGTAGAAAAAATAACACCGGGCAAATATTTTATACAAGAGATTAAAGCACCAGATGGCTATACTATATATGATGAACTGATAGAAATAGATGTGGAGTTAAACCAAAAATATATAGTAAATGTAAATAATTATGAAAAGCCAGAAGATGAAGAAAAACAAGTAGATGACGTAGAAATAACTAAAACAGGAGATAAAGAAGTTTATTTGCCAAGAACAGGATTTTAAACTAAAAATATGAATTTACCTTCCTTATTTGCTTGACATTGAAGTACAAATAAATTATCATTATATAAGTAAAAGAATATATTTATATAAAGTGTATATTATAATTATATAACACACAAAAATAAGGAAGGTAAAATTTTAATGTTAACACAAATAATAGTTTTAGTTATTTTAATTCTATTTAATGCATACTTTGCCGCGACAGAAATAGCTTTTATATCCTTAAATGATGCAAAAATTGAGAAAGAGGCAAAAGAGGGAAATAAAAAAGCTAAAAATATTCTAAAAATGTTAAAATCACCAAGTAAATTTCTAGCCACAATACAAATAGGTATTACATTAGCTGGCTTTTTGTCTAGCGCATTTGCATCAGATGCATTTGCAGATAAGCTTGCACCTATATTAAATTCATGGATGCCATTCTTAAGTTTAGATACTTGGAGAGGGATTGCAATTGTACTAATTACAATTATATTGTCATTCTTTACACTAGTATTTGGTGAACTAGTACCTAAGAGATTAGCAATGAAGTATTATGAAAAAATATCGTATGCAACTATTGGAGTAATTAGAGGCATATCGCTAGTTACAGCTCCTTTTGTAAAGTTACTTACATTTTCAACAAATATGATTTCAAAACTATTTGGAGTAGGTGAAGCAGAAGAAGAAGTGGTTACAGAAGAAGAAATAAAAATGATGATTGACGAAGGAGAAGAAAAGGGTACAATAGAGCGAGGTGAAAAACAACTATTAAATAATGTATTTGAATTTAATGATATAATTGTATCAGAAGTTATGACACCTAGAACGGAAATATATGCAATAGATATAAATAATGATATATATGATTCTTTAGATGAAATTGATGAATTTAAATACAGTAGAATACCCGTATACGAGGATAATATAGATGATATAAAAGGAATTTTATTTATAAAGGATATAATAAAACCGTTAAAAGACAATAAGAGGATAGATATAAAACATATAATTAGAGAGCCATATTTTGTACCAGAATCTAAAGATATAGATGAACTTTTTAAAGAGATGCAGGCAAATAAAGTGCAAATTGCAATTGCAATCGACGAGTATGGAGGAACAGCAGGTTTAATTACAATGGAAGATATTATAGAAGAACTTGTTGGAAATATTTTTGATGAGTATGATGATGAAGAAATAGACTATAAAAAGATTGATGACAACACATATATTTTAAGTGGAGCAATTACTTCTTATGAATTAAAAAAGATTTTTGACATAGAATTTCCAGAAGGAGATTATGAAACTTTATCAGGATATTTAATAGATAAACTAGGAAGAATACCTGATGAAGATGAGCACCCAATAATAGAAGATGAAAACCTAACATATAAAGTAGAGGAAATCGACGATAAGAGAATAAAATATGTTAAAGTATGTAGGAATATGAACAATCAAAAAAATGATGATGAGAAAAACAGAGAAGAAGATTAGGAGATAAAATATGAAGAAAAAGAAATTGATAATAATTGGAATTTTAATATTGATAATTATAGTAATCGTTGTAAGCTTAATAATTTATTTCTCAAACAGAGCAAAATATATTTTTGATGTAGAATATGTTAGTAATATAGAATATAACACAGTAAAAGTCGAGGATAAGTATGGTGTAATTGATGGAAATGGAAATATAGTAATAGAACCAACGTATAATGTTATACAAATTCCAAATCCATCAAAACCAGTATTTATTTGTATGTCAAATTATAATACTGAAACAAAAGAATATGAAACCAAGGTGTTAAATGATAAAAAAGAACAAGTAATTACTGGTTATAGCAACATACAAGCTATACCAGCAAATTCTACAGCCGATGGTATTCCTTTTGAAAATACAGTATTAAGATATAAAAGAGATGACAAATACGGTTTAATAAGTCTTGAGGGAAAAGAAATAACTGAAGCTATATATGAAGAAATTTCCTCTGTAACATATAAGGAAGGAATGTTATTAGTAAAGCAAGAGGGTAAATATGGTGTTATAAATATAAATGGTAAGGTTGTTATAAAGCCAGAGTATGATAACATAACAGTAGATAATTATTATGATGTAAATACAGGATATCAGAGAACAGGTTTTATAGTTTGTAGTATAAAAGATGAAGGATATAGATATGGATATGTAGATTATCGTGGCAAGAAGATTTTAGACACTATATACACAGAAGTAGAAAGAGTTACAGATTTAGAAGATGAAAAAGATGTATATATAGTTGCATACAAAGATGGACAAGCAGGTTTACTAAAAAATAAAAAACAAATATTAGACTATGAATATGAAGACATTATATATTATGCATATAATGATGTGTTTATAGTACAAAGAAACGGTAAACAAGGAATAACAGATAGAAAAGGAAAAATAAAAATAGATACTAAATACACTAACATAAGTTTTGGAGGAATTTATGTTAATGCAGTAGATGAAAACAATGAAACAAAAATTCTAGATTTAAACGGAAATGAAGTTTCAGACGGATATATAGCTAAAATGCCTACAAAAGATGGAGAGCATTATATAGTTTATGATGAAGAAGGACTATATAAAATAATAGACAATAATGGTAATGTAGTTGTAGATAGATCATATACAAACATAGAAGAAATTGGTGATAATTATTATATAGTGGCTAATAACAGAAATAACGGAATAATAGATTTAACAGGAAAATCATTAGTAGAGTTAAGGTACAATAGCATTGTAGAACTTGACAATACAGAATTATTACAAGCAAATATATCAGCAACAAGTACAGTTAGCTTAATAAATAAAAATATGCAAGTTGTAGCAACAATGGACAATGCTAGTATAGATGTAGAAGACGGATATATTAGACTATATTCTGAAACAGAAGATAAATATTTTGACTATGCAGGAAATGAATTAAGTACAAAAGATGTATTTCCAAATAATAAAATGTATGCGCAAGAAGAAAATGGTAAGTGGGGATTTGTAGATCAAAACGGTAATACAAAAGTGGAAAATGAGTATGATATGGTAACAGAGTTAAACGAATATGGATTTGCAGGAATAAAAAAAGACGGCAAGTGGGGAGTAATTGATGAAGATGGACAAGTAGTCCAAGAGCCTATTTATGAATTAGATGAAATTAGTCCAAGCTTTATAGGAAAGTACTATAAAGTAGATGAATGGTATGGAAATGTATATTACACAGATGAAGTAGATGAAGAAACGGAAGAAAGTAGTATAAATTAGTATAGAAAAAATGGTAATAGTATGAATGTAATTAAATTTATCAGAAAGGAGATTATGATTATTTAAGCTATTTAAATAAATCATAATACATAAAAATGTATAAAGAATTCGGAATATCAGAAAAAATAATTAATTTAAGTGATGAAGTAGAAAAAGAGATAGAACCAGTCTTTAAGAAAGTAAATAAAATATGTGAATATAACTCACTAAAAGTGCTAATGGCATTTCAAAAAAATAATATATCAGATATGCATTTTAACCAAACTACAGGATATGGCTATGGAGATGTTGGAAGAGATACTTGTGAAAGAGTATTCGCAGACATTCTAAAAGCAGAAGATGCTTTAGTAAGGGGACAATTTATATCTGGAACACATGCTTTAACAGTTGCTTTATTTGCGTTTCTTCGTCCAGGAGACACAATGTTAAGTATTACAGGCAAACCTTATGACACTTTAGATGAAGTTATAGGAATTACTGATAATCCTAGTTCATTAAAATCATTTGGAGTTAAGTTTGAAAAAATAGATTTAATTGATAATGACTTTGATTACGAACAAATTGCAGAAAGACTAAAACAAAGCAAAGTAAAACTAATTGAAATACAACGTTCAAAAGGTTATAGTACAAGGAAAAGCATAAAAATAGAAGATGTAGAAAAAGTTATAAATCATATAAGAAAATACGATAAAGATGTAATAATAATGATAGATAATTGCTATTGCGAATTTGTAGCAGAAAAAGAGCCAATAGAAGTTGGGGCTGACATTATAGTAGGTTCGCTAATCAAGAATCTTGGTGGAGGAATAGCACCAAATGGAGCATATATTGCTGGAAAAAAAGAATTAGTAAAGCTTGCTGCAGAAAGGCTAACTGTACCAGGAGAGGGAAAAGAAGTAGGACCATCACTTGGAATAACAAAATCAATTTTGCAAGGTATATTTATGGCACCATCAGTTGTAGCAAGTAGCCTAAAAACAGCAGTATTTGCTAGTAGAATGCTAGAAAAACTAGGATATGATGTAGAACCAAAATACGACGAGGAAAGAGCAGACATAGTACAAAACATTAATTTTAATGATGAAAATAAACTAATAAAGTATTGCCAAGGAATTCAAATGGGTTCTCCAATAGATTCAAACTCAATTCCAGAGCCATGGGATATGCCAGGGTATAACGATAAAGTTATAATGGCAGCAGGAGCATTTACACAAGGCTCATCAATTGAACTTTCGTGTGATGGACCAATAAGAGCGCCATATACGGCATTTATGCAAGGTGGACTTACTTATGAGTATGGAAAACTTGGAGTACTTAAGGCAGTACAGAATATGATGTAGTAAGGAGTTTTAATGAAAGTTGTAGTAATTGGTGGAGGACCAGCTGGAATGTTAGCAGCAATTTCCTCTACAAAAAACGGAAATGAAGTTATCATTTTAGAAAAAATGAATATGCTTGGAAAAAAACTTTTAATAACAGGAAAAGGAAGATGTAATATAACAAGCAGTATTCCCATAGATGAATTTATAAAAAACATACCAGGCAATGGTATGTTTATGTATAGTAGCTTTAATAATTTTAACAATATAGATATTATACAGATGCTAGAAAAAGAAGGCGTAAAAACAAAGGTAGAAAGAGGAAATAGAGTATTTCCAGTATCAGATAGTTCAAAAGATGTACAACAAGCATTGATAAAAATACTAAAAAAATTAAACGTAAAAGTTGTACTAAATGCAAAAGTGGAAGAAATACTAGTAAATGACGAAAAACAGAATATAAAAAAAGACGAGGAAGAGGAACATGAAAAAAAGTGTGTTTATGGTGTAAAAGCTAATATAGAAGGAAAAAATAATACAATAATGGCAGATAAAATAATATTAGCGACAGGTGGCAAAAGTTATCCAGGAACCGGTTCAACAGGAGATGGTTATGAAATAGCAAAAAAGCTAGGACATACTATAACAAAAATACGACCATCACTAGTACCTCTTACTGCAAGTAAAGAAAGTAGCCTAAAAATATGCAAAGACTTGCAAGGGTTAAGTTTAAAAAATGTTAGCATTGTGCTAAAAGACACTACTAAGAACAAAGTAATATATGAAGACTTTGGCGAAATGCTATTTACACATTTTGGAGTATCAGGACCTACAATATTAAGCAGTTCAGCACATTTGCTAAGATACAAAGATGTAGATAATCTAATGAAAAATGGAAATATAGTATTATCTATCGACTTAAAACCAGCTTTAACAACAGAAAAGTTAGATGAAAGAATTTTAAGAGATTTTAGTGAAGAAAAAAATAAAGAATTTAAAAATAGTTTGGACAAGCTATTACCTAAAAAAATGATACCAGTTATCATAGAATTATCAGGAATAAACCCTGATAAAAAGGTTAATGAAATAACCAAAAAGGAAAGACAGAAACTTGTGGAAATCCTAAAAAAATTAGAAATAAAAATAGATGGATTTAGACCAATAGAAGAAGCAATTATAACCTCAGGAGGAATAAACATAAAAGAAATAAATCCAAAAACAATGGAATCAAAACTAATAAAAGGTTTATACTTTGCAGGAGAAATAATTGATGTGGATGCATATACAGGTGGATTTAATTTGCAAATTGCATATTCGACAGGTTATACAGCAGGATTGAATTAAGGCTGAAAAAATTAGAATTTAATCTTTTTTGGGATAGATTACGCTTTAAGAAAGGAATGGTTAGTAACGGTGGATAAGTTTAAAACCATAAAAAAGGACGAAATAGCAGAAATAGAAGAAAAACGTTCTAAATTTATAGCAAATATCTTTTATGTAGAAAATGTAGAAGAAGTAGAGAACATTATAAAACAAATAAAGAAGAAATATTATGATGCTAGACATAATTGTTATGCATACATAGTAAGAGATGAAGGGAACAACTTAAAAAGATTTAGTGATGATGGGGAACCTAGTGGAACTGCAGGTTCTCCTATTTTAAACGTAATAGAAAAAAATAACTTATGCAATGTACTTATAATAGTTACAAGATATTTTGGAGGAATATTATTAGGAGCAGGTGGACTAGTAAGAGCATACACAGAAGCAGCAACAAAATCTGTAGAAAAGGCTGAAATTGTAGAGCAAGAACTTGGTTACGAAATAGAAATAACAATTGAATATTCCGAATTGGAAAAATTAAAATATTACTGTAATAAAAATAATATAAAAATAACCAATATTGAATACAAAGAAAATATAAATTGTAGAATTGAGGTTACAAAAGAAGAAAAAGATATGCTATATCCAAAAAGTGATTATGATAAAAAAGTAGTAAATATTTTAAAATATAATATAATAAAAGAAAAATATATTAGAAAATAAGGCGTTTGCTAGAACTAAAGAAAATAAAATGAAAAAAATCTCCAAAAACTATTGTAAAAAAATGGAAAAAGATATATAATCGAACTGTAAAATTTTTACAATTTATTTTTGTTAGGGGGATAAAAAATTGAGTGAAAAAATCAAAATTTTAGTATCAGATGACAATCAAGATTTTGCAAAAACATTAGTTAATTATTTATCAAAAGATGAAGACCTAGAAGTAGTAGGTATAGCACGAGATGGACAAGATGCGTATAACAAAATATTAGAAACAAAACCAGATATAGCATTATTAGACATAATAATGCCACATCTAGATGGACTAGGAGTTTTAGAAAAATTGAATTCTACAAATTTGGAAAAAAAGCCTATGTGCATCATTTTATCTGCAGTAGGGCAAGACAAAATAACACAAAAAGCCATTGAATTAGGGGCGCAATATTATATAGTAAAACCTTTCGATATAAATATCCTAATAAAAAGAATAAAAGAGATAAAATATTATCAACCATCAAATAATAGAGCAAATGTATTTAGTAGAGAGATTAAACCACAATACATAGATATATCCCCAGTAAACAAAAATAGTGAAGAAAATTTAGAAGCATTAGTAACAAATATAATACACGAGGTTGGAGTTCCAGCACACATTAAAGGATATCAATATTTAAGAGAAGCTATAATTATGGTAGTAAGCGATATTGATATGATAAATCAAATAACCAAACAATTATATCCAGAAATTGCAGAAAAGTACCATACAACCCCAAGCAGAGTAGAACGTGCCATTCGCCATGCAATAGAAGTAGCATGGGGAAGAGGACAACAAGAAACTGTTGAGAGAATATTCGGATACACAGTATCCGCAGCAAAAGGTAAGCCAACAAACTCAGAATTTATAGCGATGATAGCTGATAAATTGAGGCTTGAATTAAAGAGCGCATAAAAAATTATAAAAAATACTTCCTTATATTTATTTATAGAGAATAAGTATAGGGAAGAATTTTTTTATAATAAATTGTTTTGTTCTAAAATATATGAATAATTAGATTTTTTAATTGACAAATGCTTTACTAAATAGTATTATTAAACCAAAATATCAAAAACAATAAAGAACAAACTTAAAAGTAAATAAGAAATAAAAAACGCTCTTGTACGTAAATAATTCGAATGATATACTTAAATCAAAAAGTATAGGAGATTGTTATGAAAATTAGTACTAGATATCATATACCAGCAGTAAAATTAGATTTTGCAAATATAAATTTAAGTAAGGATAATTTGCTTTTTTTAGACCCTTTACGAATAAGAAATGGTAGTACAGAATTGCATAAAAGATGTTACTGCAAAATAGAAGAATTTGTAAGTAATATGGTAGAACTTTCGAAGAATAAAGAGTATAATAAGATATTAGAATTTATGGATATTTTTTGCGAAAGAAATGAAACGAGGCTAGGATATTCAATAGAAACTACTTCCGGAAAAAGTTTTAGCTATAGTGAAGGAACTGCTATAATAAAGGTACTTTCTAAAGGAAATGTGTTCGAATCTGGCTTTGTTGAAGATATATTTGATTTTTCAATAGCAATAAATAATATAGAAAAAGATAAAGTGTCGGATTTAATTACAACCATAATTTTTGAAGATTTGATTAAGTATACACAAGAACAATGCAAAATGTGGAAAATACCTACGAAAACCGTGGAATTAAAGAATATGTGTTGGAACAATGAAAATAAAATTTGGGAGAAGCGAACAGAAGGATTACCCGTTTATATGAAAGAACCTATAGTTTTTGTGCCTAAAAGTTTTGTGGGAAAAGACTATTTGCTTTCATACGAAACTCTATATAGAGATATAATTATACCACTATATAAAGATTTAGAATTGCAAAAATCTTCTAGTGAATTTTTGGTGCATTGTAAAAATGGAAGAGTACACGTGTTAGGAAATGAACTTAGGAAAAAATATCCATGTACTAAATATGTAATATTGGATTTTTTGAAAAATTATGATTTAATATATAGAGAATATAAAAATGATGTACTAAATAATACCTGGTATGAAAGCAAAGTAAACAAATATACAAGTTATTATAAAAAACAAGAGTGGAATATGATATAAAAAATGGAGAAAATATGATTGATTTAAAGAGCAAATTAGCTGAATTGGTAGATGAAAAATACAAACAATTCCATAGTGGGTTATGTCCTGGGACAAATGACATTATGGGAGTTAGATTGCCTAGGTTAAGAGAACTTGCAAAAGAAATTGCAAAACAAAATCCAATAGAATTTTTAGATGAATATAATTGCAAAGTATATGAAGAAAAAATGATTTATGGTTTAGTTATTGGATATATGAAAGCAGATGTAGATACAAAACTAAAATATTTAAAAAAATTTGTGCCAATGATTGATAATTGGGCCGTTTGCGATTGTTGTTGCTCGACATATAAATTTACAAATAAAAATATGGAAAGAGTATTAGAATTTTTGCAACAATACATTAGTTCTCAAAAGGAATTTGAGGTAAGATTTGCTGTAATTATGCTAATGGACTACTATCTAACTGATGAATATATTGACAAGGTATTTAAAATATATAATGAAATAAAATTAGACAAATATTATGTGAAAATGGCAATCGCATGGGCAATATCTGTAGCTTTTGTTAAACATGAACAAAAAACGAGAGAATTTTTGAAAAATAATTCTCTAGATAAATTTACATTTAACAAATCATTGCAAAAAATTATTGAATCTAATAGAGTAAGCAAAGAAACAAAAGACGAAATTCGAAGCATGAAAATCAAATAAGTTATAAATATATATTGTAAAAAAGTTATTTATACGTATAAAATTAAATAGAAAAGAAGATGGTTTTATGGAATTTGATATGGAAAGAAGCAATGACAAAGAATATGTATTAAGTATGGTAAGTAAACAGGGAAGTTTACTAGACTATGCATCGGATGAACTAAAAAATGATAAAGAAGTGGTTTTAACTGCAATAAGGCAAGACGGAAATGCACTAGAATTTGCAGGAAAAAGCCTAAAAGATGACAAAGAAGTTGTTCTAGAATCAATAAAAAAAGTAGGTTGGACAGCTTGTTATGTGAGCCAAAGATTAGCAGATGATAAAGACGTAATGCTTGATGCAGTAAAAATTGACGGACAAGAGCTATATTATGCATCAAAGCAATTAAGAGATGACTATGATGTTGTACTAGAGGCAGTAAAAAACAAAGGGCTAATACTTAAATATGCTAGCAAAAGACTAAGAGCAAATAGAGATATAGCAGAAGCAGCAGTTGCAAATGATAAAAGAGCTTTGGAGTATATTTCGGATGAAGCTTTAAAAGAAGAGTTAAGCAAGGAAGAAGAAAATTAAAATGTGGACAAAAGGGACACTCCTTTTTGTCCACACTTTTGCACTATGAAACTACTCTAATTTATATATTTTCTACTGTGGACAAAAAGGAGTGTCCCTTTTGTCCACATTTTTGCATAAAATTGAAAAAATGTCAAAGAATATAACTGGTGATGTAAATGAAAATATCTTGGGTAAAGTATGAAAAGGATGATGAGAGTTTTAAAATGCCAGAGAGATTAGGCTTTGACGTTTTTAAATTGGGAGAGCCAGAGAAAACCGATGATAAAATTAAAGAACTAATAAATAAAAGGTATGATACAATTATTGTTACTAATGAAATTGCAAGTTTCTCAGAGGACATTGTAAAAAAATATAGCAAGGATAGAAATATAAACATCATAATTGCAAGAGATAAAGAATAAAATGCAATAATGTATAACATAAGGAAGGGGAATAATAATTGTATAATAGATATCATAAATTTATAAAAGAGTTAGAGGTGGGTGTAAGAGATTTAAACGAAGACTATTCTAATGTAATAATACTCTGTATTGGTACTAAAAAAGTGGTTGGAGATTCTGTGGGACCATTGGTAGGAGAAAATATAAAATATTTAGAAAATGAATATATAAAAATATATGGAGCATTAGAAAATACAATCAATTTTAATAATGCAAAAAATATATTAACAGAAATTTACGAAAAGTTTGATAATCCATATATTATAACAATAGATGCAGCTTTAGGAAGCAAAGAAAATATGGGGCAAGTTATATTAAATAAAGGATATATAAAAATAGGAAAAGCCTTAGAAAAGAGTATCTGCTTTTATTCGAATTTGAATGTTAAGTGCGTGGTAGGGAAAAATACAAATTCTATGTTTAATAATTTGGTAGAACTAAAAAATGTTGATATAGAAGAAATAAACAATATTGTGAGATTAGTATCAGTAGGAATAGAAAAATTTTTAACAAATTGTATAAGAAATAAAATTATGGCAAAACTCTAAGTAAGAATTACTTAAGAGGAGGATACCTAATATGAGCGATATGAAAAATATGATAGTGTTAAAAAATTTGCCATCTAATTTAGTAGAAGAAGCAATTATAATATTAAAGGAGAATAATAAGATACATAAATATCAAACCATATCATCCAATGAAGAAAATATGGAAGAAGAAAAAGAACAAATTGGCTATATTGTAAAAGATGCAGAAATGGTAATTAAGTCTTATTTAGATAGAATAGAAAACAACTCTCCGAAAAAAGAAAGGACCATTAAGAAATTAGAAAAAAGATATAAGAATTCTATAAGACTGAATTTATTTTTATTTTTAACTACAATTGTAGGAATTATTTTTACTATAGTGTAGTGGCAAAATTTTATAAAATTTCATGAGCCATAAACTATATAATTAAATATGAATAAAAAACACCTAGTGGACATATATATGTAAAAAACAACAAAGGAAGAGGTGTTTTTTATTTTGGAACGAACAATTAGCAGTGAAGAAAGAATTAGAAGAGCAGAGGAAATATATAACAGAAGAAAAATAGCAAATGGCGTGCGAGTTGCGGGAGACAGTGTAAATAGAGTAGAAACAAAGAAACTATCGCTTTTTAAAAAGATGTTTTTTCAACTTGTGATTTGCGCGATGATATATGTGATATTTTATTTAATTAAAAATGGAAATTACATTTTTTCTCAAGATGTAATAAATAAAACAAAAGAATTTTTATCTTATGACATAAATTTTGGACAGCTTCAGAACCAAGTTTCATTATTTTTAAATGAGAATAAGTTTTGGGGTGAAAATGAAGAAGGAGCTACTAGCAATGTAAATGAAGTAACTGTAAATAGTATGACAGAGGAAAATGTTGAGAACACTAATACAGCGATAGACTCAAATAATGAAGTAGATGCTTCGAGTAAGCAAGATAATAAAGAGAGTGATGACAATGCAAATAAGCAAGAAAATACTAACTCTGTAGGTGGAATTGGTGGAGCTGTTACAAATGAAATAATTGAAGATAATGATGAAGAAAAATCGGATACTAAGAAGTCACAATCTGAGCTAGATATAGAATATATAAAAGAAAATTATAGCTTTATTCTTCCAGTAACAGGAACGGTTACATCAAGGTATGGCGCTAGAGAAGAAACAGAAGTGGTATCTGCAAACCACGCAGGAATTGATATAGGTGCAAATACAGGAACACCAATATATGCAGCAATGGATGGAACTGTAACAGTATCATCAGAAGAGGGTGAGTATGGAAAACATATAGATATTGAAAATGGAGAGGTTTTAACAAGATATGCTCATTGCAGCAAATTACTCGTAAAAGAGGGGCAAAAGGTCAAGCAAGGGGACAAAATAGCAGAAGTTGGCTCAACAGGTAACTCAACAGGACCACATCTTCATTTCGAAATAAGGAGAGAAAATAGAACTGTGAACCCAGAAAAGATAATAGATTTTGGAAATTAAAAGAAAGGACGAAAACGATGAGTATAAAAATAGATTTAAAAATTTTTCTGTTCCTCTTTTTGTTCCTACTTACTTCACAAATAGAAATATACATAGTGTTACTGCTATTTGCAATAATTCATGAATTAGGCCATCTAATTATGGGAGTGATTTTAGGATTTAGGCCAGAAGAAATAAGGTTGACACCTGTGGGACTTCAAATAAAGTTTAAGATGGAGAATTTGAATAAAAATCAACAAAGCTTTAATAGTAAGCCGACAAAATTACATAATAATCAAATAAGAATTAAAGTAGACTCACTTTGTATAAAAAAAGCAATTATAGCACTTGCAGGACCTATAACTAATTTACTAATTGCCGTTATAGTTATACTAATTGGAAGCTTAAATGAAAATATAATAAATATATATTTATACCAAATTATAATCTACTCAAATTTTTTAATAGCAATTTTTAACCTAATACCAATATATCCAATGGATGGAGGAAGAGTTATAAAAGAAGTTATAAAATTATTCTATGGCAATAAAGTAGCATATAAACTTACATACATTATTTCTAAAACAGTCTTAATACTGCTAACAGCAATTTCAAGCATAGTTATTTTATACATACATAACATATCTATTGTAATAATTTTGGCATATCTGTGGTATTTGGAAATACTGGAGATAAGAAGATACAATAGGAGGAAAAATATAGAGAAGTTGATAGAGCAAATAGATGTATAGTATAAACAAAGTAGATTGTATGTTTTAGATTTTTATTTTCGGCCCCCAACTGCGTACAAACTGTATAAATTTCGCTAATGCTCAATTTTACAGTTTGTAAACTTGTCGGTCCCCACCTTAAGCACTCCAATAAAAATCTAAAACATACAACATACTTGTTTGCATAATCAAAAACTTCCATATTTCTTCTAATATAATTGAAGAAAAGGGCAAAAGTGTGCTATAATAAATGGAGTTTAATAAAAAATGAGGAAGCGAATATGTTTAACATAGAAGAGGAATTAAAAAAATTGCCAGGTAAGCCAGGAGTGTATATAATGCACGATAAAGATGACAAAATTATATATGTAGGTAAGGCAATTTCATTAAAGAATAGGGTAAGGCAATATTTTAGAAAAACTAATAAAACTAAAAGAATACAAAATATGGTTTCACTAATAGACCATTTCGAATACATAGTAACAGACAACGAAGCAGAGGCACTTATTCTAGAGTGTAATTTAATTAAGAAAAATATGCCTAAATTTAATGTGCTTTTAAAAGATGACAAAACGTATCCATATATAAAAGTAAATATAAAGGCAGAATATCCAGATGTGTATATAACAAGAAGAATTTTAAATGATGGAGCTAAATATTTTGGTCCGTATGCCAATAGTGGAAGTGCAAAAGAAATGGTGGATTTTATTAAATCTAAATTTAAAATTAGACAATGCAAAAGCTTTAAATATAAAGATAGACCTTGCCTAAATTATCACATAAAAAAATGTATGGCACCATGTATGGGGTATGTTTCAAGAGAAGAGTATATGAAGCAAATTAAAGAAATAGTGGATGTACTAGAAGGTAAAACAGAAGATTTAATGAAACAACTAGATGCAGAAATAAAAGAATCAGCAGATAAGCTACAATACGAGAAAGCAGCATATTTGCGAGATAAAAAAATTGCAATAGAAAGAATATCAGAAAAGCAAAAAGTATCAAATATATCTGAAAACGACATTGATGTAATAGGTCTTGCAAGAAACGAAACGAAGGTATGTGTAGAAGTATTTTTTGTACGAAAAAGCAAAATGATAGGAAGAGAACATTTCTTCTTAAATGATTTAGTAGATGAAACATCAGAAGAAATTTTGTCTACATTTATAAAACAATATTACATAAACAGAGCCATACTTCCAAATAAAATAATGCTAAGAGAAGAAATTGAAGACAAAGAAGTTTTGCAAGAACTATTTACAAAGCAAGCAGGAAGAAAGGTGGAAATAAAAACACCTCAAAAGGGAGAAAAACTAAGACTAGTAGAAATGGCAGAAAACAATGCAAGAGTTACATTAGAAAACAAAGAGAAGGACAAGCTAGAAGTTTTAACAGAGCTAAAAGAAGTGCTAAATTTAGATAAGCTTCCTAGAAAAATAGAGTGTTATGATATATCTAACCTTTCTGGAACAAATATGGTAGCCGGTATGTGCGTAATGCAAGATGGAATTATAAAAAAGAATTTGTCGCGAAGATTTAGAATAAAAACTGTAATAGGTCAAGACGATCCAAAATGTATGAAAGAAGTAATTACAAGAAGGCTAATTCATTCGGTAGAAAATCCAAATGGTGGTTTTGGACGATTACCAGATGTTATATTAGTTGATGGTGGAATAACCCAAATACGAGCAGCACTAGAAGCAATCGACGAATTAAAGAAAGATTACTTAAGTAAAAATAGCCAATTTGATGTAAGTGTACTAGATATACCAATATTTGGAATGGTAAAAGACGACAAACATTCAACTAGAGCTTTAATGAATAAGGAAAGAGAAGAATTAAAAATATCAAACAACTTATTTAATCTAATAACTAATTTCCAAGATGCAGTGCACGATATAGCAATAGGATATCACAAGAAATTGCGTGATAAAGAAATGACAAAATCAGCATTAGATGATATAACAGGAATAGGAGAAGTAAAGAAAAATGCACTATTAAAGAAATTTGGAAGCACCAAAAAAATTGCAGAAGCAGACATCGCAGAAATAAGTAAAGTAAAAGGAATAAATGAAGAATTAGCTAGAAAAATAAAAGAAGAGTTGCAAGGGTAAGAGTGTTATTTTATTTATTAAACATGTACAAACAATAAGTGTAAATAAAAACAAAAGTCGACTTGTTACATTAAATTTGTAAAACAATTTTGCAGATTATAAATAAAATAGTAGTAATTTTGTATACGAAAGTATGAATATAATGTTCAATTCAAGAATATCTATATAATAGAGGCTTTAAATCTTTTTAAAGCAAAAATAGAGTTTAGAAAAGAACGGGGGATTTTGTATGGAGTATGCAAAAGATATTATTTTAGAAGTTAAAGATGGACAGGTTGTAAAAAATAAGAAAGGAAATATTATAACAAAAATAGCAAGAGGAATATCAAATCATAAGATGCTTACAACTATTGTAACGGCAACAATAAGTTTTATTGTTATTGATTTATTGTTAATATCAAGTTTTGTGAGTGTGTTAATGAAAATATAGGTTTATTTGTAAATGATACTATCTAATAAGTATATTTCTCAAATTTTTTTGTGCTTTGGTGTCGCAAACATATAAGCACAATTAAAAAATAAAATTTTTTAATTGTGCTCGTTTGCTCCAATTCGCACTCGTCTCATACAAGACTCGTTTGGTCGCTTACGCAACACTGCAAAAATTTTTTAAATATACTTATTAGATAGAAATATAAAAATAAAATTAGGAGTAGAAAAAATGGATGTAGCAAATAATTGGAAAGATTATGAAATATTAGATATGGCAAATGGAGAAAAGCTAGAAAGATGGGGAAATGTGGTGCTAATAAGACCAGACCCACAAATTATCTGGAAGAATAAATCATTTCCAGAAAAGTGGAATAAGGCAAATGCTAGATACAATAGAAGTTCAAGTGGTGGTGGCGCTTGGAAATATAATAGCAAAGTGCCAGAAAATTGGCAAATAAAGTATAAAGATTTAGTATTTAATATAAAGCCAATGGGATTTAAACATACAGGATTATTTCCAGAGCAAGCTGTAAATTGGGATTGGATGATTTCAAAAATACAAAATGCAAAGCGAGATATAAAAGTATTAAACCTATTTGCCTACACAGGAGGTGCAACTGTAGCTTGTAGTTATGCAGGTGCGTCTGTTTGCCATGTAGATAGCTCAAAAGGAATGACTACTTGGGCAAAAGAAAACATAGTATCATCAGGTTTAAAGGACAGGCCTGTTAGATTTATAGTTGATGATGTAGTTAAATTTGTGAATAGAGAAATACGAAGAGGCAATAAATATGATGGAATAATAATGGACCCACCATCTTATGGAAGAGGAACAAATGGAGAGGTATGGAAATTTGAAGATAATATTTCAGATTTAGTGGAACTATGCTCAAAAGTATTGTCTGATAAGCCATTATTCTTTTTAATAAATTCATATACAACAGGAATTTCAAGCACAGTATTAGAAAACATTTTAAGGCTAAACATAAAAAAAGATGGCAAATTTTCTCATGGAGAAATAGGACTACCTATGACAAATTCAAAACTAATACTACCTTGTGGAATTTATGGAAAATGGGAGAGCAAGTAAAATTTGCATCTATATAAAAAGCGAACAATGTATTTTTTATTTTTGGTTTTCGGCCCCCAACATCGTACAAACTGTATAAACTCCACTAAAGTGTCGTTTAACAGTTTGTAAACTTGTCGGTCCCCACCTTAAGCACTCAAACCAAAAATAAAAAATACATTGTTCGCTTTTTAAAACAAGCTGTAAATTCAAACAAGAAATGTGAACATTTTGTGAAAATTAAAAATAAGTATTGACTTTTAATTAAAAAGGGTATATATTTTTAGCAGTCTTAAATAAAGACTGCTAAAAACGTTAATAGACTATGAAATATAAATCATATATTTATATTTTGTACATATTAATATATAGAATAAATGGTAGAAATATTTTAAGGAGGTAGATAAAAATGTTAAAACCATTAGCAGACAGAGTAGTTATTAAAATGTTAGAAAGTGAAGAAACAACTAAGAGTGGAATTATCTTAGCACCAAATGCAAAAGAAAAACCACAAATAGCAGAGGTAGTAGAAGTTGGACCAGGTAGAGAAATCGACGGAAAACTAGAAAAAATGCTAGTAAAAAAAGGAGACAAAGTTGTAGTAAACAAATATTCAGGAACAGAAGTAAAATATGAAGGTGAAGACTACACAATAGTTAGACAAGAGGATATTTTAGCTATAGCAGAATAAAAAATAGTAAAGATTTTATATACTAATTGGAATTGGTAAAACAATTAGGATGAGTTCAAATCAACTGAATAACATAATGAAGAACAATGGATTTTAAATGCAGTTGATGTTGAAAAAAATGCAATTAGAAATTTTGCGATAAAAGACATAAAAGAGTGGACAACAGAAATAAATTAAAAAAATTTTAGGAGGTAATGTAAAATGGCAAAAGATATTAAATTTGGAGAGGATGCAAGAAAAAGCCTATTAAATGGTGTTAATAAATTAGCAGATACAGTTAGAGTTACAATGGGACCAAAAGGAAGAAATGTAGTGCTTGATAAAAAGTTTGGAGCACCACTTATTACAAATGATGGTGTTACAATAGCAAAAGAGATTGAACTAGATGACCCATTTGAGAATATGGGAGCTCAAATTGTTAAAGAAGTATCTATAAAAACAAACGATGTAGCAGGTGATGGTACAACAACAGCTATGGTTCTTGCTCAAAGTATGGTAAAAGAAGGAGTAAAGAACGTAGCAGCTGGTGGAGATCCAATGGCTATTAAAAGAGGTATGGATAAAGCTGTAAATTCAGCTGTAGAAGAACTTAAAAAAGTAAGTTCACCAGTAAATGGTAAAGAAGATATTGCAAGAGTTGCAAGTATATCAGCTAACAACACAGAAGTTGGAGAGTTAATTTCAGAAGCAATGGAAAAAGTTTCAAAAGATGGTGTTATAACAATTGAAGAATCAAAAACATCTCAAACAGAATTAAATGTTGTTGAAGGTATGCAATTCGACAAAGGATATGTATCACCATACATGGTAACAGATACAGAAAAAATGGAAGCTATAGTTGATAATCCATATATTTTAATTACAGATAAGAAAATAAGCAATATTCAAGAAATATTACCACTTCTTGAAACATTAATGCAAAATTCAGGAAAATTAGTTATCATCTGTGATGATATAGAAGGAGAAGCTTTATCTACTTTAATTTTAAACAAATTAAGAGGTGTATTAAATGTAGTAGCTGTTAAAGCTCCAGGATATGGCGACAAGAGAAAGAACATGTTACAAGATATTGCAATTCTTACAGGTGGTGAAGTTATTTCTTCAGACTTAGGAATGGAATTAAAAGATACTACAGTAGAGCAATTAGGTAGAGCAAGACAAATAAAAGTACAAAAAGAAAATACAATAATTGTTGATGGTATGGGCGATAAAGCTCAAATTTCTGCAAGAGTTAACCAATTAAAAGCACAAATTGCAGAAGAAAAGAGTGAATTCGAAAAAGAAAACTTACAAGAAAGATTAGCAAAAATAGCAGGTGGAGTTGCAGTAATTGGTGTTGGTGCAGCTACTGAAGTAGAAATGAAAGATAGAAAATTAAGAATAGAAGATGCTTTATCTGCAACAAAAGCAGCAGTTGAAGAAGGTATAGTTGCAGGTGGTGGTACAGCATTCTTAAATATCATACCAGAAGTTGCTAAAGAAGTAGAAAAACTACAAGGAGACGAAAAAATTGGTGGTAAAATAATTTTAAGAGCATTAGAAGAGCCAGCAAGACAAATAGCTACAAATGCAGGATTAGAGCCAGCAGTTATAATAGAAAAAGTAAAAAATAGCGAAAAAGGTGTAGGATTTGATGCAGCAAAAGAAGAATACGTAGACATGAAGAAAGCCGGAATTGTAGACCCAACAAAGGTTTCAAGAAGTGCGCTTCAAAATGCAGTATCAATTGCATCAATGATACTTACAACAGAAAGCTTAGTAACAGACAAAAAAGAACCAGCATGCAACTGTGGTAACCACAGTGATGAAGGTGGACAAATGAACGGAATGTATTAAAATTTGCAAAAAGGGACGGGCTTGTTTTGAAAAATAAGCCTGTCTCTTTTGCTAATTTCTATTGAAATTTATGTAAATTCGTTGTATAATTAAACTTATGCAGACTTTATATTTGTCAGCAAATCGTATTTTACACAAAAGCCATTTACATTTGATTAGAACAGGAGGAAAAATAAAATGGCACAAGCAACTCTGGTAAAATTGGAAAAAACAAACAACGATGGGAGCCTATACTTTAGGGTAATGGGAGATGAGAATGCACAAGAGAGGTATATCAAAGTTATCTCTTATACCTATGGTTGGGCAAATGTTGTACCTTTACCTGGCGAATACATAGATGACTTTGCCGAAGTCATTTGTGGATGTTTTGAAAGAGGTTCAAATTTTCATAAGGAATTGAACAAAGCTTATGAAAAAAATAGTGCTTTTAAAGGCATCGACTTTTCGTTTAATGACATTCAATTCTGTGTCACAAAGAAAAATTGTGATAAGGATACAGTTATTGCAAGCTACAGGAAAGGAGTAAAGTTCAAGAAAAAGAGTACTGATTAAAATACGTAAAAGAAATTGTTATTCAGTTTCTTTAAGGCAATTAAAGTTTAGGTGATAAATACACTTAAACAATCATAGGTAAAACTAAAAGGGTAAGATGATTTTGTGCTTTATGCAGAATCATCTTATTCTTTTTTTGGCTATTACTGCACATTTTTATACTACTTGAAAATTATGTGAATTTGTTGTATAATAAAGCTTATGCAGACTTTATATTTGTCAGTAAATCGCTAAAAACAACAGGAGGAAAGGCAATGATTAAAGCAACTTTGGTACACTTCGAAAGAGTAAACACGCGTGACAATATGACTCGGGAGTTTAGAGTAGAAAGTCAAGGCAAGATTAAATCTATCAAAGTGGCTTCGTATTCTAAAGGCTGGGCAACAATAGTTCCAACTCATATCTGTCATATTGAAGATTTGGCAGAGCTGCTGGAAGGAATCTTCAAGAATGGTTCGAACTTTGCTAAGGAGGTAATGAGAGCTTTTGAATATAACTCTGTTTTTTGTGGGGTTAAGGTTGAACTTGATGGAGTTCAAATTGTAGTAGACAATAAAAATTTCCAAAAAGAAAAAATTATTGACCAATACAAAAAAGGAGTGAAATCCAAAAGCTGAAAGTAGATTACGAAAAATGATTTAAAGGGAAATGTGTATTCGCATTTTCAAACACTGGCAAAATGAAAGGTTAAATAACCTGCAAAAGGAGAATTTTATGAATATTTTAGGAAATATTGGAATAGTAGGCTGTTGCATGACTCTGCTATTATTGCTAGTAGCAGTCACACTAAATTTGGTATATATGAAATGGCCGAATTTGGAATTTAAGGTTCAGATGTGGATTAAACGGCACGAAAGAATAGCAGAGCCAGTATTCATAATCTATATACTCTGTTGTATTTACGGAGTAATATGGAAGGTGGTACTCAATAGATAAAATTCTCAAAACCAGAGTGGCTTTATTATGTAAGGCCACTCTGGTTAACCTTTAAAATTATAATATAGATTAGGTATATGTGAAATTATTATTTTTCACTAACTAATATCAAAGCATAAACAAATATGTTATAATATAAATGTATAAAAAATGTAAGAAAGCAGGAAAAAATAAATGGAAAACAAAACTGTAGCATTTTGTACTTTAGGTTGTAAAGTAAACCAATACGAAACAAATGCAATGATACAAGAATTTATGAAAAATGGATATACAATAGTAGAATTTGATGAAAAAGCAGATGTATATATAGTAAATACATGTACAGTAACAAATATGGCAGATAGAAAATCAAGGCAAATGTTAAGAAGAGTAAAGGAGTTAAACCCAGAAGCCATACTTGTTGCAGTAGGTTGCTATGCACAAGTGGCAAAGGAAGAATTAGAAAAAATTCCAGAAATAGATTTAATACTTGGAACAAATGAAAAGAAAAATATATTTGGTTTAGTAGATGAAATGCTAAATGAGAGAAATCAATACATGATTGACGAAAAAAATAGCAAGGATGAAAAAGATTTTTTAAATAAAAAAAATAACCAAGAAGCAAACTCTTCTGCGAAAAAATATAAAGGAACAAACAAAAAAATTGATGTAACTGATGTTCTTCATTGTGAAGAATATGTGGATTTGGGAGAGGTTACTTTTACAGAAAAAACAAGAGCAGTTATAAAAGTGCAAGATGGTTGCGATAGATTTTGTTCATACTGTATAATCCCTTTTGCAAGAGGTCATATAAGAAGTAGAAATCCAGAAAATGTAGTTAGCGAAATAACTAAAATTGCTGGGCAAGGAATAAAAGAAGTGGTAATAACAGGAATACATCTTGCTTCTTATGGTAGAGATTTTAAAGACAAAGACTTTAAATTGATTGATTTACTAGAAGAAATAAACAAAATTGATGGTATAAAAAGAATTAGACTTCGGCTCACTTGAACCAACTCTTATAACAAAAGATTTTGTAGATAGGCTATCTAAGTTAGAAAAAATATGTGACCATTTTCATTTATCATTACAAAGTGGTTGCAACGAGACATTAAAAAGGATGAATAGAAGATATAGTATAGAAGAGTTTGAAGAAGGAGTACAGTTATTACGAAAAGCGTATCAAAATGTAGCACTTACAACAGACATAATTGTAGGATTCCCAGGAGAAACAGAAGAAGAGTTTAATACTACATATCAATTTTTAAAAAGAATAAAATTCTATAAAACACATATATTTAAGTATTCGCAAAGAAAAGGTACAAGAGCAGCAGTAATGCCAAACCAAGTAGATGGAAATATAAAAGAGGAAAGAAGCAGGAAACTAATAGCATTATCCGATGAAAATGAAAGAGAGTACAATAAAAAATACATCGGAAAAGAAGTAGAGGTGCTTTTCGAAGAACCACATATAGAAAATGGCAAGAAGTTTATGAAAGGACATACAACAAACTACATTGTGGTAAAAGTAGAGGGAGAAGACCAAAAGCTAGAAAACGAGATAAAGAAAGTAAAAATAGTAAATTTAGACGGGATAGAGTTAATAGGAAATCTTGAACAATAGTGGACAAAAGGGACAGTCATTTTTGTCCACAAATTTTATTGGGGAGTAAGAAAATGGAAAATAAAACTGTTTTAATACAAGGAGCAATGGATATAGAAATACAAGCATTGCTAGAAAAATTAGAAAAACAAGAAAAAATTGTCATCTCAGATTATGAATTTTATATGGGAAAGATTAATAATTGTAATGTAATCATTTCAAAAACTCTAATTGGAACAATAAATGCAACTATTGCCACAACTATAGGAATAGAAAAATTTAAACCAGATATAGTCATAAATCAAGGAATTGCAGGTGCTCATAGAGAAAGTATACATACAGGAGATATTATAATTGGTGAAAAATGTTGTAATATAAATGCCTACTCAATGTCAAGTAAGAATAGAGGAGAGGGCTCAAATCCGTTTGAATGGGAGCCAAATAAAAGAGCAAAAGAAATAAAAAGTGCAGATTATGAATTAGTACAAAAGTTTCAAAAATTCTTGAAAGAAAAGCATAAAAATAAAGTATATACAGGAACTATTGGTAGTGGTGATGTGTTTAACAGAGAAATAGACAGAATTGATTGGATAAGCAATAAATTTGACAATCTCTGTGAGGATATGGAAAGCATAGGAGTATATTCTGTATGTAATAAGTTTAACATACCTTGCATTGGAATTAGAATTATTTCGAATAATGAAATTACAGGGGAAGAGCTAGATGAAAATCAAGCAATAATCTTGCAAGAGTTGTTGGTTGAGAGTTTGGAATAAGAAGCGTGGACAAAGGGGACACTCCTTTTTGTCCACAATAGAAAACATATAAATTAAAGTATAATTATAAATAAAAAGTGTGGACAAAAGGCAGTAGTCCCCTTTGTCCACGACCGACCTACTTTAATTCAACTACTGTAACACCCATTTCTCCTTCACCAAAAGTGCCAAGCCTAAAGCTCTTTACATGAGGGTTGGTCCTTAAAAATTTATGGATGCCTTCGCGTAATTTACCAGTGCCTTTTCCGTGTACAATTCGTACAGGAGAAAGTTTGGCTATAGCGCAGTCGTCTAAGTATTTGTCTATTACAAATATTGCTTCATCAACTGTTTGACCAATTACATTTATTTCACTAGAAATGTTTTGGGATTTAAACTTACTATTCTTAGCAAATGTAACTGTTGAATGGCTAGAAGTTTTATTATTTGAGCCAACATTATTAAAATTACCTTTTTTTGAAGTACTATCTATTTTACTATTTTTCAAACTAAATTTGCTATTTAACTCTTTCAAACTCTCTAAATTTATACCATCATTTGAAGTATCTGCATTCAAATCTTTTAATTTATCATTAAGCTCATTTCTTAAATTATTTGCAGAGGTTAAATCATTTTTACCTAAATTGTTTAATTTGCGTATTACAGAATTTGCCTCATCTTTAGCAGATTGTAAAATTTGTTTTGCCTCATTTCTTGCTTTATCAAGTAATTTATCTTGCTTCTCTTTCTGATTACTATTTTGGATTTCTAACGACTTTCTAAGAGCCTCTATTTGGTTGGAATTTTTTTCAATTTCTTCTTTTTCCTTTTCTATTGCTAACTTGCTATCATAAATATTTTTCATCAATTCTTCAATGCTAACATCTTGGCTTTTCATAAGGCTACTAGCTGATTTTAAAATTTCTTCATTTAATCCTAATTTTTTGCTAATTGCAAAAGCATTACTCTTCCCAGGAATACCAATAAGCAATTTGTATGTGGGCTTTAAATTGTCTAAATCAAATTCGAAACTTGCATTTTGAAATCCTTTATGAGTTAGGCAATAATTTTTAAGCTCCTGATAATGTGTAGTACAAATTGTTATAGCATTTGCTTTAAATAAATACTCTAAAATGCTAATTGCTAAATTTGCACCTTCAATAGGGTCTGTGCCTGAACCTAATTCATCTACTAGCACAAGGCTATTAGAAGTAACGTTATTTGTAATTTCCACGATGTTAGAAATATGTGAAGAAAAGGTGCTTAAATTTTCCTGTATACTTTGCTCATCGCCAATATCAACAAAAATATTATCAAACACATAAATGCTACTGCCTTCCTTAACAGGAATATATATGCCAGAGTAAGCCATAAGTAGCAAAAGACCAGTAGTCTTTAAAGCAACTGTTTTTCCACCAGTATTAGGGCCAGTTATAACCAAGCAAGAGTAATCCTTACCAATAGAAATATCAATAGGAACAACCACATTTTTGTCAATTAAAGGATGTCTTGCAGATTTAAAATCAACAAATTTTTCATCATTGATTTTAGGGCAGATGCCGTCAATGTCAAGAGAATAGCTTGCCTTAGCAAATACTAAATCTAAATCACCAAGTGTAGATATATTGCTTTTCATAGATTCAGTGTAATCATAAAGCATACTAGAAAGCTCTGCTAAAATTCGCTCTATTTCAATTTCTTCCTCTATTTTAAGATTAGAAATTTCGCTATTAAGGTCAAACACGCTAATAGGCTCAATAAACACGGTAGAGCCACTACTTGAAACATCATGAATAAAGCCCTTAACTTGAGATTTGTACTCTTCTTTAATTGGAAGCACATACCTGTTTTCTCTAATAGTAATAATTGGTTCCATTATATATTTAGAATAAGTGCTAGAGTGAATAAAAGAATTCAACTTATCGCGTATTTCCTGCTCCAACTTTTTAGCTTGACGCCTAATACTGCTTAGCTTAGAAGAAGCATTGTCAGCGATAGTATTTTCATCTAGTATAACTGAATAGATTTTTTCCTCAACACTTTTATTTGTATAAATTGCTTCAAATATATCACTTAACTTTTGATAACTAGATAAATCTATATCATCGCCAGATGAAAAATATTCTTTTACTTCACGCGATATTTTCAAGAATCTAGCAATATTTAATAAAGCAGAAATAGACAAAGTAGCGCTACTTTCTAAGTTTTTAATGCTAATTTCAATATTTGGTAAATCAGAAAGGGGAAAATTACCTTTTCTATAAATTAAACTAGTTGCTTCATTAGTAAGTTCTAGTAAGTTTGTTACTTTGTACTGGTTAAAAGTAGGAAGCAAGTTAGCTACATTTTCTTTTCCAATATATGTTTTACAGTATGTAGTTAATTTCTCAATTATTTTATCAAATTCTAAAGTTTTTAAATATTTTGTGTTCATTTCTATCCTCCATAAATAATATATATTATATCATAGTTAATTGGTTTTGGGTAGGGGAGAAAAAATTTACAATTCATAGTTTGCTCTAAAGTGTTAGAACAATACAAATTTTAATTTTATGTTTCCGGCCCACAACTGCGTACAAACTGTATAAATTTTCGCTTGTGCTCAATTTAACAGTTTGTAAACTTGTCGGTCCACACCTTAAGCACTCCAACATAAAATTTAAAATTTCTATTGTTCTGAAAAAAACAACCGTTAACAGTAACAAAATAATTTACAATATTTGGAAGAAAATTTAACAAATGTATTGAATAAAAATTAATTTAGTAGTATAATGGAAATTCCAAACTAAACTGAAAGGAGAGAAAACTATAAGACGATGGACAAAGAAAAATTTAATACGATTAGCATTTATGATATGTACGAAAATATGTATTACATTGTAAATATAGCAAGAAATATAGTATTAAATGAAATAAAAGATGCACTTAAAAATGGATGTAAGGTAGATAAAATAACTAAAGTAGAATCAAGGATAAAATCTTATGAGAGTTTAATTGAAAAAATGGAGCATAAAGGATATGAACTCATTTGGGACAATGTAATAGAAAAAATAAATGATTTGATAGGAATAAGAATTGTATGCAGTAATTTAAACGATATTTATGATTTAAGTAATTTAATAAAAAATGATGGCAGATTTAGAATTATAAAAGAAAAGGATTACATACGAAATCCAAAGGAAAGTGGGTATACAAGCTATCATATAATATTTGAATATGTTTATAAAGTAGGAGAAGTTACTATTCCAATTAAAGCAGAATTGCAAATTAGAACAGAGGAAATGGACAAGTGGGCAAATTTCACGCATGATTTAATATATAAAAGAAGAACGCAGGTGGTTGGGTAAAAATGTTACAACAGTGTTACAGAAATATTAAGAGTATATTACAAATGCGATAGGTACTTGAAAAATAAATACAAATAGCATAAAATAAAAATATACTACCAAAGGTAAAAATGAATTACAATAAGATAATTAGTAAAGAAAAAAGCAATATAACGAAAAATGGTAAGGGGTGAAAAAAACAAAAATGCTTAAAACCGTTGAGGCTGTAAGAGAGAAAGAGAGAGAGAGAGTTTATTCTAGAGAATTAAGTTTTATTTATCATGCTCAAAATACAGTATTAGTAGGCATTGAAAT
>CALXPW010000018.1 GCA_944390365.1 uncultured Clostridia bacterium | reverse complement strand
GTTGAAAAAAAGTGATGAAACCCTTAAAAATACAGGGGTGTAACTAAATAAAATATACATTTAGTTGACACTACCAAATAAAAATAGGGGGAATAACTTATGAAAAAAGGAGTAAAAATAACTTTAATAATATTGTTAAATATAATTATCATCGCAATAATTGTATTAGTTACATTAGGAGTAATTTTTTATAATATAGACAAGGAGAGAGCTCAAAACGGAGAAGAACCACTATTTTGTGTAAATCAAGATTGGGCATATATGGATGGAGGTACCAAAGAATATTGGGGACTAGGATATAAAGTTATAAAATTTAATAGGCTGGGTGGATATAATAAAGTAAAAATTGGCTCGTGGTCTATGCAATATGAAGACTTTGAGAATGAAATAGAAGAATTTGAAAATGCACCTATTTATATGTATTCGGCAAAAGAACCAGAAGATAGAAAACAATTAAGTGATTCTTATGCGAGAGATTTTAGGTATTTTTTAGGAAATTTAATATATGATAAAGAAGTAACTGACGAGTCGATGATAACATATATATTCGAAGATTCAAACGGAGCTACATACTATTATAGACCGGAAACAAGAATATTATCAAAAAATGATAAATCAACATTGGTAGACGATACAAGCCTTGAATTTTTAAATGAGATAATAAGTGAAACGATGAGTATAAACAACAATTAAAATTTTGCTACTTTTAACTGTATATCAAACAAATATGGTGGTATAATCTAAATATATAAGGAGGACCGTATGACAGAAAAAGAAAAAAGAGATAACAATCAAATATATAATCCAAATTATGATGAAGAGTTAATAAACGAAATGCTTAAAACTAAAGATTTATGCTATGAATATAATAACTTAAAGCCATCTGAAACGGAAAAACGAAAAGAGTTAATTGAAAAAATCTTAGGAAAAATAGACAAAGATTTTCGTATAGAGCAACCATTTATATGTGACTATGGATATAATATAAGTGTTGGAGATAATTTCTATGCAAATCATGGCTTAATAATACTTGATGCTGCTAAAGTTGAAATAGGAGATAATGTATTTATAGCACCAAATTGTAATATATATACTGCTTCACATCCGGTAGATATTATCCAAAGAAACAAAGGATTAGAATATGCAAATCCAGTAAAAATAGGTAATAATGTATGGATAGGAGGTAATGTTACAATACTTCCGGGCGTGAAAATAGGAGATAATTGTACTATAGGAGCAGGAAGTGTGGTGACAAAGGATATACCAGCAAATTCTATAGCATTCGGCAATCCTTGTAGAGTAGCTAGAAAAATTTAAAATAATAATCCTATATGGAACCAGTTTAGCAGTAAGATAATATGTTTTTATAGTAATAAAATGTTGTATTTGCAACAAGCAATTTGTTAATTATATAGTATAATATGATTAATAAATTACAAAAAAGAAAGGCTGATGTTATAATGTATATTGTCTTTATTGATGAATCTGGACAACCTGGTGGATATAACGAACAAAAACAAGAATTTAATACAAAGTCAAGTAAATATTTTGTTTTGGCTGGTTTTATGATTGATGGTAATGAATTAGTAAAAATACAACAAAGATTAGATTTGATAAAATTAAAATACGGATTAAGCAAGGAAATAGAAGCAAAATGGAATTCGAGCTATAAAGCGTTAGGTATGGAATTAGATACTTATATTAAATATAGGCGAGAAATACTAGAATTAATTTCAGAGTATAAAAATTCTGTTGTAGGAATAGCAATGAATAAAGAAAAGTGCTATAAATCAAACTTAAATATAAAGAATCAAAATGATTTATATGCATTTGCCTTAAACTTACTTATGGAAAGATTTTGTATGGAAGTAACGGACAGAAACGGAAGAGATACTTGCATACCTGTAATTCTATTTACAGACAGTAGAAAAAATGATAGAAATAGTAAATTGGATAAAGAATTACAAATTTCATATAGAAGAGCTAAAAATATGGGAACTAAATATATAGGATTTCCGAACTTTTCTGAAAGTCTAGTATTTATAGATTCTGAATATTCTTCTGGAATTCAACTTGCAGATTTTTGTGCTGGCTCTATTTTTAAGTATTTTGAGGAAGAAAATGATACATATGTAAATATGATAAAAAATTCAATAAGAAATCATAATGGAAAAATAAATGGAGTAGGACTAAAAGAATTTATTAAATGAAAGTGCAATAAAAAGTAGGCGATGGAATTGGTTGACCAATTCAACACACCTTATGTTGGTGCTTCATCGCCTAGTAATTAATCTGTAACTAAATTATATAATATTAATAGAAAAATGTCAATAATATAGAATTTAGTTATTAATAATATATGCAAACTTTTTTTTCTTATTCATAAAAAAGAAAGGTGATAACAATGCAAGATTTAACTTTAGTATTAGAAGGTGGAGCATTACGTAGTCTATACACTTCTGGAGTGTTAGATGTACTAATGAAATATAAAATTGAAGCTAATTATGTATTAGGCGTATCGGCAGGTGCACTAACTGGAATGAATTATGTATCAAAGCAACAAGGAAGAAGTGCGAAAATAAATATAGAAAATTGTGATAATCCAAGATATATTGGAATGAAAGCACTAAGAAAAGAAAAAGGCATTATTGGATATGATTATCTTTTTAATGAGTTATCAAAAAAAGAATATCCTTTTGATTATGAAACTTTTAAGTTTTCAGAGCAGAAGTTCATACCAGTAATAACAAATTGCGAAAAAGGAATTACCGAGTATGTAGAGAAAAATGATTGTAAAGAGGATATATTTAAAGTAGTACAAGCCTCGTCTAGCATGCCACTTTGTTCAAAAATGGTAAAAATAGGAAATAACCACTATCTTGACGGCGCAGTAACAATGCCAATACCAGTAGATTGGGCAATAGAGCAAGGGCACAAAAATATTTTAGTAGTATTAACACGAGATAGAAACTACAGAAAGCCCGAAGTTTCAAATACGATGAAGAGAGTATATAAAAGAGTTTATCACAAATATCCTCAATTAGTAGAAAAGCTATGCACAATGCCAGAGAGATATAACAATTTAAAAGTACATATAAACGAATTAGAAAATCAAGGCAGAATAATGGTAATAGCACCAAAAGAGCCTGTTACGGTATCTAGGCTAGAAAAAGATAAGGAAAAACTAGAAAAATTGTATGAAGATGGAAAAAGAGATATGGAAGAAAAAATTAGTAAGTTAGAAGAGTTAATAGAACAAGAAAATGAAGAAATTTAGAAAAAAGGATTGAAAAAATAGAAAAGGACTAGATGACAATACTAAATCTTGCCACGATAAGGAACTTTATAAAAAGAAAAGGCCTAGCAAAAACAAGAAGCAAAGGAGTTAGGTATGAAAGATAATAGAAAACAGATTGTAACTATCATAATTATATTTCTAATTCTTATAACCATAGGAATTGCATATATGACATATATGCTAAATCGAATAGAGGCTAATACCAACAATAGCATAGAAACTATTGTAAAAAATGATGCAAACAACCTAAAGACTCAAATAACAGAGCAAAAAGCAATTCTACAATCTATTACAAATGAAATATTATCAGACAATATTGTTGATACCAAGAAAATTTTTGATATGTACGAAAGAAGTGACGTCACAAGCCACTTTATAAGAATGGCAATTATGTACGAGAACGGTAGAACAATAACAAATGATGGACATGAAGTAAATTATTCAGATGAAATAGACAACTTTTTTTCAAACAATGAAATACATATTTCTGAAAATAGGATAAGCAAAATAGACGAAGAGGAAATAACCATATATTCACAGGCAATTAGCATAGAAAACGAAAAAATAGCAATTCTTTTAATTGTAAAAACAGAATCATATAAAGACACTTTTTCAAATAAAGTATTTGAGGGAAAAGGATTTAGCTACATTGTGAATAAAGACGGAACAATCATTGTTAGTGCTAATACAGATAAAGAAACAGGAAATTTAATAGAAAATATAGAGCAAATGCTTGTAGGAAGTTCTAGAGAAAGATTTGAGGCAAGTAAAAATACAATACAGGACAACATTAAGAATGAAGTGTCTGGCTCAAGAACATTGCAAACCACAGACGGACAATATTATATGGTATACGAACCAATAGGAGCAAATGATTGGTCAATCGCAACATTTATCCCATCAAAAGCAATTGCAGGAGAGGCGAATCGCGCCCTTCTTACCACATTTATATTAGCAATAATAGTAATTCTTATCATTTTATCTATTTGTATATATATTGTAATTTCAAATAACAAAAAACAAAAACAGTTATTTGAATATGCGTATATAGATCCAATTACGAAAAAAGGTAATATCTATTACTTTAGAAAAAGAGGACAGGAAATACTTGACAAGGAAAAGTCGAAAGAAAATCAATATTTATTGGTGCTAGACATCAATAAATTTAAAATGATAAACAAAGCTTATGGATACAAAACAGGTGATACTATTTTAAACGGTATTGGAGAAGAACTAGAGCAGATTTTAGGAAAGCAAAGTTTAATTTGCAGATATTCCAATGACTACTTTGCAGTGCTATTTGAATATAAAGAAGACATCCGAAAAATAGTAAATACATTAGTAAAAAATATAGAAAACCTAAAAATAGATAGTAATGTATATAACCTTTCTGTAAATATGGGAATATATAAACTAACAGATGCAGATACAAACATTTCAGTAGCAATGGATAAAGCTATAATTGCGCATTCTGCTTCAAAAGGGGACGTATTTGATAAATTCCATATTTATGATGAAAAAATGGAAAAAGAACTAGAAAAAGAAAGCAAAATAGAGCAAGAAATGTATCAAGCTTTAATGAATAAAGAATTTAAAGTATATTATCAGCCAAAAATGTATACAAAAAACGAGGAACTATACGGAGCAGAAGCTTTGGTAAGGTGGAAGCATAATGGTAAAATGGTACCACCAAGCGAATTTGTTCCATTATTTGAAAAAAACAAGTTCATTCTAAAATTAGATGTATATGTTTTTGAACAAGTATGTAGCGACATGAAAACATGGAAAGAAAAATATGGTAAAGAGCCTGTTGTATCTGTAAATGTATCAAGGGACCACTTCTTGGATGAACATTTTCTAGAAAAATATATGATGATAGCTGCAAAATATGGAGTAAACACAAATAACATAGACTTGGAGATTACAGAAAGTGCTACAGTAGAGGCAGGAATTGATATTATAGAAATAATGAACAAAATGAAAAAATTAGGATTCTTAATTTCAATAGATGACTTTGGAACAGGCTACTCTTCTTTAAGCACCTTGCAAGACATGCCAGCTGATATTTTAAAAATAGATAAATCATTTGTAGATAGAATAGGAAAAAACGAAAAGAACATGATAGATTATATATTAACAATGGCGAAAGAATTAAAACTAACAACCATTGCCGAAGGAGTGGAAACTAAAGAGCAAAGAGATTATCTTTTGGAAAAAGGGTGCGATATTATACAAGGGTATTATTATGCAAAACCAATGCCAGAAGAGGAGTTTGAGGAGTATATGGAAAAGGAGTAAAAATATACAAAAAAACAATTGACAAATACAAACAAATGTTTTATAATAATTACGTAACATAAAATATAAAAAGGACGTGATATTATGGAGCAAAACAATAATATCGTACCAAAAGATGTAGAATTAGATGAAACAATATATGACACAGATAAGATAAAAAACTTAATTTATAAGAAAGGCGTGCGTTAGCGAAAGCAAAGCTTTCGACGCACAAATGTGCAACAAAATTGTTGCACATTCTAAGGAAGCCTAACCTTGTTATAAATGGAAAATCTATCAATTTTCCATTTATAATAACATAAGAGGAAAACAAGTAATGTTAGATAGCGATGTAGCTATGTTGTATCACTATGAAACAAAAAATATTAATAAATCTATGAAAAGAAATATTGAAAGATTTCCAGAAGATTTTTGTTTTCGATTAACAGAAAATGAAATAAACAGTTTAAGGTTCCAAACTGGAACCTTAAACAAAAATGGAAGAGGCCAACATAGTAAATACTTACCTTATGTATATACAGAACAAGGAATATCTATGCTGGCTGGAGTTTTAAAAAACGACATAGCAATTAAAGTTAGCCTTAATATAATAAGAGCATTTATAGAAATGCGAAAATTCATAGTAAATAATGGACAGGTATTTGAGAGACTAACAAATGTAGAGTACAAACTCCTAGAGCATGATAAAAAATTTGATGAAGTATTTAATGAATTGCAAAAAAATGAAGAAAATAAATTTCAGCAACAAATAACTTCCATGATAGATTTATATTAATTGATGGTACAGAACTATACCATTGTGGTGCTTCCTTGAAAGATTTAGGAAAGAAATGTTTTGCTATTAATAAAATAGAAGATAATAGATTTATTGGTTTTGTCGAACAAATTATTTAGTGAAAGGCGGTCGCAATTTGCGACCGGTACAAAGAAGCATAAACTTAAGGTGCAAGTTTGTTACCTTAAGTCAGAAAGAAAAAAGTTTAAGGGTGCAATTTGCAACCTTAAGCAAAAGATTGATTCCATTTTTACATTTTATGATATAATTAGCTTGAAAAATTATAGAGAAAGGAATCAAATTCTATGTTAAAAATAAACGAAGTCATTTACGAAATAGAAACAAAGGACATAAAAAATAAATTTGTCAATAGACCAAGTGACACCAACAAAGGTGATTATGGTTATGTTGGAATAATGGGAGGAAGTTTAGAATATTCTGGAGCAGTTAAACTTGCTAACTTAAGTGCATCTGCTATGAGAGCAGGATGTGGTGTAGTTAGACTAATAGTTCCAGAAGGAATTGCAAAAGCCGTAGCACCATATTTGCTAGAACAAACAATATTTCCAATGAACGACAATGCAAATAAAATGGTATTTTCAGAGGAACAAATAAATGAAGCTCTAACTAAATTAAAAGCATTAGCCATAGGAATGGGCTGGGGACAAAGCGAAGAATATGAAAAAATATTGGAATATATATTAGGTAATTATAACATACCTGTGGTAATAGATGCAGACGGCTTAAATACTATTTCTAAAATGAATATGGATATTTTAAAAAGCACAAAATGTAAAGTAATACTTACACCACATTTAAAAGAATTTGAGAGATTAAGCAAAATAAAAGTAGAAGATATAAAAAAAGAAGAAATAACAATAGCAAAAGATTTTGCTAAAAAGTATGATGTTATTTTATTACTAAAAGGACCTACAACAGTAGTGACAGATGGAGAGAAGGTATATCTAGTAAAAAGAGGTTGCCCGGGTATGGCAACTGCTGGAAGTGGAGATGTACTGTCTGGAATTTTAGTTGGATTACTAGGGTATAATGAACCAGACATATTAACAGTTGCAACAGGTGCGTACTTAAATGGAATAGCAGGCGAAATAGCACAGGAAAAGTATACAGACATAAGTATGATTGCGTCAGATACAGTAAAATGCTTGCCAGAAGCAATAAAAAAGATTAGAGAAGATAGCATTTAAATAATTTAGAATGTAAAAGAAAGTATAAGAAACATATAAATGAATACTAAAAGAGAATAAACTTAAAGTAATGCAAAACTTTAAGTTTATTTTTTTATAAAATATATTGACACATACCCTGTAGGGGTATATAATAAAAACGGTAATACAAAGAGGTGAAAAAAATGGAAGATAAAAAATGTAGTTGCAACATCTCAAAAGATACTAGTAGAACAACCAAAAGAAGTGAAGAAGAAAAAGAAAGCTTAATAAAAAGACTAAATATTATTGAGGGCCAAGTAAGAGGAGTAAAACAAATGATACTTGATGATAGATATTGCGATGATGTACTAACTCAAATGCTTGCTATCAATAAAGCTTTAGAAAGCTTGGAAAACATTATTTTAGAAAGACACTTGAATACGTGTATTAAAACAAAAATAGAAAATGGTAATACAGAAGAAGTGTCAAAGGAAATAATGGATTTATTTAAAAAATTAAGATAATGTGATTTTAAATTTATTAAAAATAAAATGGAGGTATTATTATGAAAGAAGTATGTTTAAAAATTAAAGGAATGCATTGTGAAGGATGTAGTACAAGATTAACAAAGGTATTAAATAATCAAGATGGAGTAGAAGATGCAAAAGTTAGCTTAGAAGACGCAAAGGCTGATGTAAAATACGATGAAAATCAAATAGGGCTAGACGAAATAAAGGAAGCTATTCAAGATGCTGGTTTTGAAGCAGAGTAGTAGGAGGTTGGAAAAGAATTACAATTTTGGCTGTGTCAAATTTTATTCTTTTCCAACCAATTTATGCTTTGAGAAAGTAAGGTGATTAAAATTGAAAAAAGTTTTATTAAAAATAGATGGCATGACATGTAGTGCTTGTTCTAGTGGGCTAGAAAAGTATTTAAATAAGCAAGATGGAATAATAAATGCTACTGTAAATTTAGTTATGAACAATGTTAGCGTAGAATACGATGAGAAAAAATTAGATATTCCACAAATTGAAAAGTTTGTACAAAAAGCTGGATTTGAAAGCTTAGGCATAGACAATTTGCAAAAAGAAGAAAAGAAAAAGTCAAGAGAAAAATATAAATTATGGGGCTTTACAGTCATAGCAATAGTAACATTATATATTGCTATGGGCTCTATGATTGGATTGCCAGAAATTCCACTTTTAAATATGCATACTTATCCTGTAAATTATACTATTGCCCTTTTAATTCTAAGCATTATTGCTATTATTATGGGCTGGGACATTCTAAAAAATGGATATAAGAATCTAGTGCATAAAACTCCTAATATGGACACTTTGGTGGGAATGGGTGTTTTAAGCAGTTTCCTATATAGCTTATATGGCACATACATGATTCTTACAGGGCATCATGAATATGCTCATAACCTATACTTTGAATCAGCAGTTATTATTTTGTTTTTCATACATATTGGTAGATATGTAGAGTCGCGTAACAAAGACAAAACAAAAGAAGCAATACAAAGCTTAATGATGATTACTCCAAACAAAGCTACAATTATAAGAGATGGAGAAGAAAAAGAAGTTACCCTTGACGAAATTATAAAAGGCGATACAGTTGTATGCAAGCCAGGAGAAAAAATTGCAGTAGATGGCGAGGTAATAGATGGAATCACGCATATTGATGAGTCTTTTGTTACTGGAGAGAGTATACCATCTAAAAAAGAAGTTGGAAGCAAAGTTATTGCAGGAAGCATAAATTATGAAGGAACTATACAATATAAAGCAGAGAAAATTGGCAAGGAGTCTACGGTTTCTGAAATAGTAAGAATGGTTGTAGAAGCAACAAATACCAAAGCACCTATTGCAAAAATTGCAGATAAAATAAGTGGATATTTTGTACCAACTATTATTGTACTTGCATTTATATCTGCCATCGTATGGCTAATAATAGGAGAAACATTTGCATTTGCAATAAATGTATTTATTTCTGTATTAGTAGTTGCATGCCCTTGTAGCCTAGGCTTAGCAACTCCACTTGCAATAGTAGTATCATCAGGAGTAGCTAGTAAAGAGGGAATACTTATAAAAAACAGTGAAAGCCTAGAAAATGCTCACAAAGTTAAAACAGTAGTATTTGATAAAACAGGAACCCTTACAAAAGGCAAGCTTAGTGTAAGCAAAATGTTTAATTATATAGAAAATACTAATGAAACAGATTCCGAAATTATAAAAATTGTTGCAAGCATAGAAAACAAATCTGAACACCCAATAGCAAGAGGAATTGTAAACTATGCAACAGAAAAAAATATAAAATTAGCAGAAGTAGAAAACTTTAAAAATATTGCAGGCTATGGTGTTAGAGCAGAATGTAACGGCAATACATATTTAATTGGTAATAGTAAGCTAATGAAAGAAAACAATGTAGCTATAGAAAACAAACTACAAGATGAAGAAGAGCTAGAATCAGATGGAAATAGTATATTGTTTGTAGCTGAGGCTAAAAAACAAGAAGAAAATAATCATAACTACAAGTTAATAGCTCTAATAGGTGTAAAGGACGTTATAAAAGATTCGGCAAAAGATGTTGTAGAAAAAATACAAAAGCAAAAAGTCAACGTAGTAATGCTTACAGGCGACAACGAAAAAACTGCAAAAGCAATAGCAAATAGTATTGGAATTACAGAAGTAATTGCAAATGTTCTTCCAAAGGAGAAAGCAGAAAAAATAAAAGAATTAAAACAAAATGGTTTAGTAATGATGTGTGGAGATGGAATAAACGATAGCGTAAGTTTAGTTACAGCAGATATTGGAGTAGCAGTTGGAAGTGGAACAGATATTGCAATGGATAGTAGTGATGTGGTACTTATGCAAGATGATTTAGAAAAAATACCAGAACTTATGAAAATTAGCAAGAAAACAATTAGAAATATAAAACAAAATCTATTCTGGGCATTTTTCTATAACCTTTGTATGATACCGATTGCAATAGGAGTACTTAGCCCATTTGGAATTACAATGAATCCAATGTTTGCATCACTTGCAATGACGTTAAGTAGTATAACGGTTACAGTAAATAGTTTAAGGTTAAAGAAATTGGAATATAAATAATTTTATTTGCTATTATAAATTTAATATGTTATAATTTTCTCATAAGTTTAAGGAAACTTAATACAATCTTATGAGAAATTTTTTTTGCAAAATATATCAAAACAAAATAATCTAAATACAGGAGGTTCTATGAAATTAGAAAAAGAAAATACAAGGCAAATACTAAAGATAGTAGTAATTGCAATAATCTTGCTAGTTGCTCTTTTTAATATAAAAACAGTATGGAACGCATGCTTAAGCTTTTTAGATATTATATCTCCATTTATTTGGGGGCTAGCAATAGCATTTATTCTAAACATTTTTATGACATTTTATGAAAACAAGGTCTTTAAATTAGGCAAGAAGAATAAAACAAAAGCTAATGCTAAGATGCAAAGTGCAGAAGCAAGTAATGTAAAAGTAAGCAACAATACTAAACGAATGAGCAAAAAGAAAAGTGGCATACAAAGAGTATTTTCTATTGCTCTATCTATAATTACAGTTATAGCAATAATAGCCATAATACTATTATTGATTGTGCCACAGTTTATAGATGTAATTAGAAATTTAATAGGCAATATACCAAATTATTTAGAAAGTTTACAAGAGTTGGGAATTAAAATAACAGAGCAATTTCCAGAGGCAAATAATTTTATACAAAACATAGAAATCGATACAGAAGCGTTACGAAATGGTATAGTTAATTTATCTAAAAATGTCCTAGACATAACAATAAACCAAATTTCTAGCTTAATTTCTAATATAGTAAATGCATTCATATCAATAATATTTGCGGTATATATACTAGCCAATAAGGAAGAACTAAAAAATCAATCAAAGAAATTTATATATGCTAGAATAGACGAAGGAAAAGCAGATTCAATTATAAAAGTATGTAGACTAGCAAGAGATTCTTTTAGAAACTTTATAACAGGTCAGGCAAAAGAAGCAGTAATACTAGGCTCACTTTGTGCTATAGGTATGCTTATATTAAATATTCCTTATGCTGGACCTATTGGTGCACTAACAGCTGTAACAGCATTTATACCAATTGTAGGTGCATTTATTGGAGGCTTCATAGGAGCAGTTCTTATAGTTGCAGTTAATCCAATAAAAGCTCTAATTTTTATAATATTTATAATAGTATTACAACAAGTAGAAGGAAACCTAATATATCCACACGTAGTTGGAAAGAATATGGGACTTCCAAGTATATGGGTTTTAGTAGCTATTACAATAGGAGGAGGTTTATTTGGAATAATGGGTATGATAGTTGGTTTGCCAATTGTTTCAATAATTTATGCAATTACACAGGAAAATACTAATAAAAAATTACGTGAAAAGAATCTAGAAGAAGAATTTGAGGGATAATATAGGCACTATAAAAAAGTTTAAAAAATGAAAAAATTTTTTAAACTTTTTTGCGTGTAATTAAGTCTAATATAGTATAAAGAAAAAAGAGAGGAAGATATACTATGTACGAAACTTATTATATAAAAAAGAAAAGAAAAAGACCAAATCTTTTTTCATCATTTATACCTATCATATTCTTATTAGTAATAGGTGGATTTGTAGGAAATACTCTTATAAAAAATTCAGAAACTAAGAATTCTACTAGTAATTTAAAACCAGGTTATATACAAGACAATTCTATAAATCAAAATTATAATTTGATGCAAAACAGTATAGAAAATAATGTGATTTTATCTGACAAAAACGAACAAGAAGCAAGTGACAATGAGGAAAGTTCAAATAGTCAAAGTTCAAATAACAAGCCTACAAACGAACAAGATTCAAATAACCAAAATGCTCAAAATTCAAACAATTCCAATAATGAAGCAAATAATAATCCTAATGGAAAACCTGTAACGTTTGATAGTTCGGTAGCATTTATAGGAGATTCAAGAACTCAGGGACTTATTATGTATAACGGATTAAAAAATGTTCAAGATTATTCATATATTGGTCTTATGGTAGATACTGCAGTAACAAAGAAATTTGTGCAAACAAGTAGTGGGGAAAAGATAACATTACTGCAAGATATGCAGAATAAAAACATAAAAACTGTATATATAATGCTTGGTGTAAATGAACTTGGATGGTCATATCCACAAGTTTTTAAGTTGAAATACAAAGAACTAATTGAAGAAATAAGAAAAGTAAAACCAGATTGCAAAATATATGTTCAATCTATAATACCTATGACTAAGAGTAAAAGTGATAATGATAAGATATTTAATAATAAAAATGTAGCAAAATTTAATCAGCTAATAAAAGAAGTAGCAAGCGAAGAAAATGTAACTTATTTAGATGTCCAATCAGCTTTAGTGGATAGTCAAGGGTATTTGCCAGAAGAAGCAAGCACAGACGGAATCCATTTAGATGTAGATTATTGTAAAAAATGGCTGAATTACCTAAAAAATAATTCGTAGCCGTGGACAAAGGGGACACTCCTATTTGTCCACGATAAAGAAATATGAAAAAATATAACACAGTTTATAGTAGCGAAAAAACGTGGACAAATAGGAGTGTCCCCTTTGTCCACGGCAAGAAAGGAAGAATGAAAAAATGAAAAAGAAAATCGCAATAATAATTATAATAATTGCAATAATAGTAATAGCAGTATTAGCAATGATAATTGTAAAAAACAATAACAAGACTATACAAATAAATATTGAAGATTTAGCAAGCAAAATTCTACAAAGTGGAGCTTTTGAAGATGAACTAATAAAAGTAGATTCTGAAATGATTCTGAAAGACTATAATTTTACAGCAGACGAGGTTGAAGAATTTGTGTCCTACCAAGGAAGTGGAGCAACAAGCGAAGAGATAGTTATATTAAAGGTAAAAGATAAAAGCAACCTAAATAGTATAAAAGATAAAATAAATGCAAGAATAGAAGAAAGAAAAGAAGCTTTCCAAAGTTATTTACCAAAAGAAGTAGGAAAAATAGATAATAACATTTTAAGAGTAGAAGGCAATTATGTGATTTTTTGTGTATCTAACGACAGTAGCAAAGTAAATCAAATAATAAATGATTATGTTAAATAATCTTAAATGTTAAAATTGCAATTCAAACTAGTGAATTACTTAGCAAAGAAATAACAATGAAAAAGAGATAGAACGAAAGGATTTAAAGATGGCACATCTAGCTCAAGAAGTACTAATAGAATATATAAAAGAAAACCAAGAAAAATTATATAGAATAGCGTACACATATACTAAAAATCAGGAAACTGCGTTAGATGTGGTTCAAGAGGCTATAACCAAATCGCTAGAAAATATAAATAAACTAAGAAATGAAGAATATGTAAAAACATGGTTTTATAGAATACTAATAAACGAAGCAATAAAAGCAACAAAAAGTGATAAATATTTTATAGAATATGAGTCAGCCACAAACGAACTATTCAGTGCTAGTCATGAAAACGACCTTGTAGAGAATATAGATATATATACGATTATACAAAAGCTAAATCAAAAACTAAAAACAGTTATAATTCTTAGATTTTTTGAAAATTTAAAAATAGAAGAAATTGCCTATATAACAAAAACAAATGCAAACACAGTAAAATCTAGATTATACAAAGGAATGGAAGAAATTAAAAAAGAGATTGGAAGGAGAAGTGTATGAGTATATTAAAAAAGGCTAAACAAACATATAATTCAATTGAAATTCCACAAGAATTAGGTTATGTTGTAAATAGAGCCGTACATGAAAACAAGGTACATAAAAGAGAGAGTATGCGAACTTGGTTAAAAGGTGCTACAGCAACACTTGCTACAACTTTTGCTTTATTTGTTATATTACTTAACACAAATGAAAGCTTCGCTAAAGCAATGGAAGATGTACCAATAATCGGAAGCATAGCAGAAGTGTTTACAGTAAGAGAATACAAAGAAGAAAGTGAAGTCGAGCTAATTGATGCAAAGATTCCAGCAATAAGAAATACAGGAAATACAGATTTAGAAAATAGAATAAATTATGAAATATCTTCTAAAATAAACGAAGTGCTAGAAGAAGCAAAACAAAGAGCAGAGGAATACAAAAATGCAGTTCTTGCAACAGGTGGAACAATGGAAGATTTTATTCCTACTCAAATAAATATAGATTATGAAATAACATATCAAGACGAAAAACTAATATCTTTTGTAATTACAAAGAGTGAAAGCTTTGCATCTGCTTATCAAGAACAATATTTTTACAACATAGACATAGAAAATGGTAAAGAATTAAATTTAAAAGACGTACTCGGCGCAAACTATAAAGAGATAGTAGATGCTGAGGTAAACAAACAAATAGCAGAAAGAAAAGCACAAGACGAAGAAAATAATTTGTACTTTACACCAGAAGAAGGTGGATTTTCTGGAATAGATAACGAATATCAAGAATTTTATATTAACGAAGATAAAAAAGTTACAATAGTGTTTCAAAAATATGATATAGCACCTGGCTATATGGGAATTCAAAACTTTGTAATTCCTAATGAGATAATAATTTAAGGGGATAGAAAAGGGAGAAGAAAAATGGTATTTAGCAGTGTAGTATTTTTATATATATTTTTACCAATAATGCTTTTAATATATTTCATTGTACCAAAAAAAGTAAAAAACTTAGTAATGATTATTGCAAGCTTTATATTCTTTGCATGGGGAGAAATAAGATACATTCCAATAATGCTACTCTTAGCAGTTATGGACTTTTGGTGTGGAAATAAAATAAACCAAAATTGGGACAATAAAAAGAAAAAGACAATATATTTATGGATAGATGTAGGAGTAAATTTGCTAATACTATTCTTCTTTAAATATGCAGACTTTATTATTTCAAGCATAAATGGAATAACTGGACTTGACATACCACTTTTAAATATACCACTTCCAATAGGAGTGTCATTTAATACATTTCAATCGCTATCATATATAATTGATGTGTATAGAGGAACAGTTACCTGTGAGAAAAGCTTTTACAACTATTTAACATATACTACATTATTCCCACAAATTATTGCAGGACCAATAGTTAGGTATGAAACTGTTGACGAAGAACTTGTAGACAAAAAAATAAGTTTGGACAATTTCTCGCTTGGAATGAAAAGATTTATAATCGGTCTTGGAAAAAAAGTTCTAATTGCAAACAATGTAGGTGCCTTGTGGAATGTAATAGAAACAGGTGGCTATGGTGAAATGACAGTCTTACTATCGTGGATAGGAATCATTTCATTTGCATTACAAATCTACTTTGACTTTAGTGGTTATTCAGATATGGCAATAGGACTTGCAAAAATATTTGGTATGGACTTTGACGAGAACTTTAATTATCCATACATTAGTAAAAGCATTACAGAATTTTGGAGAAGATGGCATATTACACTAAGCAGTTGGTTTAGAGATTATATTTATATACCACTTGGTGGAAATAGAAAAGGCTTACCAAAACAAATTAGAAACATACTAATTGTGTGGGCACTAACTGGTGCTTGGCATGGAGCATCTTGGAACTTTGTGCTTTGGGGCTTATACTTTGGAGTAATTTTAATAATAGAAAAGCTATTTATGTTAAAAGTGCTAGAAAAATTACCAAACTTTTTCAAACATTTATACACAATTGTACTAGTGCTAATAAGCTGGGTAATATTTGCATTTGAAGATTTAACACAAGTAGGTACTTACTTAAGCACAATGTTTGACTTAAACGGAGCAAGTTTTGCAAACCCAGAAGCAATATATTATTTAAAAAATTACATTGTAATTATAATAATTGGTATTATATGCAGTATTCCAATAGCACAAACATTGAAAAATAGAATCAAAAGCAAGGAAAATTCAAGTAATAATATTGAAAACTTAAAAGAGACCGAACAACAAATAGGAGAAACGCGAAGCAAAGTCTTAGACAAAGATGTAGCAATGGAGCAAACAAAAACAGAAATAAATGATAATAATAATGAAAAACGAGCATTAAAAAATGGCAAAAAAGCAAAAGCACTAATGTACACCTTTGCCAGCCTTGGTTATGTAGCAATAATACTATTAAGCACAGCAAGCTTAGTAAACAATAGCTTTAACCCATTTTTATACTTTAGATTTTAGCAAAAGGGGACGGGCTTGCTCTGCTAATTAATTTGTCCTTTTATAGTAAGTATGCTTTTCTATTTTTGTCGTAGTGCTTAAGGTGGGGACCGACAAGGTACAAACTGTTAAACGTAGCTTTAGCGAAGTTTGTACAGTTTGTTCGATGTTGGGGGCCGAAGACAAAAATAGAAAAGCATACTCACTATAAAAAGTAGAATTGTATTTACAATATAGACCCGTCCCATTTTGCAAAAAAAGAAAGGAGTTTAGCATGAAAAACAAAATATTCTTTGCCATATTCATGACAGTATGGATTGTAATAATTGTAATAAACTTTATATGGCCAAAGCAAGTATTTTCAGAAGAAGAAAATAGAATGCTTGCCACAATTCCTAGATTTTCTTTTGAAAGTTTTGTAAATGGCGACTATTTAAACGGCGTAAATGACTATATAAACGACCATTTTGCCTTTAGAAATATATATCTAAAACTCAACTCTTGGTGGGAAATAGACGTAATGGGTAAAAAAGAAAATAATGGAGTATATATAGGAAAAGATGGCTATTTATTTGAAAAATTTGAATATGGAGAAGATGAGCAGAAAACTGTAAATAAAAATATTACATCTATAACAAATTTTGCACAAAAAATGCAAGAAATGAATATACCAACATATTTTATATTAGTTCCAAATTCTATTTATATAAATAGTGACAAACTACCAGATGATGTAGAAGTGCCAAACCAACAAGACATTATAAACAACGTATATACTAATACAAAATATACAACAAATGTAGTTGTAACTGATGCGCTAAAAACAGAAAATGAGAACACACCTCTTTACTTTAAAACAGATCACCACATGAATAGTGATGGAGCATATATTGTATACAACGAATTCTGCAAAATGGCTAATTTACAAGCTGTTCCAATACAAGATTTTACTAGAGTAACAGTCTCTAACGAATTCTTAGGAACTTTTGACTCGAAAGCGCAAATATTAAATCAAACTCCAGATGAATTATTTGCGTATGAAAACGATATAAATACTAACATAAAAGAAGCAATTTATGATAAAGAAACTACAAATAGTATTTTTAATGCAAATTATTTACAAGGAAAAGATAAATATTCATATTTTCTAAATGGAAACAATAGTAAAGTAGTAGTAAAAACTAATGTAGAAAATGGTAAGAAACTATTAGTTATTAAAGACTCTTATGCACACATTATGTCACAGTTTTTGTGTGAAAATTATAGTGAAATTCATTTCTTAGACCCACGTCACACATTTTTCGATTATGCCGAATATGCTAAGGAAAATGAGATAACAGATGTGCTTTTCTTGTACAATGTTTCTAACTTTACTACAGATGGAAATTTGGTGAAAATTAACTAAAACCGGATTTGACAAATCTTCAAATTAACAGTAAAATTACACATATTGGACATAAAAGTAGTGTATAAATTATACAAAGGAGTTGATTATTATAGAAGATTTAATAGTAAGAAAAGAGGATGGCTTACAGGAAGATATGGAATATAAGAGACTTACATTTATGTATACAGCAGCACTACAACAATTAGAAGGAAAAATAGATATAATAAGTAATGAGTTTAAAACATTACATAAGTACAATCCAATAGAGCATACAAGTAGCAGAATAAAAAGTAAAGAAAGTATTATAAAAAAACTAAATAAAAAAGGCTTAGAGGTTAATTACGAAAACCTAATTAAAACAATAAATGACGTAGCAGGTATGAGAATAATTTGTTCATTTATACCTGATATATATAAAATTGTCGAAATGATTGAAAATATGCCAGATGTTACAGTTATAAAGAAAAAAGATTATGTAACAACACCAAAAGAAAGTGGATATTCAAGTTACCACATGATTGTATCTATACCAGTTAGCTTATCAATAGGAGTAATTGATGTAAAGGTAGAAATTCAAATAAGAACAATGGCGATGGATTTTTGGGCAAGCTTAGAACATAAAATAAACTACAAATATGAAAAGCAAGTGCCAAAGAACATAAAGAAAGAATTAAAAGACTGTGCTAAAATGACACAAAAACTTGATAAAAGAATGTCAAACCTAGGTAATTCTTTAATGGAAGATGAAAAAGAACTAGTAAAAGAAATAACAGCAGACTATTCTACTGTATATGCAGGATTTATGCTTACAGAAAATGCTGGAATTTAGAGAAATATAATTTGTTAAAAGATTATATGATATAAGACTAAGCTTGATTTAATGAATGTGAAGTGTAAAGCGATTTTTTAATAGTATTTTGTAGCATAGAAACAAAGAGGTAGAGGAAAGGCAAAAAAGTGAGAAAACTAATAATAGATGAACGAATAAGAGATGCAGAGCAAGCGTATTTAGGGCAATATTTTGAAATTATAAAAATACCGTTATCAGAAGAGGTATATGACGAAATATCAGGACATAGTGATATATTTTACTGCAAAATAAATAATCAAATAGTAGAAGCACCAAATGCACCAATGCATTTAACAAATGCTATAATTGGAGAGAGCAAAGTACGGTAAGGAATATCCAGAAGATGTACCATACAATGTATGCCAAATAGGAGACAAAATTGTAGGAAGTAAATATATAGACAAAAGCATCAAACCAGATTTAATTGTAAAACAAGGCTATACAAAATGCTCAATAGCAGTAACAGGTGATAATTCTTGTATTACCACAGATAAGAACATAGAAGAGGTATTACAAAAAAATGGTATAGATGCATTGTATATAGAAGAGACCAATATAAAACTCTTAAAAAGAGATGGTACAGAGTCTACAATGAGAGGCTTTATTGGTGGTGCAACTTTAGTATTTGACAATAAATTTGTACTTTTCGGAGATATTAACAAATTAAAATATAAGGATGAAGTAATAAAGCATATAAACAAATATGGATTAGAATTAGTAAGTTTTAATGGACTTGATGTGTATGACTACGGAGAAGGAATAATAATTTAATATGATTTATAATTATTAGTATTAAGTAGAAATATTCGTTATTTTATATAGGTTACAAAAACGCACCGTCCCAGATGACAGTCGTCACTTGGGAACGGTGCTTGAAACGTTATTGGGTGTCGGTGACGCTTTCGTCGTCCTCGTCTTCATCCTCATCGTTATCAAGTAAGATAATGACGAGGCAGATGATAAGTCCTGCAAAAGGAATTAACATCCAAGGATTGTGGCTGAAGACAGTGACTGCGAGCATGCAACCAATTGCAAAACTGGTGCTAGAAATGGTTAAATCGCGATAGATGTTGGAACGTTTCATAATAATCCTCCTGTTGTAAAAATAATATGTGTGTGGGATTTTCAACTTAGCACTTGGCTAATTATATATACATTATATACCAATTAACATAAAAAAGCAAATTTGCAAAACAAGCCCGTCCCCAATTGAGAAAAAGTTGCCATAAAGTATATACAAATAACGCAAAAATATGATATAATACTTGACATCAACCGTATATTAACTCTTCTCGGAAATAGAAAGGAGAAATATTATGGCAATTAACAAAAACGTGGAGTCTGCACTAGAAGCAAAACGGCAACTTGCAAAGGAGGCTAAGCATAGTAGAAAAAGCGAACGCATTACGCCAATTCAGCTGATTGAACAAAATGTTCAGGAATATATTGTTGGACAGGATGTTGCAATAAGAAGAATATTAACAGCTATTTACAGATCGCTATATTTCAAGTCTATTAAATCCAACATTTTGGTTATTGGTTCAAGTGGAGTTGGTAAAACAGAAACACTTAAACAAATTGCTAAAAGGTTGAACATACCGTACACAGAAGAGGATGCTACAAAATATACTCAAGAGGGGTATTATGGAAAAAGTGTGGAAGATATGCTTATCAATCTTATTGTTGCATCTCAATACGATTTGCAAAAAGCACAAAAAGGTATGATAATAATTGATGAAATCGACAAGAAAACAGGAGATGAGAAAGGTGTATCAGGAGCTAAAGTGCTGAAAAGCCTTCTCAAGATTATTGAGGGTACTAAATATAAATTAGATGACTGTATTTTCGATACGAGTCAACTTATTATTGTATTCTGTGGCGCTTTTGACGGACTGGAAAAAATACGAGATAAACGGCTCGGACAAGGACAAATCGGATTCAGGCAGTATGAAAACAAAGCAACGTTGCAAAATAGGTTTACCAAACAGGACTTAGTCCAATATGGTATGCCTGAGGAATTCGTTGGACGAATTGATACAATAGTAGAGATGAACAAACTCCAAAAGGAGGATTTGGTTCAAATCTTAAAAAAGTCGCGTCTTTCAATATTTAAAAGATATCAAAGAGAATTAAGGAATATGGGTATTTCTCTTAGATATAATCCTAAATTGCTTGAACTGATTGCTGGCAGGTCTTTGCATTTAGATACTGGAGCAAGAGAACTTAGCAATACTGTAAATTATATTTTTGAAGATATAATTTACAATGTTATGGCAAATCCGGGAAGCTACTCTGAGTGCAGGTTGTTTTTTGAAATTGTGGACGATAACACTAGGTACAAATTGTCATAAAAAAACGGAGCGAAGTTTCTACTAGCAACTTCGCAAACGGGGCTATGAATGAATTTTCATAGTCTCGTTTTTTGAGCATAGTTTATCAAAATTCGATGTAATTCCATAATATATATAAAAGGAGGGATTACATTATGTGCCAAGAAAATAAATGTAAAATATTAAAATTATTGCTATGTTTTACACTAATTTTTATATTATTTTTAGCTATATTATTTGTTTTTATAAACAATCCTAATCAAGATAAAAGCATATTAGTAGCTACTGCAACAAGTGGAGATAATACTCAAATAGGAAATAGCATAATCAATTTTAGTCAAAATCAGATTGTAGAAGGAAATGCGCTGTCACATACGCCCGGCTCGAATGAAATCTTAATAAATAGAGATGGAATATATCAGATTTCATATCAACTAACAGGAGTGGCACAAAATACTGGAACTTTTAACTTTAATGCAATTTTATTAGTAAATAATGTGCCAATAAATGAAACTCTGAATGAAGGAGCAGTTATAGATAGTGATATTATAAATAACAGATATACACTTACAAGTACAGTTATACTAAGACTAAATGCAGGAGATGTGCTTCAGCTTGGTGGATTGTCTTTGGAAGATGTGGAGTATACAAATGCACGTATAGATATAGAGAGTCTACTGTTTTTGTAGATTTTATATAAGTATGCATAGGCATTCAGAGTGTAAATGTAGACATACTATAAAGATAGAGTAGAAACACTAACTTGAATATACTAGCCCGTTACGTAAAAATGTGACGGGTCATTTTAGTGTATATATAAAAAAGAAAAAACAAGGGAAAATTATCAAAAAACTTAGTTGAAAAATAAAAGAATTATGATAAAATAATTTGAAAAGCTTCAGCATGAGCTATAATATATAGGTTTTATTATATAAAAAAGAATAAAGTAATTTTGAAAATGTGTTTTATATTATTAGGAAAGGGTAAATATAATGATTAGATATTTAGAAAACTCACTTGAGAACATGAGAGATATTGGTGGATATAGAAGTGTCTTAGGAAACAGAGTAAAATTCGGAAGACTAATTAGAAGTAATCTTCCAAGATATTTGTCAAATGATGATATACATTTTTTAAATAAAATGGGAGTGAATACTATAATTGACTTAAGGTCAATAGAAGAAATAAAGGCAAAAGAATCTATTTTTGAAAACAATAAAAATTTTAAAGTTTATCATATAGGAATAGATATAGGAAAAGACATACCAGAGTCAGAAGAATTAGTTCCTAAATCATATATGGATATGTTAACTTTACAAGAAAAGATGAAAGTAATTTTTCAAATAATAGGTAGCAATGAAAAAGTATTATATTTTTGTAATGCTGGTAAAGATAGGACAGGTGTAGTTACAGCTTTAATACTTAAATTGCTTGAGGTTAGAGAAGAAGACATAGTAGAAGACTATATGGCTACTAAAGATTTTATGAAAGAAACTCTAAGTAAATATGCTAATTTCAACAATAGGATTTTAAATATAATAACTCCAAAAAGATTCTATATGGAAGAGTTCCTAAAGGAGTTTATAGAAAAATATAATAGTATAGAAGAATATTTAAAATTAGTTGGAGTAGAAGACTATATAATAAAAAATATAAAAACAAAATATATAGAGTAATTTTTTTATCAGAATCTAATGTATGTTTTTAAAGTAGCAGTATTTCTAAGAAAATAAAATTTTTTTACTAAATTATTAAAAAGTCATAAAATTTATTGTAACCTATAAAAGGAGGAACATTTTGGAAAAAAGAGATTTATATAATGAAAAAAGAGAACTAACAGGAGAAACTATATGCAAAGGAGAAGCAATTCCAAAAGGTAGATACTATATAACAGTAGTTATATTTATTCAAAATGAAGAAGGAAAATTTTTAATACAAAAAAGAACTGCCAAAAAAGAAGGAAAATGGGCAACAACGGGTGGACATCCTATTTCTGGAGAAACAAGCAAACAAGGAATAATAACAGAAATAAAAGAAGAATTAGGATTGAAAGTGCAAAATAGCAATATACGATTATTTAAAACAATAAAGACAGAAGATGACTTTGTTGACTTATATTATTTAAAAGAAAATATAGATATAAATAATGTAGTATTACAAAAAGATGAAGTAGATGAAGTTAAATGGGCATCCATAGAAGAAATAAAAAGTCTTATAGAAAAAAATGAGTTTTCTGAAAGTCATAAAGAATTTTTTTTGTTTTGTTTAGATTTCTTAAATTCTTAAAGAAAAACCAGCAATAAAAAAGTATGCTTTAGAATGGATAAAATATATATTAGATGGAAACGAATTTGATACTTCAACTACAGAAAGCTTTGAAGCAAGATATAGGTTAATTGAAGAAAATTTATAAAAGCTGAAAGAGAGTGTATATTTTTATTTATATTTATGATACAATATGAAAAGAATAAAAGCGAGAAAAAGGAGATTAGCTCTTATGGAAGAAAATATAAAAAATATTATTTTATTAGGCGAAAATGTTAACACTGAGCTAAAAGAGGCAAATAATGGGCTACCTAAAAGCATATTTGAAACTGTATGTTCTTTTCTAAATACTACAGGTGGTTACATTATTTTGGGAGTAAATGATAAAAAAGAAATTGTTGGAATAAAAGAAGAGTTAATAGAAAAAATAAAAAAAGATTTTACTACACAATGTAATAATAAAGAAATTATAAATCCAACTATTTTGTCTGAGTTACATGAAATAAAGATAAAAGGTAAAATACTTTTATATACTCATATTGAAGAATCAAATGAGATTCATAAATATAAAGGTAAGGTATTTATTCGAAATTATGAGGGAGATTTTGATATATCAGATAATATTCCGTTAATTGCTAGTATCCATAATAAAAAAAGGAAAATATTTGATGAAGATACTATTTATCCATATATTTCAGTAGACGAAGATTTAAGACATGATTTAGATAGATATGATGATAGAGATTTTGTGGAAACTAATTTAATAGACATGTACGATAGACTAATTGATTTTATAGCCAAATATACAATGGATAGATTTGCAATAGATGAGAACGCAATGAGAGTTAGTCCAAGGAACATTATGGTACGTGAAATAGTTCTAAATACTCTTATGCATAGAGATATAACTGATGGGCACACAAGTAGAGTGATTATTTATAAAGATAAATTAATATGTGAAAATCCCAATTCATTTAGAACTAATGGACTACTCACCATAAAAAATTATACACCTTTTGCTAAAAATCCTACACTTGCAAAATTTTTTAGAGAAATAGGATATGCAGATGAATTAGGAAGTGGATTTATAAAAATTACAAAAAATTCATATTTATATTCAGGAAAACCACCTGTTTTTGAAGATAAAGAAATGTTCCATTATTAAGAGATGAAAAATTAGATGAGAAAGATTTAATAAATTTAGCTAATGGCACTTTAAATGGCACTTTAAATGGCACTTTAAATGGCACTTTAAATTTAATATTAAACGAAATAAAAAATAAAAACAAAATTACACAAAAAGAACTATCTGAAAAAACAAAAATACCATTACGAACAGTAAAAAGAAATATAGAAATATTAAAAGAAGAAGGATATATAGAAAGAGTTGGCTCTAAAAAAACAGGATATTGGAACATAAAAAAATAGAGAAAAAATGTATATTTATGATAAAGTAAAGAAAGCGAAAATATGGGGAAATATTTTTATATAGGAGAGATATTTTGAGAAAAGTAAGAAATGAGGAAGATGAAATTCCTAAATCTGTACTTAAGATGAAACAAGACAAAGAAAGAAGAGAAGAACTAAAAAATAAAGAACTGAAAAATAAAGGCGAGCAAGGTAAGCATAGTGATAAAAGCAATAATAAAAAAGGTGCAAAATCAAAGAGCAAAAAAGATAAGCACAAAAATAGGCTTTTAAGAAAAATTATACTAATTTTAATACTAATACTACTAATAGCAGGAGGAATTGCTTTAGGAATATCTGCACATAATTGGAAAGTGCTTAGCGAGGCGATGTTTACAAATAAAATGTCTGTAGTTCTAGACAAAGAGGGTGAAGTCATTGCAGAATTAGGAAATGAGCAGAAAAAACTAACTCCAGTTGACATTGAAGATATGCCCGAAAATTTAGTGGATGCTTATGTTTCAATAGAAGACGAAAGGTTTTATTCTCATCACGGAGTTGATATAAAAAGAACAGGTGGAGCAATACTAAGTTATATAACTAGTTTCGGTCATTCTTCTTATGGTGGTAGTACAATTACACAACAGTTAGTTAAAAACTTAACAGGAGATACTACAGACTCTATAACACGTAAGGTAAAAGAGTGGTGGAAAGCATTTTTACTTGAATGTTATTTTTCAAAAGATGATATTTTAGAAATGTACCTAAATGTAATATATGTAGGACCAAATGTTTATGGAGTGCAAACAGGAGCCAAATACTACTTTAACAAAGATGTAGAAGACCTAACATTGGCAGAATGTGCATATTTAGCAGGAATAAACAATTCACCAAATTACTATAATCCTTTTGAAGGGTATGACAACGAAGAAGATATTACAGATAGAACATTAACAGTATTACAAAAAATGTTAGAATTAGGAAAAATAGATGAAAGCGAATATGGAAAGGCAGAAAAAGAAGTAAATAATGGATTAGATTTTGACCAAGGAGAAATAGAGATAGGAGACTGTATTTATTCATACCATACAGATGCACTAATAAATGAAGTTATACAAGACTTGGCAGATGAGAAAAATATATCAGAAGCATTTGCAAAAAATTATTTATACTTATCAGGTTCAACTATATACAGTACACAAGATTCAAGTATGCAAGATAAAGTAGAAACAGAATCTTTAAAGAGCCAATACATACTTTACTCAGCAAATGGAGAAGACACTTCACAAGCTGCAATGGTTATACTAAATCATCAAACTGGGCAAGTTTTAGCTTGTACAGGTGGGCTTCGGAGAAAAAGAGACTTTTAGAGGTTTAAACAGAGCAACACAGAGTCAAAGGCAAACTGGTTCGGCTATTAAGCCACTTGCAGTTTTAGTACCAGGCATCAACGAAAAAATATTTACTGGTGCTACGATATATAATGATGAGAAAACTACTTTTGAAAAAGATTATGAACCTAAAAATAGTGATGGAGGATATTTGGGAGAAATAACTGTTAGAAGAGCATTAGAGTCTTCACAAAATATTCCGTTTGTAGAAATGATGGAACAAATAACTCCTAAAAAGGCTATTTCATACCTTGAGAAAATGGGAATAACTTCACTAACAGACGAAGATGAAAGTTTAGCTTTGGCATTAGGTGGACTACAAAATGGAGTTACACCACTAGAAATGGCATCAGCTTATGCAACTATAGCAAATGACGGAATTTATATAGAGCCAACATTTTATTCATCTATAGTGGATAGTAGAGGAAGAACTGTTATGACTTCAAAACAGGAGAAAAGAACAGTATTTTCAGAACAAGTAGCTTATGTATTAAAGAAGCTACTACAACAACCAGTTAATGGAACTAATGGTACAGCTACATATTGTTCAATTCCGGGGATAGATGTAGCAGCAAAAACAGGAACTACTGACGAAAATTACGACAAGTGGCTATGTGGATTTACACCATACTATACAGCAGTTGCGTGGTTTGGATTTGACCAAAACGAAACTATAAAATACAACAGTCAAAACCCTGCAGGAATAATGTGGGCAAATGTGATGAGAAGTATACATGACGGATTTTCTGGAGCAAGATTTTATCAACCTAGCAAAATAGTTACTGCAGAAATATGTGCAGATACGGGTAAAATTGCTAGAACTGGTTGTACAAATACATATATAGAATATTTTTTACAAGGAACTGAGCCAAGTCAATGTACAAGACATAGTGGCAGTATAGTAGATGTAAATGATAGAGAAGATAGCAAAAATGAAGAAAAAAATATAATATATACGGACGACAATAATGATTTAGAATTAGATCCAGATGAGGAAGAAGTAACAAATACTGAAGTTCATAATGACAACAATGTAACAAACGAGAATATTCAGGATGAAAATACTCAAAATGAAGTGGATGTACCACCAGCTCAAAACAATACAGTAGCCAATGATACTTTACTAGAAAATGATGTAGTAGATGAAAATGAAATAATAGATAGTCCAGAGAATTATGAGAATGAAGAAATAGACAATACACTGTCCAGTGATGTTCAAACTGATGAAGAGGAGGATAATACTGAAGAAAATAGTACTGAGACAGTAGAATGAAGTAGAAGTATATTATAAAGGGTGATGTTTTATGGGAAGTTTAGTTGTAATTCCTTTAATGGGATTTTTAGGAATACTATTTATTACGTTAAATCTTATTGTAATAGCACTAATTATACTAACAATAGTATTTGGAATAATTAGAATCATAAAAAAGAAATTTAAAAAGACAGTAATAGTTTTATTAGTTGTAACAATAATTTTGTGTGCCATAGACTTTAAAATTATATATAACTTTATACACTATGACGAAATTGAAAGGCAAGAGCTAATTCAAGAAGAGGGTAAGGAACTAGTGGCAATAATGGATTATGATTATAACAAAGTAAAAGAATATTTAGACAGTGGTTGGAATCCAAATGAAACAACAAAAGCTGTTTATTATGCTATAAAATATAATCCAGATGAAAATAAAGAAAAAGATGAGTGGAGTATACTAGAATTATTACTTCAAAATGGTGCTAATCCGGATGTACAGATATTTGATGAGCCTATAGGAGTAAATACGCCAATTACTTACACAACAGAATGTGGATATTATGGAGCAACAAAATTATTATTAGAATATGGAGCAGATGTAAATTTCCAAGAAAATAGATTTGGAGACACTCCAATACATTCATTAAGATATTATAATAATGACAAAGCAGCAGAAACATTGGAACTATTATTGGAATATAATCCAAATTTAAATATAGAAAGTAATTCTGGAGAGAGTGTAAAAGAATGTTTAGAAAATTTTGAAAAAGATTATTCAAGAGTAAAAGATAAAGTACCAGATTATGATGAGGTACAAGAGATTATAGATGAGGCAATATAACACAGGAGGAACAATGGCAATAATAAATGTAAAGAATTTAACCTTCAAATATGATGGAAGCCTAGATAATGTATTTGAAAATGTGTCATTTAACATTGATACAGACTGGAAACTAGGCTTAATTG